>NZ_JAUTAY010000001.1:3186244-3504869 GCF_030818795.1 Microbacterium sp. SORGH_AS_0862 | reverse complement strand
GCGTCGTCAGCGTGATGAGCAACTGCTGCAGAAGACCGCGAGCGCGAAGGACGCCGTCGGCCTCGAGCGGGAGCTGGCGTCGCTGACTCGCCGACAGGACGAGCTCGAAGAGACGCAGTTGGAGCTCATGGAGCGTCTCGAAGCTGCGGAGGCTGCCGTTGCTGAGCAGCAGCAGCTCGTGGCCGCGAACAACGACGAAGGATCGCGCCTCTCGGCGGAGGCGAAGGAGACCGTGGAGACCGCGGCGGCTCTCGAACAGCAGCTGGGTCGTGACCGCGCCGCTGTCGCAGGCTCCGTTCCGGAGCAGCTCCTCGCGCTGTACGAGAAGCTGGCGACCCGCTCGGCGGGAGCGGCGCTGTTCCAGGCCCGCACCTGCGGCGGCTGCCACATGATGCTCTCCGGCACCGATCTCGCAGCCCTGCGACAGGTGGCCGACGACGTCGTGGCGACGTGCCCGGAGTGCGGCTGCATCCTCGTGCGCACCGCCGAGTCGGGATTGTGATCCGCCGCGGTCGGATGAGATGACCGGCCGCGATGGCACGCCGTCGTCGTGGCGCATCGTCGCCGCGGACGGCGTCCGTGAGGTGTCCGACGACGCGCCGTCGCCCGCCCGATGGGTGTGGGCCGACACCGGCGTGAGCTACCCCGCGATGCTCGCGGCGGGGGAGCGCGTCGCGAGGGCGTGGGATGTGCGGCTCGCGCGCCGCATCCTGCGCCACAGTCCGCTGAGCCCCTCGAGTGTGCCGTGGAGCGCGAGTGACAGGTGGGATCTCGCTCCGACCGTCCCGGACGGAGGCGAGGCGTTGTTCGCGTTCGACGAGGTACCCGCCTTCGGTCTCGATGAGGTCGAGGCGGAGTGGCGCGCCCAGCAGGGGGTGGTCGCCGCATCCCACGACCCGGGACGGTTGACGCTGCTCATCACGGCCGAATCGGCGGGCGCACTCGTCGCCGCAGAGATGCACGCGGCCGGGTTGCCCTGGCATCGCGCGACACACGAGCGGATCCTGGTCGACACGCTCGGCCGTCGTCCGGTGGGCGGCGGTGCGCCCGAGCGCATGCGCGAGGTGGGCGAGCGGGTGCGTACAGCGCTCGGTGACGCGTCGCTGTCACTGGACTCGCCGCCGCGAGTGCTGCGAGCGCTGCATCGAGCCGGACTGACGGTCGGCTCGACCAGCAAGTGGGAGCTCGCACACGTCGAGCATCCCGTCGTCGAGCCACTGCTCGAGTACAAGAAGCTCGCAAGGCTCTACACGGCGAACGGCTGGGCGTGGCTCGACGAGTGGGTACGCGATGACCGCTTTCGCCCCGTGTACGTGCCGGCAGGCGTGGTGACCGGTCGATGGGCCTCGAGCGGCGGCGGAGCGCTGCAGATCCCGAGGCAGTTGCGTCCCGCCGTGCGTCCCGATTCAGGCTGGGTCATCGTGGATGCGGATGTGGCCCAGCTCGAGCCACGGGTGCTGGCCGCGACGTCGCGCGACACTCGAATGGCGGAGGCGGCACGTGGGCGGGACCTCTACGAAGGGATCGTCGCGACGGGCGCGGTCGCGACCCGCGAGGAGGCCAAATATGCGGTCCTCGGCGCGATGTACGGCGCGACCACCGGCGACAGCGGACGCCTCGTGCCGCGTCTGCGCAAGACGTTCCCGACCGCGATGGCGCTCGTCGACGATGCGGCAGTCGCCGGTGAGGACGGCCGCGGGGTGGCCACCTGGCTCGGACGCGGCACGCCCGACGCGGAGGCGCCGTGGCTCGCGCTGCAGTCGCGGGCCAGCGAGGCGGATGCGGAGCCGGGCGTGCGCGAGGGCGCGCTGCGCGCAGCCAGGGAACGCGGGCGCTTCACGAGGAACTTCGTCGTGCAGGGCACGGCGGCCGAGTGGGCGTTGTGCTGGCTCGCCGAGATCCGGCGGCGTCTCGACGCGCTGCCACCTGCCGCCGGCACGCCCGCGGCCGCATCCGGCCCAGCCTTCGCGGATCGTGCGCACCTCGTCTTCTTCCTTCACGACGAGGTGATGGTGCACGCGCCGCAGGAGCAGGCGCAGGCGGCGGCGCAGGCAGTGGTCGAGGCCGCCGAGGCGGCCGGACGCCTGCTGTTCGGCACGTTTCCGATCGACTTCCCGCTGGATGTCGAGGTCATCCGCCACGAGCCGGAGGATGCGGTTCGCCCCCGGTAGACTCGACACGCGAATGGGTCGGCTGGACGGTCGCGTCGCGGGCAACCGCGCCGAGGAACGTCCGGGCTCCGTAGGGCAGGGCGGTGGGTAACACCCACCCGGAGCAATCCGCGAGACAGTGCCACAGAGAGCAGACCGCCCGGGCTTCGGCCCGGGTAAGGGTGAAAGGGTGGTGTAAGAGACCACCGGGGTCGTGGTGACACGACCCGCAAGGTAAACCTCGTCCGGAGCAAGGCCAGACAGGGGATGATGACGCGGCTCGCCGAGTCCCCGGGTAGGCCGCTGGAGCGGCACGGCAACGTGTCGCCGAGAGAGATGACCGTCCACGGGGCGAAAGCCCCCGGACAGAACCCGGCGTACAGGCCGGCCCATTCGCCCCGCCCGCCGCAGACCTAGACCGCGTGCGACTGGGCGTAGATCCTCTGGCGGAGTTCGTCGAGCCGCCGGTTCACCGCGGCGACCTGATCGTCGGTGACGGCGTGCCCGTTGGCCGGATGGATGATCAGATCGCTGAAGCTGCCCATCCCGCCGAACACGCCGCGCACATCGCGGGGATCGCCACCCAAGGCGATGCGGTCGGCGGCGCGCGCCGCCCACTGCGCCCAGTAGGTCTCGCCCACCGAGGCGAGCAGCGTGTTGAGCTCGCGGAGGGACTGCTCCAAGGGGGTGTCGCCCATCGTGCCGGTGCCGGCCGGTCACTGACCGGTGACGGTCTCCTCGAGATCCGGCTCGACGCCCAGCGAGAGCGCTGCCGCGCCGATGATCCCGGCGTTGTTGCGGTGTACGGCGGGGACGATCGGCGTGCGGAGATCGAGCAGGTGCAGGAACTTGTCCGCGTGCTTGGACACCCCGCCGCCGACGATGAACAGGTCGGGGCTGAACAGGAACTCGACGTGCGAGTAGTACCACTGCAGGCGTTCGGCCCACGCTTCCCAGCTCAGCTCGTCGCGCTCCATGGCGGAGTAGGCGGCGTACGCCTCGGCATCCTTGCCGTGCTTCGCACGCTGTAGGTGGCCGAGTTCGCTGTTGGGGATGAGGACGTCGTTGTAGATGACGGCCGATCCGATACCGGTGCCGAGGGTCGTGAGGATCGTGAGTCCGTCGACGCCCTTCGCGGCACCGAAGCGCATCTCGGCGACGCCGGCCACATCCGCGTCGTTGGCGAAGTGGATGTCGCGGCCGAGCCCCTCCTCGAAGAACTCCTCGGCGGGGAAGTCGATCCACTTGTCGGACACGTTCGCCGCCGACAGCGTGCGACCGTTCTTGACGATCGCGGGGAAGGCCACGCCGAGCGGGTAGTCGGAGTCCGCGACCTCGAGCGTGTCGAGCACGCTGCGCACGGCAGCCAGAACGTCCTTCGGCTCTGCGCCGGAAGGTGTGGACACCTTGATCCGGTCGCTGATCAGCTCGCCCTTGTCGAGGTCGACGATTCCACCCTTGATACCGGTTCCGCCGATGTCGATACCCACCGCGCGAGACTTCTGTGCTGCCATGGTTTCAGCCTATCCAGCACACGGGTCGCGATCAGTAGGATCGTCTCGAGAGCGATGAGGAGTCTGCCGTGAGCGAAGACAGCGAGAAGTACTGGTACAACCTCACCACCGGCGAGGTGGAGCGAGGTTTCGAGTCCCCGGCGATCGACCGCGCCGGTCCGTTCGACACCGCGGAAGAGGCGGCGAACGCCCCCGAGTTGATCAAGCAGCGCTCCGCGCAGTGGGCGGCTGACGACGCCCTCGAAAACGACTGACGCGCCTCTCGGAGCGCACCCCCATCACGTGATCGGGCCCTGTGGGGCCGGGAGGAAAAGCATGGACAAGCAGCGCGATTTCGTACTGCGCACGATCGAAGAGCGCGGCGTCAAGTTCATCCGCCTCTGGTTCACCGACGTGATCGGAACGCTGAAGTCGGTGGCGATCGCCCCCGCCGAGGTCGAGGGAGCCTTCACCGAGGGCCTCGGTTTCGACGGTTCCGCGATCGAAGGCCTCACGCGCACGTTCGAGTCCGACCTGCTCGCCCACCCGGATCCCACGACGTTCCAGATCCTGCCGTGGCGCGGCGAGATCGACCCGACCGCGCGCATGTTCTGCGACATCACGACGCCCGACGGCCAGCCGGCCGTCGCCGACCCGCGTCACGTCCTCAAGCGCACGCTCGCGAAGGCCTCGGATGCGGGATTCACGTTCTACACGCATCCGGAGATCGAGTTCTACCTGCTCAAGTCCTCCACCTACGGCCCCGATGGCCCCGAGCCGGTCGATTCCGCAGGCTACTTCGACAACGTTCCCGGAGGAACGGCACACGACTTCCGTCGCCGCTCGGTGCGGATGCTGGAAGACCTCGGCATCTCCGTCGAGTTCAGCCACCACGAGGGCGGTCCGGGGCAGAACGAGATCGACCTGCGCTACGCCGATGCGCTGGCCACGGCCGACAACATCATGACGTTCCGCACGGTCATCAAGGAGGTGGCGATCGAGCAGGGCGTCTACGCGACCTTCATGCCGAAGCCGCTCAGCGGGCAGCCGGGCAGCGGTATGCACACGCACATGTCGCTGTTCGAGGGTGACCGCAACGCGTTCTACGAAGAGGGCGCGCAGTACCAGCTCTCCAAGGTCGGCCGTCAGTTCATCGCCGGCCTGCTGCGTCACGCCAACGAGATCTCGGCCGTCACGAACCAGTTCGTGAACTCGTACAAGCGCCTGTGGGGCGGCGACGAGGCGCCCAGCTTCATCAGCTGGGGCCACAACAACCGTTCGGCGCTCGTGCGCGTGCCGCTCTACAAGCCCAACAAGGGCGGCTCCTCGCGCGTGGAGTACCGTGCCCTCGACTCGGCCGCCAACCCGTACCTCGCGTACGCCCTGATGCTGGCCGCCGGCCTCAAGGGCATCGAGGAGGGCTACGAGCTGCCGCCGGAGGCCGAGGACAACGTGTGGTCGCTCACGGATTCCGAGCGCCGCGCGCTCGGGTACGCGCCGCTTCCCGCGAGCCTCGATCAGGCGTTGCAGTACATGGAGGAGTCGGAGCTCGTCGCCGAGACACTGGGCGAGACCGTGTTCACCTACGTGCTCGCCAACAAGCGCCGCGAGTGGGCGGGCTACCGTTCGCAGGTGACGCCCTTCGAGCTGCAGAGCAACCTCGAGATGCTCTGAGCCGGCGATGGCCGGCACGGAGCGCTCCTCGAGCCGAACGGACCTCGTCCGGCTCGGACTCGGCGACCTCGACGCGGCGGAGCGGGCGTTCGATGAGCTCGTCGAGCTGCTGGCGCTCGGCCGCTCCGAGGTGATCGCCGATCTCGGCTTCGCCGCCGATCCCGACGGCGCGCTGCGCAGCGCGAGCAGGATCGCCCGGCGCAATCCCGATGCGGTCACGGCGACCTTGCGCGACCCGCACGCGCGCCGGGTCTTCTGGCTGCTGCTCGGCGCGTCGGATGGTTTCGGTGAGTTCTACCTGCGCCACCCGGAAGAACTCGCAGACCTCGCGACCGCGGGCGAGATCCTGCCGCGCGCCGATGAGATGCAGCGAGATCTGCAGGAGTCGGTCGGGGCGCAGGACGGCTTCGCCTCATCCGGGGACGAGTCCGCGTGGGTCGCACTGCGCGTGCGCTACCGTCGGCTGCTGGCACGCATCGCGGCCTTCGATCTGCGGGCGCCGGATGCGATCGATGTGCTGCCCGAGGTCGCGGCTGCCCTCGCGGATGCGGCGGGCGCCGCGCTCGAGGCATCGCTGAGCGTGGCCCGCACCCGCATTTCGCAGGGCAGACCCGGAGGTCTGTTCCCCCGGGAACAGGTCGCGGCCACCCGGCTCTCGATCATCGGCATGGGCAAGACCGGCGCACGCGAACTGAACTATGTCAGCGACGTCGATGTCATCTTCGTGTGCGGTGCCGCCGAGGGCGCCGAGGAGGAGTGGGGCGCCAGTCGCATCATCGACATCGCGACGCGCCTCGCCGTGCAGACCATGCAGGGAATCTCGGGGATCGAGATCGAACCGCCTCTGTGGGAGGTCGACGCGAACCTGCGACCCGAGGGCAAGCAGGGCGCTCTGGTGCGCACCCTCGAGTCCCACCTGTCGTACTACGACCGTTGGGCGGGCAGTTGGGAGTTCCAGGCGCTCCTGAAGGCGCGGCCGCTCGCCGGCGATCTGGATCTCGGTCGCGAGTACGTCGCCGCGGTACAGCCCAAGGTGTGGACGAGCGCCGCCCGCGAGAACTTCGTCGACAGCGTGCAGCGGATGCGCGAGCGCGTGACGGACCACATCCCGGCGCACGAGGTGCCGCTGCAGATCAAGCTCGGGCCCGGCGGCATCCGCGACATCGAGTTCACCGTGCAGCTGCTCCAGCTCGTGCACGGGCTCACCGACGACCGCATTCGCCAGCGGGGCACACTGGACGCATTGGATGCGCTCGTCGCTGAGGGCTACATCGGGCGCGCCGAGGCGGCGGCCTTCGCTCGCGACTATCGGTTCCTCCGTGTGCTCGAGCACCGATTGCAGCTGCGCGGCCTTCGTCGCACCCACCTCATGCCGGAGAAGGACGACGATCGCCGCGTGCTCGCGCGCGCGAGCGGCGTCGCCGACAGCGCCGCCGGAGTCACCGCCGAGTGGGAGCGGGTGAAACGCGAGGTGCGCGACATCCACGTGCGCCTGTTCTACCGACCGCTCCTCTCCGCCGTCGCAGCCCTCCCGGAGGGAGAGCGCACGTTGTCTGCCGCGCAGGCGCACGATCGTCTGGCGGCCATCGGTTTCCAGGACCCGGCCGGAGCGCTCCGGCACATCGCGGCGCTGACGAGCGGGATCAGCCGCAAGGCCACGATCCAGCGCCACCTCATGCCGATCATGATCCGGTGGTTCGCCGACGGCGTCGACCCCGATTACGGCCTGCTCGCCTTCCGCCGCATCAGCGAGCGGCTGGGGGACACCCCGTGGTTCCTGCGTCTGCTGCGGGACTCGTCGGCGGCGGCCGAGAGTCTCACCCGCGTGCTGTCGGGCTCTCGCTACATCGGCGAGCTCATGGAGTGGATCCCGGAAGCGGCGGCCTGGCTGGACGACCCCGAACTCCTGCGCCCGCGCAGCGGCGTCGCCCTGCAGACGGAGGCCCGCGCGATCCAGACGCGGCATGACAGCCTCGACGACGCGATGCCGTTCGTTCGCGCGCTGCGACGACGGGAGCTGCTGCGCACGGCGATGGCTGCCGTTCTGGGTGTGCTCACGATCGAGGAGCTCGCCGACTCGCTCAGCACGATCACCGAGGTCACGATCCAGGCGACGCTACGTGCCGTGCGTCGTGAGGCCGTGCCGCCCGAAGACGACGCGCTCGACTTCTCGGTCATCGCGATGGGGCGCTTCGGCGGGCGCGAGCTCGGTTTCGGCTCGGATGCGGACGTGCTGTACGTCTACCGGGCGAACGGCGTCGACCCGGAACGTGCGCACGCGCTGTCGCTGAAGCTCGTTCAGGGTCTGCGCACCCATTCCGAGGATCACCGCGTTCCGCTCGATCTCGACGCGGACCTGCGCCCGGAGGGACGCAACGGTCCGCTCGTGCGGTCGCTGGACTCGTACGCGGAGTACTACGGTCGGTGGTCGCTGTCGTGGGAGGCGCAGGCCCTGCTTCGCGCCCGCGGCGTCGCGGGCAGCGTGAAGCTCATCGACGCGTTCACGGCGCTGGCCGACCGCGTGCGGTACCCCGTGCGCGCCGACCCGCAGGGCGTCCGTGAGATCAAGCGCATCAAGGCGCGGGTCGAGAGCGAGCGGCTTCCGCAGGGCGTCGATCCGTCGCGCCATCTCAAGCTCGGTCCCGGCGGGCTCAGCGACGTGGAGTGGCTCGTCCAGCTGCTGCAGCTGCAACACGCACACGCCGTGCCGGCGCTGCGCACGACCTCGACGACGGACGCACTGCGCACGGCCGGAGAAGCGGGGCTTCTGCCCGAGAGTGCCGTTCCACGCCTGCACGAGGCCTGGCGGCTCGCCAGTCGCCTGCGTTCGGCCAACACCCTGTTGTCGGCGCAGACGAGTGATGTCCTCCCTGCCGACCGCCGCCGCCTCGACGGCATCGGACGGCTCTTGGAGTATCCGCCGCGTTCGGCATCGCGTGTCGAGGAGGACTGGATGCGGGCGGCCCGCCTGTCGCGGCGCGTGTTCGAGAAGCAGTTCTACGGGTGACCACCGACGTGGGGTGAGGCATCTCCGACCGGCTGCAACAATAGGGTCGTGCGCCGTTCCCGTCTTCCCCGCCTGCTGCGCGGGACGACGTCTGCGGCCGTGGCGACCTTCGTCGCGCTCCTCTCGCACGTCAGCGCCGGCGGTGCGGTGCCGGGGTGGCTCGGCATCCTGATCCCCTTCGTGTTGTCGCTCGCCGTCTGCACGGTCCTCACAGGGCGTCGCCTCTCGGTATGGCGCCTGTCGGCGGCCGTCCTGCTCAGTCAGGCACTGTTCCACACCCTCTTCGTCCTCGGGTCCTTCGCCGTGCCCGGTATGGGGCAGGAGCATCACGCGATGCACGGCATGGGTGACGCGCCGCCGACGTCGAGCGTCGGGACGATCGATGCTCTCCACGGCGATCCGGCGATGTGGCTCGGGCACGCCGTCGCCGCCGCCGTGACGATCCTCGCGCTGCACCGCGGGGAACGTTGCGTTCGTGCGCTCATCGAGTTGACGCGCACGCTGGTCGGGCGCCTCCGCATCCGCTTGGCCCTCGTCGTCGCGGACGTCGAAGCCGACGCTCCGCGCTTCTCGTCCGTCGCCTGCGCGCAGCAACGTCGGCCCCGTCAGAGGCTCTTCCTCCGAGACATCGCCCGTCGCGGCCCACCGCGACTTCACACGGTCTGATCACGCTGTCACGACGCGCTCGCGTCGTGTGCTGCGCTTCCGCCTGTCGTCGAGACAGGCGTCCCGTGTGGTGCGGCGCCTGCGCGCGCCGCTGTCGAAAGGTGTCCCATGTCCCTGTCGCGACGTATCGTCGCGGGGATCGTGGTGGCGTTCGCCGCCGTCTTGGCGGTGGCCGCCCCCGCGTCCGCTCACGATGAACTTCTCTCCTCCACGCCCGAGACCGGGCAACGACTCACCGAGGCTCCGACGCAGGTCACGTTGACCTTCTCCGCCGATGTGCTGGACACCGGCGCGGCGGTGATCGTCGCCGATGCCGAAGGGCATGACTGGGCGGCCACCGAGCCGGTGCTGGACGGGTCGACCGTCACCGTCGATCTACAGCCGGACATGCCGGCCGCAGGATACGAGGTGCGGTGGCGCGTGGTGTCGTCGGACGGGCATCCGATCGCGGGCACCGTCCCGTTCACGATCGGCGACGGGCCGCCTCTCGAGCACACGGCGCAGCCGACGGCGCCGAGCGCCGACGGCCAGGCGGCGCAGTCAGACGAGCCGACGGTCGACGAGGCCGGTCAGGAGAACGCCGGAGCGCTGCGCATCGCGTTCATCGGCGCCGCCGGCGCCGGCATTGCCGTCGCGCTCTTCGCACTCATCATCTTCCTCCGCCGCCGCTCCGACGCGCGCGGCACCGACGACGCAGAGCACTGAGCTCGCTCGTCCCGCTTTTGAAAGGCATACCCCTGTGAACACTCCCACCACTCGTATCCGCTTCACCGCAGCGCTCGCTCTCACCGCACTCGCCCTCGCGGGCTGTGCCGCCCAGGGCCAGCCGACCTCGGGCTCCGCCACCGCTGCCGAGGCGATCTCCGTCTCCGATGCCTGGGTCAAGTCCGCCGACTCCGGGATGTCGGCCGCGTTCGGCGAATTGAACAACGACGGCGATACCGACGTCACGGTGACCGCCGCGACGACGCCCGCCTCGTCGGCGGTCGAGCTCCACGAAACGGTCGAGAACGAGTCGGGGCAGATGGTGATGCGTCAGATCGAGGGCGGCTTCGTGATTCCCGCCCACGGCAGCCTCAGCCTCGCCCCCGGCGGCAACCACATCATGCTCATGGATCTGACCTCGCCCCTCGTCGCGGGTGACGACGTCACCCTCACCCTCACGTACGCGGACGGCACGAGCTCCCAGATCACCGCCCCGGTCAAGGATTACGCCGGAGCGAACGAGAACTACGAGGGCGGCGACATGGACATGAGCGGCGACAGCGGGATGAGCCACTGATGTCACGGCGCGATCCCGACGAGACCACGGTCCGGCATCGCGCCACCCGGCGACAGTTCCTCCTCGGAGGAGCTGTCGCCGGTATCGGCGCGGCGGCCGCGATCGCCATCGACGCTGCATTCCAGGCGGCCCCGCCCGCGGCATCCGCCGTCCCACCCCTCAACGGGGAGACCACGGTGCCGTTCTACGGCGTGCATCAGGCCGGAATCGACACGGATGCGCAGTCGCACGCGGTCTTCGTGGCCTTGGACCTGAAGCCTGACGTCGGTCGAGACGGCCTGCGCCGACTCATGCGCACGTTGAGCGACGACGCCGCGCGGATGACGCAGGGTGAGCCGGCGCTCGCAGACTCAGAGCCCGAGCTCGCGCTGGCGCCGGCCCGCCTCACGGTGACGTTTGCGTTCGGGCCGCGCTTCGTCGCGGTTGCGGGCGGCTCCGCCCCGGCGTGGCTGGCGCCTCTGCCTGCTTTCGGCATCGACCGGCTGCAGCCCGAGTACTGCGATGGGGACCTGCTGATACAAGTGGCGTCGGACGATCCGGTGACGCTCGCGCACGCGTCGCGGATGCTGCTGAAGGATGCGCGCAGCTTCGCGACCGTCCGGTGGACGCAGAACGGGTTCCGCCGCGCACACGGCACCGTGAAGCCCGGCACCACGATGCGCAATCTCTTCGGACAGGTCGACGGCACGGCCAATCCCGAACCCGGCACCGCCGATTTCGACGAGCTCGTGTGGCATCAGCGCGGATGGCTGGCCGGCGGCACCGGGGTGGTCGTGCGCCGCATCGCGATGGATCTGGACAAGTGGGATCGACTGGACCGTCCCGGACGCGACGAGTCCGTCGGCCGCTACCAGTCGAACGGTGCGCCGCTGACGGGGACGAACGAGCACGACGAGCCGGACTTCGAAGCGAAGACCCCCATCGGCTTCCCGGTCATCCCTGAGTTCTCGCACATGCGCCGTGCGCGCAGCGACGATCGCCGGGAGCGCATCTTCCGGCGCGGATACAACTACGACGACGCTCCCGCGGGTGGCGAGATCTCGCGTGCGGGTCTGGTGTTCGTCGCCTTCCAGGCGGATGTGGCGAGTCAGTTCGTGCCGTTGCAGCGGCGTCTCGACGAGCTCGACCTGCTGAACGAGTGGACGACGCCCATCGGGTCCGCGGTCTTCGCCGCTCCGCCCGGTTGCGCCGAGGGCGGGTTCATCGGCGAGACCCTGCTGTCGTGAGGAGCGAAGAGGTGACCGCTACACTCGTGCCTCCGCCGCAGGCACGCCCGCGCCGTCCGGCCCGTTCCCGCGGTGGCTGGTTCGGATCACTGCTGCTGCGGCTCCACTTCTACGCGGGGCTGCTCGTCGGTCCCTTCATCCTGGTGGCGGCGACGAGCGGGGCGCTGTACGCGATCGCCCCGACGCTCGATGAGCTCTTCTACGGGCATGAGCTTCATGCACCGGCGACTGCCACGTCGTTGTCGCTCGCGGAACAGATCATCGCGGCGGAGACGTATGCCGGTGAGGGCGCGGTGCTGACCGCCGTACGACCTGCTCCTGAGCCGGGCGATACGACCCGTGTCATGTTCGCCGGGGATGACCTTGGGGCCAGCGAGTCGCGTGCCGTGTTCGTCGACCCCGGGACGGGGGAGATCCGCGGCGACCTCACGGCATACGGTACGAGCGGGTCGCTCCCTGTGCGCACGTGGATCTCCAACCTCCACCGCAATCTCCACCTCGGTGAACCCGGACGCCTGTACAGCGAGCTGGCCGCATCCTGGCTCGCGATCATCGTGCTCGCGGGTGCGGTGCTGTGGGTCCATCGCATCCGCAAAGCGCGCGTCAAGCGAGAGCTCGTGATGCCCGCCGTGCGGCGAGGAGGGTACCGACGTCTGTTCAGCTGGCACGCATCCGTCGGTATCTGGGTGCTTCTCGGCGCTCTCATGCTCTCGGCGACCGGGATCACGTGGTCCACCTACGCCGGGGCGAATGTCTCCGCTCTGCGCGCGGCGATCGGAGGCGCGACACCAGTGCTGCAGACGGATCTCTCGGGTGCCGAGGCGGCGCCGGACGAGCACGCTGCTCATCACGGCGGCGCGGCGCGGATGCCGACGGGGGAGGCCAACCCTGCGACCTTCGAAGCCGTCCTTGCGATCGCACGTCGGATCAACGTCGACACGGGCGAAGTGGAGATCAAGCCTCCCGCGGCGTCCGGACAGGCGTGGACGGTCACAGAGATCAAGCGTTCCTTCCCCACGCAAGCGGATGCGGTCGCGATCGACGGTGCGACGATGCAGGTGGTCTCACGGGTGGACTTCGCCCAGTTCCCGCTGCTGGCGAAGCTCGCCAGGTGGGGCATCGACCTGCATATGGGCGTGCTCTTCGGATGGGTGAACCAGCTCGCGTTGCTGTTCATCGCCGTCGGCATCGGGACGCTCGTCGTGCTCGGCTACGCGATGTGGTGGACAGGCGGGAACAAGCGGTGGGGATCTGCACCGGCACGAGGTGGGTTGCGCGCCGCGCCCTGGTGGGGCGTGCTCTCGGTTGTCGCGATCGCGGGGCTGATCGGCTGGTGGCTGCCGCTCGTCGGATATCCGCTGATCGCTTTCGTCGTCATCGACGTGCTTCTCGGTCTGCGAACGCGAATACGTGCGTGCTGAAAGCGCCGGATCGTCAACCCCCTCCGGTGACCGCGGGGGCGCGCCTACGTTCGCCGAATGACAGAACAGCATGACGTTCTCCGGACGACCCAGCACGGTTCGGAGGTCACGCCGCTCCGCATCCGCCGACTGCCCGGAGACGCCACCGTCTCGCTCTGGCGTGAGGGCTACACCTTCGGGACGCGTCGCTTCGAGCGCTTCGACACGCAGGCGTTCCGCACCCGCATCCTTGGGCGATCGACATTGGTGATGCGTGGTGTGGACGCGGTGCGGTTCTTCTACGGGGAGGATCGTTTCGATCGAGGCGGCGTGGTACCTCGGTCAGTGCTGCACTCGCTGCAGGACGAGGGCAGCGTGCAGACCCTGGCGGGCGACGATCACCATGCGCGCAAAGAGGTCTTCCTCGATCTGGCGTTCGCACCTCGCTCGCGCCAGCCGCTCGTGCGCATCTTCCAGGAACTGCTTGCGGAGGAGATGGACCGCGCTGTCGGCCAGCACGATCACGACGTCCTGAAATGGCTGACGCGGATCCTCACGGCCACGGCATTGACCTGGGTGGGTCTGCCCTATGACGAGCGCTCGTTGCGAGAGCGTGCGGTCGAGTTCGACGCGATGATCGACGGCGCAGGTTCCTTCGGGGTGCGCAACGCGCGAGGACGCAGGTATCGGCGACGGACGGAACGCTGGGCGCGCCAGATCGTCGACGATGTCGCGGATGAGCGCTGGAACAACATGGTCGTGGCCCACATTCTGACGCACACCGGGGACCGCGACGTGGCGATGGTGGAGCTGCTGAACGTCGTGCGACCCGTCGTCGCCGTCGCCCGATTCGCGGCCTTCGCGGCGCTCGCCCTCTGGACATACCCCGAGGCCCGCGCCGTCGCAGCGGTGTCGGATGCGGGTGCGCGCTCGGTGGCGCAGGAAGTGCGGCGTACCGCGCCCTTCTTCCCCCTCATCGGGGGAGTGGCGACGCGGGAACTGGCCTGGCGGGGCGTGCGATTCTCACCCGGTGATCGCGTGATCGTCGACCTGTTCGCCACGAATCGTGACCCGCGCCACTGGCCTGCGGCGAGGTCCTTCGACGCACAGCGCTTCGTGGACGGGCGCGGCGAAGACGACATCGTCGCACAAGGAGCGGGTAGCTGGAGCGACGGGCATCGGTGTCCGGGGGAGCCGGCGACCGTCGACCTGTTGTCAGCCTTCGTGAGTGAGCTGGCCGCGCGACGCTGGGAAGCGCCGCATCAGGACCTCGGGGTGTCCTTGTCCCGTCTGCCGGCAAGGGCCGGTCGCCCCGGCATCCGCATCCGTATGCTGGACGGCAACCGCTGAGCGTGTTCGCAGCGCCCGGCGCGATGCACAGCGACACGAAGACGACCGGGGGAACGATGTCCGATCCGCAGCAACCGTCCGAGCCGCACACGGCGGCGCCCGACGGCTCTCTCCAGCCGGAACCGATGGTCGGCGGGCCGCAGCCGGCACCGCAGACGGGGTACCCGGCGCAACCGGCTCCCGGCTCCGGCGCGTATCAGGCCGGACAACCGCCCTATGGCGTACCGCCCCAGCCCCACGGGGCTCCGCCGCAGCCGACGTACCCGGGATACGCGCCGCCGGCGTATCCGCCGGCGCAGGGCTACGGCCGGCCGCCCGCACAGGGCTATGCGCCCGCTCCGGGCTATGGGCCACCCCCGCAGACGCCCGGCTACCCGCCTGCACTGAGTTACGGCCAGCCGCAGGTCGGGTATGCGCCTCAGCCCCGCTACCCGGCCCCGCACCAGGCCACGCCGACGGCGGACGGTGCCCCGTCCAACAACCCCGCACTGTGGTCGATGATCCTCGGCGCGATCTCCGCCGCATCCCTGCTCAGCCTGCTGATCCCCTTCCTCGGGTTCTTCATCGTGATCATGACGTTCCCGCTGAGCATCTGCTCCGTGGCGCTCGGCTACGCGGGCCTGTCGAAGGCGAAGCGCACGGGAGGCGTCGGTCGCACGAACGCCATCATCGGCATGATCCTCGGCCACATCGTGCTGCTGCTCGCGATCGCGGTCGGCATCTTCCTGTTGATGGCGCTCATTGCCGCCATGAGCGGCGGTTCGTTCGGCTGAGCCGAACGACGAAGAACCGCCCCGGCACATGCCGGGGCGGTTCTTCGTCGAAAGCGCGAAGCTCTCGGCGTCAGACGCCGAAGTAGAGCTCGTACTCGAAGGGGTGCGGGCGCTGAGCGATCGGCTGGATCTCGTTCTCGATCTTGTACTCGATCCAGGTCTCGATGAGCTCCTCGGTGAAGACACCGCCCTGCAGCAGGAACTCGTGGTCGGCGCGCAGCGCCTCGAGCGAGTCGAGCAGCGAGTTCGGCACCTGCGGGATGCCCTTGGCCTCCTCGGGGGGAAGCTCGTAGAGGTCCTTGTCGACCGGCTCGTGCGGCTCGATGCGGTTCTTGATGCCGTCGAGGCCGGCCATGAGCTGCGCGGCGAAGGCGAGGTACGGGTTGCCCGAGGCGTCGGGCGCGCGGAACTCGATGCGCTTGGCCTTGGGGTTGGTGCCCGTGATCGGGATGCGGATGGCCGCCGAGCGGTTTCCGGCCGAGTAGACCAGGTTGACCGGAGCCTCGAAGCCCTTCACCAGGCGGTGGTAGCTGTTCAGCGTGGGGTTCGTGAAGGCGAGGACGGCGGGGGCGTGCGCGAGGATGCCGCCGATGTACCAGCGGGCGATGTCGGACAGCCCGCCGTAGCCCTTCTCGTCGTAGAACAGCGGCTTGCCGTCGTTCCACAGCGACTGGTGCGTGTGCATGCCGGAGCCGTTGTCACCGAAGAGCGGCTTGGGCATGAAGGTCGCGACCTTGCCCCACTGCTCGGCGACGTTCTTGACGATGTACTTGAACTTCAGGATGTCGTCGGCCGCGTGCACCATGGTGTCGAAGCGGTAGTTGATCTCCTGCTGGCCGCCGGTACCCACCTCGTGGTGCGCGCGCTCGAGGATCAGACCCGCCTCGATGAGGCGCAGGCTGATGTCGTCGCGGAGATCCGCCGTCTTGTCGACGGGGGAGACCGGGAAGTAACCGCCCTTGTACGGAGTCTTGTTGGCCAGGTTGCCGCCCTCTTCGGCGCGGCCCGTGTTCCAGGCGCCCTCTTCGGAATCGACCGAGTAGAAGCTCGAGTTCTGCTTCACCTCGTAGCGGACGTCGTCGAAGATGTAGAACTCCGCCTCGGGGGCGAAGAACGCGGTGTCGGCGATGCCGGTGGACGCGAGGTACTTCTCGGCCTTCTTGGCGACCTGACGGGGATCCTTCGAGTAGATCTCGCCGTTGCGCGGGTTGTAGATGTCGAAGACCATGACGAGCGTCTTCGCCTCGCGGAACGGGTCGAGGTACGCGGTCGACACGTCCGGGATGAGCTGCATGTCCGATTCGTGGATGTTCGCGAACCCGCGGATCGACGAGCCGTCGAACAGCTGACCGACGGTGAAGAACTCCTCGTCGACGGTGGACGCGGGGATGTTGAAGTGCTGCTGCACACCAGGGAGATCCGTGAAGCGGATGTCGAGGAACTTGACGTCCTCGTCCTTGATGAACTTCAGCACCTCGGATGAATCACTGAACATGGAGACTCCAGAGGTAGGGCATTTCGGGAAGTTCCGCCCGCCACGGCGGGCTGATCCGACGCTATCGATCGGGCGTTGCTCGCCAGTGTCCCATATGTTTCCGGGATGTTACGGGTGCCCGATTAGGGTTGATGCATGCCCGAGACCCCCGTCGAGTCCAGCTATCCCGGTGAGCGCCTCGGGCTGCCCCGTACCGGTTCGACCTCGGTCGCGCGTGTCGGCCGTCGCCTGCTCGCTCTGCTGATCGACTGGACGTGCGCCACGATCCTGGCCGTCGCGTTCCTCCGGTACGACCCGTGGGCGTTGCCGGGGGAAGCGGGGCTGTCGACCTTCGCGCCGATGCTGGTGTTCGCGCTCGTGCAGATCGTCTTCATCCCCCTGATCGGGGGAAGCCCGGGGCACCGCATCCTCGGGATGCGGCTGGTTCTCGTCCGCGGCGGATGGATCGGTCTATGGCGGCCGATCATCCGCACGGTACTGCTGCTGCTCGTCATCCCCGCCGTCGTCTGGGATGCCGACCAGCGCGGCCTGCACGATCAGGCTGCGGGCACCATCCTCATCCGCGTCTGAGGATCAGCGCGGGCGCTGAGCCCGCACGCGGTTGGGGTCGACGCCCTTCGGGATCGGCAGTGAGGTCAGCGACTGCGACACCGAGTCGATGCGCTTGATGACGGCGGCCATGGTGGTGCGGTCGATCTTCTTCGGCAGGGCCTTGATCGTGCTCGCGAGCTTCGCGATCGGAACCTCGTCGTCGCCGTGACCCACATAGAACACGGTCACGGGCACGCCGGAGGCGACGCGCTGCGCCTTGGAGCGCTCATCTGCGATGAGGCGCGTCAGGCGACCGCGTGCGCCCTCACCGACGAGAACGATGCCGCCGCGGCCGACGGCGCGGTAGACGGCCTCCTGCGTGCGGGGGTTGATGCCGACGGGCATCTCGCTGGCCTGCCAGCGGCGGCCGAGCGACACGGACATGACGCGTCCCGCCGCTCCCGGCATGCCGTCGATCTGCTTGTACATCGCGATGGTCGAGAGGCGCGTGGTCAGAATCAGCGAACCGAGGATGCCGGCGAACAGACCCGTGATGCCCCAGAGGATCACACTCCAGATGGCGAAGGGCGGGATGAGGAAGCCGACGCCCGCGCCGAGCGCGATGCCGAGCAGCACGATGCCGATCAGGGCGTACGGCAGCCAAGAGTACGCGTCCTTGGTGTAGCGGTAGAGGGTCTTCAACTGCGAGAAGAATCCGGGGCGCTTCTCGGGTGCGGAATCGCGGGCTGCCATACCCTCCAGCCTACCGGTGCCGTCCGATCTCTTCTCCCCATCCGCCGGCGGCGCACCGTGTCTGCTCCCGTCCCGCGACCGGAGCAGCGCGCTTCGTTCGAGCGGACACGATCGGAGTATGTCGTCGTCGCTCCTGCCCGCACCGCCGCCGTTGCGCCCGCTCATCGAGCCCGTCGTGCTGCGCTCCGTGGCCGCGGATGCGGCACCCTTCCGCGGAGACGTGGTCGTCCACGAGGGCGAGCCGGCCCTGGCGGTGCCGGTGGCCGCCGTCGAGGGCACAGGCATCTGGGCGGCCTCGGGCGAGCACGTCATGGCGCCGCTGGAGGTCGTGACGACGGCGGAGGGGCCACTCGTCCTGCTCCCGGCGGTCCGCTGCACGCTGGAGTCGCTGCTTCGACGGCGGGTGACGGTGGAGCCGGGCGAGGCGGTCACCATCGCCGTGAGCCTGCTCCGGGGCGTCGCGGCGGAGACGTCCGCGCATCCACGGGGCAGCTGTATCGGCACCTGGTGGCTGGACACCGCAGGGACCCCGCTCTTCGTCCACGCTCACGATGGCTCCACCGCTGCGGCGGGAGCGGCCGAGCTGATCGCGGCGCTCGATCCCGGTGACCACGAACTCGCTGTACGCGCGATCGGCGCGGCGGCCGGCGCGGCGCGCGACACCGCGCGGATCGTCAGGGGACTTCCCGCCCTGGAGGACGACTTGTTCGCCGCGGCGCGGCCGCAGGCAGTGCGCATCGACGGAGCATCCATCGGAGCGTCGATCACCCGCGCCCAGGCGCGCGCGGAGGCGAACCGGCCCACGTCGGCGTTGCGCCGACTGACCGTGGCGATGGACGGTTCGCTGAGTGACCTCGTCGCAGAGCGCATGGACGCCCTCCGTCAGCGGTGGCGTCGTCCCACGCCGGCGAAGAAGCCCCGATCCCGTCGGCCGGTGCTGCTCGTCGGGATCGGGGTCCTTGGCCTCGTCCTGGCGCTGGGGCTCCTGTGGCCGGAGCCCGGCGACGCGTCGCCCGAGACCGCTCCGTCCGGAGTCTCCCTCCCCACAGATGATGGCGGGGTCGTGGTGCCGCCCGTCGATACTCATGCCGTCGCGCCGGTGACGGACGACCCCGTTGCTGCGGCGACCGCGTTGCTCGCCGCATGGAACGCGTGCGGCGACGATGCCTGTCGACAGAAGCTGCAGGAAGCGCGGATCGACGCGGACCCGGCAGGTGCGGCGGGCGTCGCGAACGTATCGCTGACGGTCATCGACGATCTCGGCGATCTGACACTCTTGCGTGCCGACGATCCAAGCGGCCGAGCGGTGTCGCAGATCGTGGCGATCGTGCGCCAGAACGACGAATGGGTGCTGCGCGGCATCCATGATGTCGCGCAGCACCCATAGGTGCGGGAAGGGTCAGATCCCGAGGTCTCCGGCGAAGTCGGCCGTCTCGAGGCGCGTCTTCATCGCCGAGAGGAAGCGTGCCGCGTCCGCGCCGTCGATGATCCGGTGGTCGTACGAGAGCGCCAGGTACACGTAGGAGCGGACCGAGAACGCGTCCTTGCCGTCGACCGTCACGACGCCGGGGCGCTTGACGACGGTCCCCGTGCCGAGGATGGCGGACTGCGGCAGGAACACGACCGGGGTGTCGAACAGCGCGCCGCGGGAGCCCGTGTTCGTCACCGTGAACGTGCCGCCGGCGAGCTCGTCGGGCTTCAGCTTGTTGTCGCGCGTGCGGGCCGCGAGGTCAGCGATGTCGTGAGCGATCTGGGCGAGGTTCTTGTCGCCCGCCTCGCGCACGACCGGCGTGAGCAGACCGCGCTCCGTGTCGACCGCGATCGAGATGTTCTCGCTCGACGGGTAGACGATCTGCTCGCCGTCGACGGTCGCGTTGATGACGGGGTACGTCTTCAGCGCCTCGGCGGCTGCCAGGACGAAGAAGGGCAGGAAGGAGAGCTTGTCACCCGTCCTCTGCTGGAACTCGTTCTTCACGCCGTCGCGGAACAGCGCGACCTTCGTCACGTCGACCTCGACCACGGTCGTGAGCTGCGCAGTGGCCTGCATCGACTCGACGGCGCGCTTGGCGAGCACCTTGCGCAGACGCGACATGGGCTGCGTCGTGCCGCGGAGCTCGGAGACCTCGACGGGAGCCTTGGTCGCAGCCGGGGTCGCGGGTGCGGATGCCGCGACGGGAGCGGAAGCAGCCTCGGCCGCCTTGAGCACGTCCTCCTTGCGGATGCGGCCGCCGACGCCCGAGCCGGTGACGGTCGAGAGGTCGACGCCCTGCTGAGCGGCGAGGCGGCGCACCAGCGGCGTCACGTAGCCGGAGCCCTCGTCGCCCGAGGACTCGGCTGCGGGTGCCGGAGCAGCGGCCGGGGCAGGGGCGGGCGCCGAGGCAGCGGCCGGAGCCGGTGCGGCCGGAGCCGGTGCGGCAGCGGGGGCGGGTGTCGCGGGGGCCTCGGCCTCAGCCTCTTCGACGTCGACGGGCTTCTCCGTGGACGGAGCCTCGGGAGCGGCCTCGGCGGCCGGAGCAGCGCCGTCGCCGATGCGGGCGAGCGGGCTTCCGACCGCGACCGTCTCGTCCTCCTGGACGAGGATGGCCTGCAGCGTGCCGGCGAACGGCGCGGGGATCTCGGTGTCGACCTTGTCGGTGGAGATCTCGAGCAGCGGCTCGTCCACGGCGACCTCGTCGCCCACGGCCTTGAGCCAGCGGGTGACGGTGCCCTCGGTGACGCTCTCGCCGAGCTCGGGCAGAACGACGTCACGGCCGCCGGATGCGGCGGGAGCGGCCGAGGGGGCGGCCTCCTCCGCGGCAGGTGCCGGCGCGGCGGCCGGAGCAGCCTCGGCGGCGGGCTCGGGAGCGGCGGCCACCTCGGGCTCGGCGGCGGGCGCTGCCGCGGCGGAACCGTCGCCGATCTTGGCGAGGACGGCGCCCACCTCGACGGTGTCGTCCTCCTGGAAGAAGATCTCTTCGATGACGCCGCTGACCGGCGAGGGGATCTCGGTGTCGACCTTGTCGGTGGAGATCTCGAGCAGACCCTCGTCCGCCTCCACCGTGTCACCCACATTCTTGAGCCAGCGGGTGACCGTTCCCTCGGTGACGCTCTCGCCGAGAGCGGGGAGGACAACGGAAGTGCTCATGGGATTTGCTCCTTCGAACTGCGATATCGGTGTCTAGCTTAGTGAAGCCGAAGCCTCATAGCGTGTGCAGGGGCTTGCCTGCCAGAGCCAGGAACGCTTCGGACAGCGCCTCGCTCTGAGTGGGGTGCGCGTGGATGAACGGGACGACATCCTCGGGGTGTGCATCCCAGCCGATCACCAGCTGCGCCTCGGTGATCAGCTCGCCCACGCGCGGACCCGCGAGATGGACGCCCACCACGGGGCCGTCGACGCGCCGGATCACCCGCGCGACACCGCCGCCGCCCAGGATCTCGGTGCGTGCGTTGCCCGCCAGGTTGTAGTCGACGACGCGGATGCCGTCGGCGCCGTAACGCTCCTCGGCCGCCTGGCGCGTGATGCCGACCGACGCGAGTTCGGGCGAGCTGTAGACCACGCGCGGCACGAGCTCGTCCGAGACGACCGTCGGCTCCTGGCCCGCGATCCTCTCGGCCACGGCGATGCCGTGCTGGAACCCGCGGTGAGCGAGCTGCGGGCCCGCCACGATGTCGCCGACGGCCCAGATTCCGGGGACGGCAGTACGCAGCCGCTCGTCGACGACGACGAAGCCGCGATCGAGAACGACCCCGACCTCCTCGAGTCCGATCCCGTCGGCGGCGGGTTCACGCCCCACCGCCACCAGCAGGTAATCGCCGGTCAGAACGCTTCCGTCCGCCAGCTCCACGTGCACGTGCTGCGCATCCTGCGTGACGGCGGCGAAGGGCGACCCGAGCCGGGTCTGGATGCCGCGACGGCGGAACGCGCGGGCGAGCTGCTGGCGCAGGATCTCATCCTCCGCGGGGACGAGGCTGTCGGCAGCCTCGACGACCGTGACCTCGGCGCCGAGGGAGCGCCACAGGCTGGCGAACTCCACGCCGATGACGCCTCCGCCCAGCACGATCGCCTGCGACGGAACCTCATCGAGCTCGAGGGCCGTCTCACTGGAGAGGATGCGGCCGCCGAGCTCGATCCCGAGGGTGCGGGTGCGAGCGCCGGTGGCGACGATGATGTCGGTGGCTGCGATCTTCTCGCCCCCTACCTCGACGACACCGGGGGAGGCGATCCGGCCGCGGCCGGGCACGATCTCCACCCCACGCGCCGCCAGCAGTCCCTGCAGGCCCTTGTACTTCTTCGCGACCAGATCGCTGCGGAATGCGTGCATCGCGGGCACATCGATCGCATCGAGGGTCGCCTTCACGCCCAACGAGGGTCCTTCGCGGACCGCGTCCGCCGTCTCCCCGACGTGCAGGAGCGCCTTCGTGGGCACGCATCCTCGGTGCAGGCACGTGCCGCCGACCTTGTCCGCTTCGATGACGACGACCTTCTTGCCCAGCTCCGCGGCGCGCAGAGCGGCCGCATAGCCTCCGCTGCCGCCGCCGATGATGGCGACGTCGGTGCTGCGGGCGGTCACCGCGAGGGTCCGGTGACGAGGTCGATGAGGCTGCGAACGGTGGCTGCGGTGGGGCCCTTGTCGGTGAAGCCGTAGCCCGCGCCCTTGTTCATCCCGACGCCCGCGATGTCGAGGTGCACCCACGGGATGCGCGGCGAATCGGGACCGTCGATGCGCCCGACGAACCGCTGCAGGAACAATCCGGCGAACAGCGAACCCGCCGCCGGGTCGCCGATCTTGGCGTTGACCATGTCGGCGATCGGGGAATCGAGCTCCTCCTCCATGTGCGCCGGGAGGGGCAGGCGCCACGAGAGCTCGGAGACCCGATCGGCGGACGCGAGGTACTCGGCGACCGCGTCGTCGGAACCCATGACGCCGGTGAGGCGGGTGCCGAGCGCGACGGTGATGGCGCCTGTCAGGGTGGCGACGTCGACGATCAGATCGGGGTTCTCGCGGCTGGCCGCGACGAGGCCGTCGCCCAGGACGAGGCGGCCCTCCGCATCCGTGTTCAGCACTTCGACCGTTGTCCCGTCCGCCATGCGCAGGACGTCGCCCGGGCGGGTCGCGCGGCCGGACGGCATGTTGTCGGCGATGCAGAGCCACGCCGTCACGCGGGTGTCTGCGGCGAGCTGAGCCGCTGCGCGGACGACGGCGAGGACGGTCGCGGCACCGCACATGTCGTACTTCATGCCGACCATGGATGCTGCGGGCTTGAGCGAGAGGCCGCCGGTGTCGAACGTGATGCCCTTGCCGACGAGCGCGATGTGCCGCTTGGGATCGGCGGGGGAGTAATCGAGGCGGACGAGTCGCGGCGGACGGTCGGAGCCCTGCCCGACGCCGAGGATCCCGCCGAAGCCCTCCTCGCGCAGGCGCACCTCGTCGTAGACCTCGACGGTGATCGGGAGGTCTGCCACCAGCTCGATGGCCTGATCCGCCAGATCCGCCGGACCGAGCCACTCGGCGGGGGTCGACACGAGGTCCTTAACCACGGCGGCGGCGGATGCGGTCGCCCGCGCGGCGGCCAGGTCTGCCTCGGAACCGTCGGCGTGCACGGTCACCGACTCGGCGCGGGTCTTTCCCGTCGAGCTCTTGTAGCCCGCGAAGCGATATCCACCGAGACCCGCACCTTCCGCGAGTTCGCGTGCTCCGCCGGTCACCGACGGGGCGGCGAGCGAGAGCGAGGTGAAGCCGGCGAGCGTCCGCACGCCCGCGCCCGCCGCGAACCGCAGCGCCCCGCGGTCGGGGGAGGCACCGGTGCCGACGACGGCGACCGGGATGGAGGGAAGCCCTGCCACTCCGGGGAGGACCACGCGCTGCACGGCACCTGCGGCGCCGGTGAAGCCCACCGCATCCAGCGTGTCGCGCATCGCTTGCCCGAGTCCGTCCTCGTAGAACGCATCGTCGAGCGGAGGCAGCGCCAGCAGCAGCGCGTCCGCGGTGCTGTCGGTGAGAGGGGCCGAGGTGAAGTGCAGATCCGGGAACGGCATGACTCCATCCTAAGGACGCCGACGCGAGTAGAGACGGCCCAGCGCGTCCGTCGCGTCTTCGCAGACTCGTACCATGGAGTAATGTCCTGGACCCCGCCGCTGTACGTGAGCGTCGATGACGCGCCCGCGGTGCCCACCGGGTTGCCGCTCGTGATCCTGCTCACGGGATTCACGGATGCGGGTTCCGCCGTGTCGCAGTCGATCGCGTATCTGCGCGACGAGGCGAGTCCCGCCGTGCTGCTGCGCTTCGAGAACGACGTCCTGCTGGACTACCGTGCGCGCAGGCCGCAGATCACCTTCGACGCCGACCACCTCACCGACTACCGTCCCGCGCGTCTCGAACTCTCGCTGGCCTACGACGCCCTTTCGCGCCCCTTCCTGCTTCTTGCCGGCTACGAGCCCGACTTCGCGTGGGAGGCGTTCGTCAACGCCGTCGTGGGCGCGGCGACGGCGTTCGCCGTCTCATCGGTCACGTGGGTGCACGCGATCGGCATGCCGGTGCCGCACACGCGCCCCTTGGGAACGACGGTCTCGGGCAACCGTGCCGCGCTCACCGAGGCGCACTCGGTCTGGAAGCCGCACACGACGGTGCCCGCGACGGTGGGTCATCTGCTCGAGTATCGCTTCGTCGCCGCTGGACACTCCGTCGCCGGCTTCGTGCTGCTGGTTCCGCACTATCTGAGCGACACCGAGTACCCGGCATCCGCCATCACGGCACTCGACAGCATCACGGCAGCCACGGGCCTCGTCTTCGCGGTCGACGACCTACGAGAGCAGAACGAGGACTTCCTGTCGAAGGTCGGCGAGCAGGTGGGGGCGAGCGACGAGCTCACGACCATGCTCACGGGCCTGGAGGAGCGCTACGACGCCTACATGGCAGGTGCAACGCTGGCCACGCCGCTGCTGCACGAGGCGGATCTGCCCAGTGCGGACGAGATCGCGGCCGAGCTGGAACGCTTCCTCGCCAACGGCTCCCCAGACGACGATCAACGAGGACCGAGTTTCGGCTGACGCCGGGCGCCGGGGGAATGCAGGGGGAACCGGGGGTGTTGTCAAGAGGAGCAGGCCGCGCGTGTAAAGCCGCGGTCGGGGGTATGAGACAATAGAGCACCGGCCCGTTGTCGATCAAGGAGTTTACCGCTCCGGACTTGACAAGGGTCTTACTCGTGTTCGAGAACGACCGGCGTGATCGCGTCGGTGAAAGGTGAACCGTGACTCCTGGCACGAAGACCGAATCCCGCTCGCGGAAGACCGCGACGCCGGGTGACGAGGAGGTCGTCGACACGGCGACCGAGACCGCGGCGCCGGCCAAGAAGGCGCCCGCGAAGAAGGCTCCGGCCAAGAAGGCACCTGCCAAGAAGGCGCCTGCCAAGAAGAAGGCCGCGGCCGACGACGAGGAAGAGTTCGAGGACGACGTCGACGTGGACGTCGAGGTCGACGACAGCGACGACGCCGAAGAGGGCGACGAGCAGCCGACTGCGGGCGACAAGAAGAGCGCCAAGGCGTCCGACGACGATGCGGAGGACGAAGACGGCGAGAACACCAAGCCCGCCTTCAGCGAGCCGCTTCCGACCGGTGCGATCGTCATCTCGTCGAGTGACGAGGACGACGTCCCTGTCTATTCGACGCAGATCACCGGTGCCACCGCCGATCCCGTCAAGGACTACCTGAAGCAGATCGGTAAGGTCCCGCTGCTGAACGCGGCCGAAGAGGTCGAGCTCGCCATGCGGATCGAGGCGGGCCTGTTCGCCGAAGAGAAGCTGTCGAAGATGTCGACGGCCGAGAAGTCGACGCAGCTCGGACTCGACCTGCAGTGGGTCGCTCGCGACGGACAGCGTGCGAAGAGCCACCTGCTGGGCGCGAACCTGCGTCTGGTCGTCTCGCTCGCGAAGCGCTACACCGGACGCGGCATGCAGTTCCTGGATCTCATCCAGGAGGGCAACCTCGGCCTCATCCGCGCCGTCGAGAAGTTCGACTACACCAAGGGCTTCAAGTTCTCGACCTACGCGACGTGGTGGATCCGTCAGGCCATCACGCGCGCGATGGCGGACCAGGCTCGCACCATCCGTATCCCGGTCCACATGGTCGAGGTCATCAACAAGCTCGCCCGCGTGCAGCGCCAGATGCTCCAGGACCTGGGTCGCGAGCCCACGCCTGAGGAGCTCAGTCGTGAGCTCGACATGACCCCCGAGAAGGTCATCGAGGTGCAGAAGTACGGTCGTGAGCCGATTTCGCTGCACACGCCGCTGGGCGAAGACGGCGACAGCGAGTTCGGTGATCTCATCGAGGACACCGAGGCGGTGGTCCCCGCCGATGCGGTGGGCTTCACCATGCTGCAGCGGCAGCTCGAGTCTCTGCTGGACTCGCTCAGCGAGCGCGAAGCGGGTGTCATCCGCATGCGTTTCGGTCTCGGCGACGGACAGCCCAAGACCCTCGACCAGATCGGCGACACGTTCGGTGTGACCCGCGAGCGGATCCGTCAGATCGAGTCGAAGACGATGGCGAAGCTGCGGCACCCCAGCCGTTCGCAGTCGCTGCGCGACTACCTGGAGTGATCGGGGCGTGAGCGGCAGCATCCGTTATGTCCCCGCGGTGCTCGCAGGCAAGGCCGCCCGTTTCGCCACGCGTCTGCGTGGTGGCGGGTCGGCCTTCCCGGGGTACGTCGCCAACCGGCTCGCGCCGACGCTGCTGAGCAGCCTCGCGGCGCAGTTCCCTTACGGCGTGGTGTTCGTCCTCGGCTCCAACGGGAAGACGACGACCACGCACATGGTCAGCGAGGTGCTGCGCGCCCACGGGCTGCGTGTGTTCACCAATCCCACCGGCGCCAACCTGCCCCAGGGTGTGACCAGCGCGCTGCTCGCCGAAGCGACCCCGACCGGCAAGGTCCGGGCCGACGTCGCCGTGCTCGAAGTGGACGAGGGGTACGCGGCGGATCTCGCCGACATCCTGTCGCCGCGCGTCATCGTCGCGCTCAACGTCCAGGTGGACCAGCTCTACCGCTTCTACGAGACCGAGCGGGTCGCCGACATGATGCTCGACGCCGCGACCCGCGCCTCGGTGCGTGTCGTGGTCAACCGCGACGATCCCTACCTCAGCAAGATCGACGCCTCGGCGCTGCGGTCTCCGGTGTCGTTCTTCGGCGCATCGCGCGAGGTCGTCGCCGCATCGGCGCACGGGCTCAACAACGCCGCCGACACCCGCAGCGGAACCGTCGGTGCTCTTGATCATCCGGCCGAGAGCGAGGTCACGTCCGTCACCGGACGCAATGTCGAGATCACGCTCGAGGGTCGACCGATCGCCGTGACGCTGCCCGCTCGCGGGCTGCACTACGCCGTGGATGCTGCGGCCGCGATCAGCACCGCGCGTCACGTTCTGGGTGAGAGCTTCCGGGCCGATGCTGCCGCTGCGGGCTTCGCGAAGATGACGCCGGCCTATGGCCGAGGCGAGCTCGTGCCGCTGCGCCGCGACCGATCGGGTGAACAGGTCGAGTTCGTGATGTTCAAGAACGGGCCCAGCCTCCAGCTCAACGTCGACGCCCTGGACGGCGCGCCCGAGCGCGTTCTCATGGCTATCGACGAGGGCACCCCCGACGTCTCCTGGCTCTACGATGTCGATCTCAGTGCCTTCGACCACGTGGACGTCGTCACGGGGGAGAAAGCGCACCAGATCGCGACACGACTCGCGTACGCGGGCATCCCGATCGGAGTCGTGGAACCTGACATGGAGAAGGCCGTCGAACTCATGCGCGCGTTCGCCCCGACCTCCGCGGGCCGCCAGATCTGGTTCGTCAACTACGAGCTCATGATGATCGGTCGCCGCATCCTCGGCTACGGCGATCAGGAGGTGGCTCGACGATGACGACGCTGCGAATCGTTCAGCTCTATCCCGATCTGCTCGGCGTGACGGGAGATCGCGGCAACGTGGAGGTGCTCGCGGCGCGGGCGTCGCTCGCCGGCCACGAATCAGAGGTGACTCCCGTCGGGATCGGTGAGGACGCGCCGGCGGAAGCCGACGTCGTCGTGATCGGCAACGGTCCGCTGTCGGCGCTGCGCGTCGTTCGAGACGACCTGGCGAGCCGTCGAGAGTGGCTCGCGGCGCTCATCGGAGCGGATGCCGTCGTGCTCGCCGTGGGCGGAGGGTCGGAGCTACTGTCTGAGGGCATCGACCTCGTCGACGGCACGCACCTCGACGGACTGGGACTCATCCCCGCCCGCGTGCGGCGTACGAAGCAGCGCCGGGTGGGATACGTCGTCGCCGACACCGCCGACGGAAAGCTCATCGGATTCGAAGACCATGCGTCGCTGTGGCGCCTGGGCGATCCCGTCATCGCCTACGGCACCGTGACCGCCGGCAACGGCGGAATCGAGGGCGGGTTCGAGACGGTACGCATGGGGTCGGTCTATGCCACGAACGTGCAGGGTCCGGTGCTGCCGCTCAACCCCGACCTGGCCGACGCGCTGCTCACGCAGGCGTTCGCGCGTCGGGACGCGCAGTACGCGCCCGGCCCCCGCGCATGCCGAGATCGATGCGCACGCCCGCGCGGCGCGCGCCGAGATCGAGCGACTGGCCGTCGACAAGCGCTTCACCGCGATCCAGCTCTGAGACGCATGAGCGACGACGGCGCTCCCGTGGCGCGCATCCGCACGTCGGCCATCGTGGCCAACGTCCGATCGGCCGGCATCGTCGCGCCGGTCGTCGACCTTCGCCGCGATGCCTACGGCCACGGTTTGCTGGCGACCGCCTCCGCGCTGAGAACCCAGACGGACGCTGTGCTGCTGATCGACGGCGAGGCCGCCGCCGAGCTCGCCATCCGCGATCGTACGGTGACGGAGGGGTCCGCGACGCTTCCGCCCGACGTCGTCTTCGGGTGGGATCGGACGCTTCCTGCGATGACGCTCGTCGGCACTGTGCTCTCCACCAAGGCCCTGCGTGCCGGCGAGGGCGTCTCGTACGGTTACCTGCATCGCGCGCCGCACGATACGCGTGTCGCACTGGTCACGGGCGGGTACGCGCAGGGCGTCGTGCGTGAACTCGGAAATCGAGCGCACGTCGTGATCGGCGGAGCTGCGCATCCGATTGTGGGGCGCGTGGCGATGGACGTGTGTGTCGTCGATATCGGCGACGCGCCTGTCGCACGCGGAGACCGCGCGGTGTTCTTCGGCGACGACGGTCCGCGCGTCGCCGACTGGGCGCGCGCGATCGGATGGCGCGCCGACGAGATCGCGACCGCTGTGGGACTGCGGGCTCGACGGGAGGAGGCGTCGTGACCTCCGTGCTGCACGTGGACCTCGATCAGCTTGCGCGCAACATCGCCGTCGTGAGCGATCGCGTGGCACCCGCCGCGCTCATGCTCGTGGTCAAGGACGACGCGTACGGTCACGGGGTGTCGCACGTGGTGCGTCGCGCCGTGGCCGAGGGGGTCGGCTGGATCGGCGCGTTCGATGTCGCGACGGCGCTCGAGGTGCGGCGCGCCGTCGCGCAGGAGCCGCGCATCTTCGTCTGGATGATCGCGGGCGAGAGCGCGATCCTCTCGGCGCTCGATGCCGATCTCGACCTCGGCGTGGGCGACGCGGATCTCCTCGAGGAGGTGGCGGCTGCGGCCCGATCGCGCGGTGTCCGCGCGCGCATCCACCTCAAGATCGACACCGGTCTGCACCGCAACGGCATCCGGCCCGAAGCGTGGACGGATGCGGTGGCCCGCGTCGTCGAGCTGGCGCGTGAGGGCGTCGTGGAACTCGCCGGTGTCTGGAGCCACATCGCCGAGGCATCCGACGAGGAGGACGATCTCTCGCGAGCCGCCTTCGAGCATGCCGTCGCGGCCGTGACGGATGCGGGATTCGACCGCCCGCTCCGCCATCTCGCCGCGAGCGCGGCTTCCTCGGCCCGCCCGGAGTTCCGGTACGACCTCGTCCGGGTGGGGGCGTTCTGCTACGGGATCCGCCCCGCGGGCGGCCCGGCCGACGTGGAACTGGGGATCGCGCCCATCGGCTCGTGGGACGCCGAGGTGCTCTCCGTCGACGGTGATCGGGTGCGCATCGATGCGGGCGCGATGGACGGGTTGGTCTCGGCGCTGGCAGGGCGTGTCGATGTCATGACGCCGGCGGGTCCGCGGCGTCTGTCTGCCGTGGAAGAGGTCACTGCGGTGGTCGTCGGATGGGACGGCGCACGCGCGGGGGACGTTGTCCGCATCTATGGCACGGATGCGGCGAGCCCCACCGATCTGGCCGAGACGATCGGCACGATCGGCGAGGAGATCGCGCTGCGGGTATCGCCGCTTGTGGAGCGGCGATACCGCTGAGGCGGATCAGACCGCGTCGACCAGGCGGGCGGTCTCGTCGTGCCAGCTGGTGGCGACGGCGCGGAGCTTCTCTTCGTACTTGCGGCCGTGGTGCGCGCAGAACAGCAATTCGCTGCCGTTGACCTCGGCGGCGATGTAGGCCTGCGCTCCGCACGAGTCGCAGCGATCGGCGGCAGTCAGCCGGTGTTCCAGTACGTCGGACTGCTCGGTGGGTGTCGACGTCGTGCTCATCGGAGACCTCCTCGGTGCGTCGGGCGGGTACGGATATGACATGTAACCATGCATGCCTGTGACCCATGCCCGCTCGGGCGCGCGTTTCGCTGACCGCGTACGGCGGCCCGGGTGGCGTCGTGTCTGTGCAGAGCCGCGGGGGTGGCCCCGGATACCCTTGAGGATTGTGACTGCCGAGTACTCCGCCCACCACCTGCAGGTCCTCGAAGGACTCGAGGCCGTCCGCAAGCGCCCGGGCATGTACATCGGCTCCACCGACTCCCGCGGCCTCATGCACTGCCTGTGGGAGATCATCGACAACTCCGTCGACGAGGCCCTCGCCGGGCACGGTTCGCGCATCGACATCCTGCTCCACGCCGACGGCAGCGTCGAGGTGCGCGACCGCGCGCGCGGCATCCCCGTCGATGTCGAACCGCGCACCGGACTGACCGGCGTCGAAGTCGTCTTCACGAAGCTCCACGCCGGCGGAAAGTTCGGCGGCGGCTCCTACGCCGCATCCGGCGGTCTGCACGGTGTCGGCGCCTCGGTCGTCAACGCCCTCTCGGAGCGTCTGGACGTCGAGGTCGACCGCGGCGGCAAGACCTACGCCATGTCGTTCCACCGCGGCGAACCCGGCACGTTCGCCGGCGATTCCCCGGATGCGCCGTTCACGCCCTACCAGCGCTCCTCGGAGCTGCGCGTCGTGGGCAAGGCACCGCGCGGAGTCACGGGAACCCGCATCCGGTACTGGGCGGATCGACAGATCTTCACGAAGGACGCCACCTTCGGACTCGACGAGCTCGTGCAGCGCGTACGCCAGACGGCGTTCCTGGTGCCCGGGCTCGAGATCGTGGTCGACGACCAGCGCGGCGAGGAGCGGGTGGAGACCAGCTACCGCTTCGACGGCGGCATCTCCGAATTCGCGGAGTTCCTCGCACCCGACGCGCCCATCACCGACACGTGGCGGCTGACCGGCGAAGGCACGTTCACCGAGACGGTCCCCGTGCTGCAGCCTTCGGGCGCGATGGTGCCGACCGAACTCGAGCGCTCGTGCGAGGTCGACGTCGCGCTGCGCTGGGGGACGGGCTACGACACGACCATGCGCTCGTTCGTGAACATCATCGCGACCCCGAAGGGCGGAACGCATCAGGCGGGCTTCGAAGCAGGACTGATGAAGGTCGTCCGCAGCCAGGTGGAGCAGAACGCCCGTCGACTCAAGGTGGGCAACGACAAGCTGGAGAAGGACGACATCCTCGCGGGGCTCACGGTCGTTCTCACCGTGCGCCTGCCGGAGCCGCAGTTCGAAGGTCAGACGAAGGAGATCCTCGGCACGCCGGCGGTGCGCCAGATCGTCGCCAACGTGGTCTCGCGCGAGCTGACGGCGAAGTTCACCTCCACCAAGCGCGACGACAAGAACCAGACCGCGCAGCTGTTGGAGAAGGTCGTCTCGGAGATGAAGGCGCGTATCTCCGCACGCACCCACAAAGAGACACAGCGTCGGAAATCCGCACTCGAGTCTTCGTCCTTGCCTGCGAAGCTCGCGGACTGCCGGACGAACGAGGTCGCCGACTCCGAGCTCTTCATCGTCGAGGGCGACTCGGCCCTCGGTACGGCGAAGCTGGCCCGCAACAGCGAGTACCAGGCGCTGTTGCCGATCCGCGGCAAGATCCTCAACGTGCAGAAGGCATCGATCAGCGACATGCTGTCCAATGCCGAGTGCGCGGCGATCATCCAGGTGATCGGTGCGGGCTCCGGCCGCTCCTTCGACCTCGATGCCGCGCGCTACGGCAAGGTCATCCTCATGAGCGATGCGGATGTCGACGGCGCCCACATCCGCACCCTTCTGCTCACCCTCTTCTTCCGCTACATGCGTCCACTGGTCGAGGCCGGACGCGTCTACGCCGCCGTTCCGCCGCTGCACCGCGTGGTCGTGATGAACCCGGGCACGAAGCCGAACGAGACGATCTACACGTACAGCGAGAAAGAGCTGCACACGTTGCTGGCGAAGCTGCAGAAGGCGGGCAAGCGCTGGCAGGAGCCCGTGCAGCGCTACAAGGGTCTGGGTGAGATGGACGCCGATCAGCTCGCCACCACGACGATGGACCGCGCAGGTCGTATGCTCCGGCGGGTGCGCGTCGAGGACGCGGATGCGGCGAACGCGGTGTTCGAGCTCCTGATGGGCAACGACGTGGCCCCGCGCCGCGACTTCATCGTGACTTCGAGCGACCGGCTCTCGCGCGAATCCATCGACGCCTGACCCGCCGCATCCGTCCGCTCTCGCGTCCTCTTTCCCGCTCGGGGTGTGAAGGAGCGGGGTCAGGCGACCGGGGTTCCGATGGCGCCGATGACGTCGTCGAACGGCTGACCGGATGCGTCGCGCTTCGCGCCCGCCTCGGGGAGCGTGCGCACAGCGCCGTCGGGACCGACGGCGCGCGGCTGGTCGCCGACCCACGCGAGCATCAAGGTGTCCTCGCCCTTCAGGAAGCGCTGCGCGCGCACTCCGCCGGTCGCGCGTCCCTTCGCGGGGAACTCGGAGAGCACGGAGACCTTGCCGCTGCCGCCGGCCGTGCCGGCTAGCGCCTGCGAGGAGTCCGCGATCGTCACGACGACGGACTCCTCGGACGCGGCGACGGCGGTGAACAAGATCACCTTGGCGCCGTCGGCGAGACGGATGCCGGCCATGCCGCCGGCGCTCTTGCCCTGGGGGCGTACCGCGGCCGCGTCGAAGCGCAGCAACTGGGCATCGGAGCTCACGAAGACGAGCTCGACGTCATCGGGCGCCAGAGCCGCGCCGACGACGCGGTCGCCCGGCTTCAGGGCGATGATCTCCGCATCCGGCTTGCCGGGCGCGAGCTCTGTGACGGCGACCCGCTTGACGACGCCCTGGGTCGTCCCCAGCGCGATCGGGGCGGTTGCGTCGAGCGGGACGAGAGCGAGGACGTGCTCGTTCGCGCTGAGACCGAGGTACTGATCGGCCTTCGCGCCGGCTGCGGGCTGCACGCTGTTGCCAGGAACCGAGGGGAGGTCGACGGGGGAGAAGCGCACGAGTCGTCCGGCGCTGGTGACCGCTCCCACATCACCGCGGACGGTCGCGTCCACCGCGCTGCGGATGGCGTCGTGCTTGCTGCGCCGAGCGGGCGGCACGATGCCGCCGTCGATCGCATCCGGGACGAGCTCGGCGCGCAGCATCCGTCCCGTCGCCGTGAGGAACACGCGGCACGGTGCGTCCGCGATCTGCAGGTCCGCAGCGGCCGCGGCCTTCGCGCCGCGAGGTGTGACGGGACCGCCGTTCAGCAGCAGGGTACGACGCGGCGTGCCGTACGTGTCGGATGCGGCCTCCAGCTCGCGAGCGACCTGGGCGCGCAGGAGCACGTCGCTGCCGAGCAGCTCTTCGAGTGCCGCGATGTCGGCGCGCAGCTGGTCGCGTTCGGTCTCGAGCTCGATCCGCGAGAAGCGGGTGAGGCGTCGCAGGCGCAGCTCGAGGATGTATTCCGCCTGCAGCTGCGAGAGGTCGAACACTTCGATGAGGCGCGTCCGCGCCTGCTCGCTGTCGTCCGAGGAACGGATGACCTGGATGACCTCGTCGATGTCGAGGATCGCGATGAGCAGACCTTCGACGAGGTGCAGCCGTTCCTGCTTGCGCGCGAGACGGTAGCGACTGCGGCGCGTGACCACGGAGATGCGGTGGTCGAGATACACGCGCAGCAGCGGCTTCAGACCGAGCGTCTGCGGTTGACCGTCGACGAGGGCGACGTTGTTGATGCCGAACGAGTCCTCCAGCGGCGTCAGCCGGTAGAGCTGATCGAGGACGGCCTTGGGATCGAATCCCGTCTTGATCGTGATGACCAGGCGCAGGCCATGGTTGCGGTCGGTGAAGTCAGCCACATCCGCGATGCCGGTGAGCTTCTTCGCATTGACGGCGTCCTTGATCTTCTCGATCACACGCTCGGGACCCACCATGTACGGCAGCTCGGTCACGACCAACCCGGTTCGCCGCGGGCCCAGCGACTCGACGGACACCTTGGCCCGGGTGCGGAAGCTCCCGCGTCCGTGAGCGTACGCGTCCTTGATCCCGTCGAGACCCACGATGACTCCGCCACCGGGAAGGTCGGGGCCGGGGACGAACTCCATGAGCTCTTCCAGCGTCGCGTCGGGGTTGTCGAGCAGGTGGATGGCGGCGGCGACGACCTCGTTGAGGTTGTGCGGCGCCATGTTGGTCGCCATGCCGACGGCGATACCGGTCGTGCCGTTGACGAGCAGGTTGGGGAACGCGGCGGGGAGGACCTCGGGCTGCTGGAACTGGCCGTCGTAGTTGGGGATGAAGTCGACGACGTCCTCGTCGAGATTCTCGGTGAGCGCGAGCGCGGCGGGCGCCAGACGCGCCTCCGTGTAGCGGGCGGCGGCCGGACCGTCGTCGAGCGAGCCGAAGTTCCCGTGGCCGTCGACGAGCGGCACGCGCAGCGCGAAGTCCTGCGCGAGGCGCACGAGCGCGTCGTAGATGGGGGAGTCGCCGTGCGGATGCAGCTTTCCCATGACCTCGCCGACGACGCGGGCGCTCTTCACATGCCCGCGGTCCGGGCGCAGGCCCATGTCGGCCATCTGGAACAGGATGCGTCGCTGCACCGGCTTGAGGCCATCGCGCGCATCCGGGAGGGCACGCGAGTAGATGACCGAGTACGCGTACTCGAGGAAGGACCCCTGCATCTCGGCAGACAGGTCGATGTCTTCGATGCGGCCTTCCTCGGCGGGCGCGGAATCGGACGTGGCTCGGGACATGCAGAACACCTCGGGTCGAAAAGGGCCTGGCGCGGGTATGCGAGACTGGGCCCGATGACCCTCAGCCTACCGGCGGACCCCTCCGGCGCCCCGAGGCTCACCGGTGTGCTGCCCGACGCGATCGCGGCCCTCGACGGCGGCTCCGCCCGCTGGCCCACCGTGCAGAGCCTCATCGTGTTCGTCGTCGACGGGCTGGGCGCCGCCAACCTCGCAGAGAACCTCGCCTACGCGCGTTTCCTCGCCGAACATCGCGGCAAGAAGCGCGTCGCGACATCGGTGTTCCCGAGTACGACGGCGGCCGCTCTGACGAGCCTGCTCACCGCGTCCGACGTCGGCGAGCACGGACTCGTCGGCTACCGCGCGCGCGATCCGCTGACCGGGCTCGTCCACAACCAGCTCACCGACTGGGGGCCCCGTGCTCTCGATCCGCTGGCGTGGCCGCAGATCGCCCCGCTCAGCGCGCACGACACCGCACACCGCTGGGTCGTCGCGTCCAAACCCGAGTACGCCGGTACAGGCTTCACCGAGGCGACTCTCCGAGGGGCTGAGAACTTCGGCGAGAAGCGGCTCGACGATCGCGTCGAGCGCGCGATCACCGAGGCCCGCAGCATGCCGGGAACGATCGTGTACCTCTACGCTCCCGAGCTCGACGCGGCCGGCCACCGGCACGGTGTCGCATCCGATCGTTGGACCGCCGCGCTCGAAGCGGTGGATGCGGCGGCGCGCCGCCTGCACGCGGGCGCGGGCGCGGGCGTGGGGGTCATCGTGACCGCGGACCACGGCATGGTCGACGTGCCGCGCCACCGTCAGATCGTCATGGTGGACGGCGACCCGCGCCTCGAAGCGGCTGCGGCCATCGCCGGGGAACCTCGGATGCTGCACCTCTACGCGCACCCGGGTGCCGACGAGTCGCTGATCCGCGCCTGGCGGGACGAACCGAGCGCCTGGGTGTTCACGCGGGAGGAGGCGATCGCCGCCGGCCTGTTCGGCGACGCCGTGTCCGCTGCGGTCGCCGCACGCATCGGCGACGTGATGGTGGCGGCGCGCGGTCGTGTCGCCTACTACGACGGCCGCCTCGCCGACACCTCGGCGCAGCACATGGTGGGCCAGCACGGTTCGCTCACCACAGAGGAGCGCGTGGTCCCCTTGATCGGACTGGGGGGCTTCGCCGGCTGAGAGCTCTCAGCTCTCGTCGGAACGGGCTCCGAAGACGATCTCGTCCCATGAGGGCATCGAGGTGCGACCCTTGCGGCGTCCCGCGTCGGATGCGGGCTCGCTTCGGGAGGTCTCTGCCGGTGCAGGTTCGCTCGTCTCGGTGTAACCCGGCTCCAGCGCGTCGAAGAGGGCGACCGGCGAGGGAGAGCGGTTCGGCTCCTCCGGAGTCTCTGAAGCGGGCGCGGGCGTCCGCTGGCCGCGCCGGCGGCGCAGGGCCTCCAAGAGGTCCGCCGTTTCGGCCGAAGTCTGCACAGCCTCGGGCGCACGCTTGATGGCCGCATCCTGCACCGCCGGGCTCGCCGGTGCCGGAAGGGTCGGGCGCTCGGTCACGTCGTGGCGGGGGCCGAACGCACCGCTGTCGAAGCGAGTGTCGTCCTTGATCCCGGGGGTGTCGAGCGCGCGCAGGCGCGGGATGAGCCCCTCGGGAAGCGATCCCTGGCGGGAAAGCTGAGTCGCGTCCGCGTTGAGCGGAGACAGCGAACTGCGCCGGGGCTCGAAGCTCCATCGTGCATCGCGCTCGACGTCACCGGCGACGAAGCCCAGTTTGACGACCCATCCGGTGGGCTCCTTCCAACTGGTCCACCGCTCTCCCGTCGCGCCGGCTTCGGCCAGCTTGGCGCGCACGGCGTCGCCGAAGCTCGTCTGGTTGTCGCCGTCGAAGTCGGATCCGAGCAGCACCGGCACCGCGAGAGCCTGCCCGACGATGAACTCGCGTTCGGCGAGCACGGGCGGCTCGAACCGGACGACGTCCTCGAGAGTCGCGCCGAGCACCTCGGCCACCTCGCGCGCCGAGAGGCCCGCGCGGATCTGCGCCTGGATCTCGCGGGGGCTGGGGCGGTTCGCCTTGGCCGGCTCTTCGCGCTCCTTGCGTGCCCGACGAAGCTCCGCGCGCAGCACCTCGTCGACGGCCAGGGAGTAGCGCTGCCCGGACTCGGTGGAGACCACCAGCACACCGTCTTCGGTGCCGATCACTCTGAGTTGTTCCATGCGACACACGCCTCCCATCTGCCGTGTGGGCCCATGCTGACACAGGGCATCGCCGCGGGCGGGAATATCCGGGGCGTGGCGCGAGTTTCGGTGCGTGCCGACCGCGATGCGAGCACTACGCATCCGCATTTGCTAAATGCCACCCGGTCATGCAAACTATCGCCGCCTGCCCGACGGCGGGAGATCCACAACGCGACAAGAGACACGAGAAGAATGGCTACGGACTACGACGCCCCCCGCAAGACCGAAGATGACAGCGAGTCCATCGAAGCGCTCAAGGAGCGCGTTCCGGACAAGATGTCCGGGGCCGTCGACGTCGAGGACGCCGACAACCCGTCAGGCTTCGAGCTGCCCGGCGCCGACCTTTCGGACCTGGAGCTCGACGTCGTCGTGCTCCCCGCGCAGGAGGATGAGTTCACCTGCGTCAGCTGCTTCCTCGTGAAGCACCGCTCACAGATCGACCACGAGGAGTCGCTCGGCGCTATCTGCGTGGAGTGCGCTGCCTGACCTGCGCCCTGCGCACCGCCGCGGCGAGTCGGTCGGGCGTCCGAGAGGACACCACCCACGCCGGTGTCGGATCGTCCGCATCCTCGACGGGAACGACGACCGCCCCACCGATTCCGCCGCGCACCAGAATCCATGACCGAGGGTCGGCATCCCGGCCACGCGCGAACCGCGCGTCCTCGCCCGTGTAGGCGACCGGCTCTCCCAGAAGGTCGACCGGGATGTGGGCTCGACCCGCACGAAGCTCCCCACCGCTGACCTCGACACGGGGCGCGGTCGCCATCAGGGCCCAGACGATCAGGGCCGCGACCGCGACGCCCGCCACGAGCGCGAGAGTGGTGTCGACGGGGGACAGGGCGAGCGCCACCATGGGGGCGCAGACCGCCGCGGCGACGAGAGTCCACAGCGAGGGGCTCAGGCGTTCGCGATAGACGACGTCGGAAGTCATGTTCTGCATTACCCTCGTGAGGTGGCCGAAAGCGTGGACATCCCCATTATCGCGCCCGTCGTCCCGGCGTTCGCTCATCCGGGCGACGCGGGCGCCGACCTGATCGCCGCGGAGGGGGTGCGACTCGGCCCCGGAGAGCGTGCTCTCGTGGGCACCGGTGTCCGCATTGCGCTGCCCGAGGGGTACGCGGCGTTCGTGATGCCCCGTTCGGGGCTCGCGGCCAAGCACGGGGTGACCGTCGTCAACGCTCCCGGGACCGTCGACGCCGGCTATCGCGGCGAGATCAAGGTCGCGCTGCTGAACACCGACCGCACGGAGGCCTACGAGGTTTCGGCGGGTGACCGGATCGCGCAACTGGTGGTCCTTCCGATCCCGCCGGTGCGCTTCCTCCCGGTCGACGAGCTGCCCGCCAGTGTGCGCGGCGAAGGGGGCTTCGGCTCCACCGGATACGACACTTCTGCGAGGACGACCCGATGACCGACGCATCTCTGGAACCGACCGGCAAGAGCGCGCCGATCGACCGCGAAACCGCGGGACCCTTCGACGAGTCGGAGGTGAACCCGGTTCGTCCCTACATCGATCTGGGTGCGATCAAGGTGCTGCCGCGCGAGGGGCTGAACCTGCGGCTCGAGGTCGAGGAGCAGACCAAGCGCATCGTCGCCGTCGGGCTCGACTACGCCGACTCGACGCTCCAGGTGCAGCCGTTCGCCGCGCCTCGGTCGAGCGGCCTCTGGGAGGAGACCCGTGAGCAGATCCGCCAGCAGGTGCGTCAGCAGGGCGGACGCGTCGAGGAGCGCGAGGGTCCGCTCGGCCCTGAGCTGCTCGCCGAGGTCCCGGTCGTCGTGGCCGGCGATGCCAGCAGTGGCGCCAAGCGACTCGCGCGCTTCGTGGGCGTCGACGGCCCCCGTTGGTTCCTGCGCGGCGTGATCGGGGGAGCGGCGACGTCCAACGTCGAGGCCGCGGCCCAGATCGAGGATCTCTTCCGATCGCTCGTGGTGGTCCGCGGCGGCACGCCGATGCCGCCGCGCGATCTCATCCCGTTGAAGATGCCGGCGACCCCGGGCGCGGCGTGAGCCCCGACGAGACGCACGACGAGCGCCCGTCGCTCGATCCGCCGGCTCCCGCCGAGCCCCGCGCATCCGAGCTCATCGGTTCCGCGCTGGGCGCGGCCGCCCGGCGCGCGGGACTGGACCCGGCGCAGGAGGCCAGCACCGGTCACGTGGTGTGGCACGCCATGGGCGGCTGGCGTGGTGTCGTCGAATCGGTGCTCCCGAGTCTTCTGTTCGTCATCGTCTACACGGTGACGACGAACCTCGTCCTCTCCCTTGCCACCTCCGTCGGTATCGCTGTCGTTTTCACCGTGGTACGCCTGTTGCAGAAGTCGCCGGCGTCCGCGGCCCTCGGGGGACTGGTGGCGGCCGGGGCCGCCGCCGTTCTCGCCCTGATCACGGGCAATCCCTCCGACAACTTCGTGCCGGGCCTTCTGACGAACGCCGGCTACGGTCTGGCCATGCTCGTGTCCGCCCTCATCGGCTGGCCGCTCATCGGCCTGGCCGCCGGATATCTGATGGGCGAGGGCACGTCGTGGCGGCAGGTGAAGGCGAAGCGTCGCGCCTACTTCTGGCTCACCATCGCCTGGGCGGCACTCTTCGTCGTCCGGTTGGGCGTGCAGCTTCCGATCTACTTCTCGTCGCTCGACCCAGCGAACCGGGAGAGCGCGGTGGCGCTGCTCGGGACCCTCAAGATCGCGATGGGCCTGCCGCTGTTCGCACCTCTCGTAGCGGCCACCTGGCTCACCGTCCGCGCCGTGCACGCACGGGTCTCGCAGGGCGGCGCGTCCGTCGAGGAGTCCGACGCCCGGTGATACTATTTATCTCGACATCGAGATAAATTTCCGGGCGACGGGGTAAGGCTTACCTTCCTAGCAACCCCTTCCGGACGCGGGGAAGATGGGCAGATCGGGCCCCGCGACGACGCCCGTGAACGCCGACGAAGGAGACAGACGTGTCCACGGTTGACAGCTTCGGTGCGAAAAGCACCCTGACGGTCGGCAGCACCGACTACGAGATCTTCCGTATCGACACGGTCGCCGGTTACGAGAAGCTCCCCTTCAGCCTCAAGGTCCTCCTGGAGAACCTGTTGCGCACCGAGGACGGCGCCAACGTGACGAAGGAGCAGATCCAGGCCCTCGGCTCGTGGAACCCGGATGCGGAGCCCGACACCGAGATCCAGTTCACGCCCGCACGCGTCGTGATGCAGGACTTCACGGGTGTGCCCTGCATCGTGGACCTCGCCACGATGCGTGAGGCCGTCACCGCCCTCGGCGGCGACCCGAACCGCATCAACCCGCTCTCGCCCGCCGAGATGGTCATCGACCACTCGGTCATCGCGGACCTCTTCGGTTCCGAGAACGCGCTCGAGCGCAACGTCGAGATCGAGTACGAGCGCAACGGCGAGCGTTACCAGTTCCTGCGCTGGGGTCAGACGGCCTTCGACGACTTCAAGGTCGTCCCGCCGGGCACCGGCATCGTGCACCAGGTGAACATCGAGCACCTCGCCAAGGTCATCTACGACCGGTCGGTCGACGGCGTGCTGCGCGCCTACCCCGACACCTGTGTCGGCACCGACTCGCACACCACCATGGTCAACGGCCTCGGCGTGCTCGGCTGGGGCGTCGGCGGCATCGAGGCAGAGGCTGCGATGCTCGGTCAGCCGGTCTCCATGCTGATCCCGCGCGTCGTCGGCTTCAAGCTCACCGGCGAGATCCCTGCCGGTGTCACCGCGACCGACGTCGTCCTGACGATCACCGATATGCTGCGAAAGCACGGCGTCGTGGGCAAGTTCGTCGAGTTCTACGGCGAGGGCGTCGCCTCCGTCCCCCTGGCCAACCGTGCCACGATCGGCAACATGAGCCCGGAGTTCGGCTCCACGGCCGCGATGTTCCCGATCGACGACGTGACCCTCGACTACCTGCGCCTCACCGGCCGCAGCGACGAGGCGATCGCGCTCGTCGAGGCGTACGCGAAGGAGCAGTCCCTCTGGCACGATCCCTCGCGCGAACTGGTGTTCAGCGAGTACATGGAACTCGATCTCGCCACGGTCGTCCCCTCGATCGCCGGCCCCAAGCGTCCCCAGGACCGCATCCTGCTGTCCGAGGCGAAGACTCAGTTCGAGAAGGACATCCTCAACTACGCGACCGCGTCCACCTCGGACTCGATCGTGGACCTCGAGGGCGACCAGTCGTTCCCCGCATCCGACCCGGGCCCCGTGCCCGGCGAGGAGCACGTGCACACCGGCGAGATCCTGATCTCCAGCGGAGGACCGGCGGCCGCATCCAACCCCGTCAAGGTCACGCCTCCCGAGGGTGCGCCCTACATCCTCGACAACGGCGCGGTCACCCTCGCGGCGATCACGTCGTGCACGAACACGTCCAACCCGTCGGTCATGATGGCGGCGGGTCTGCTCGCGAAGAAGGCCGTCGAGAAGGGCCTGACGCGCAAGCCCTGGGTCAAGACGACGCTCGGCCCCGGCTCAAAGGTCGTGACCGACTACTACGAGAAGTCTGGCCTCGACAAGTCGCTCGAGGGTCTCGGTTTCTACACCGTCGGCTACGGCTGCACGATCTGCATCGGCAACTCGGGTCCGCTCATCGAAGAGGTCTCCGAGGCCATCAACGAGAACGACCTCGCCGTGACGGCCGTCCTCTCGGGCAACCGCAACTTCGAGGGTCGCATCAGCCCGGATGTGAAGATGAACTACCTCGCGTCGCCGCCGCTCGTGGTGGCCTACGCGCTGGCCGGTTCGATGAACTTCGATTTCGACAACGACCCGCTCGGCAAGGACCAGAACGGTCAGGACGTGTTCCTCAAGGACATCTGGCCCTCCACCGAGGAGGTCCAGGCCGTCATCGACACCTCGATCTCGCGTGAGCAGTTCATCAAGCAGTACGCGACCGTCTTCGACGGCGACGACCGCTGGCGGAACCTGCCCACGCCCACCGGTCCGGTCTTCGAGTGGGATGCGGACTCCACCTACGTGCGCAAGGCGCCCTACTTCGACGGCATGTCGATGGAGCTGACTCCCGTCACCGACATCACCGGTGCGCGTGTGATGGCGACTCTGGGCGACTCCGTGACGACCGACCACATCAGCCCGGCCGGCAACATCAAGGCGGGCACCCCCGCCGCGCAGTACCTGACCGAGCACGGTGTCGCGCAGAAGGACTTCAACTCCTACGGCTCGCGCCGTGGAAACCATGAGGTCATGATCCGCGGCACGTTCGCGAACATCCGCCTGAAGAACGCGATCGTCAGCGCGGTCAACGACGGTGCCGTCGTCGAGGGCGGCTACACCCGCGACTTCACGCAGCCCGGCGGTCCGCAGTCGTTCATCTACGACGCCTGCCAGAACTACGCCGCGCAGGGCACGCCCCTCGTCGTCTTCGGCGGCAAGGAGTACGGCTCCGGCTCGTCGCGCGACTGGGCGGCCAAGGGCACGAGCCTCCTCGGCGTCAAGGCGGTCATCACCGAGAGCTTCGAGCGCATCCACCGCTCGAACCTCATCGGCATGGGCGTGGTCCCGCTGCAGTTCCCGGAGGGTGAGAGCTGGTCCTCGCTCGGCCTCGACGGCACCGAGATCGTCTCGATCACGGGCCTCGAGAAGCTCAACGAAGGCGTCACGCCCAAGACCGTGACCGTCACGGCCGAGCCGAGCGAGTTCTCGCCGGAGGGCAAGCAGACGATCACGTTCGAGGCGAAGGTGCGCATCGACACACCCGGTGAGGCGGACTACTACCGCAACGGCGGCATCCTGCAGTACGTGCTGCGCTCGCTCGTCTGAGCGTTCGCGCCCCAGACGGGTCGGTCCTGGCAAGGGACCGGCCCGTCTTCTGCTGCAGCGGCTAACCTGTGGAGATGAGCCGGATCTTCGCGACGCCGTTCGCCGACATCTACCCGCTCTATGTGGCGAAGATCGAGCGGAAGGGGCGCGTGAGCGCCGAGCTCGACGAGGTCGTCCGGTGGCTCACGGGGTTCGATGACGAGGAGATCTCCCGCCACCTCGCCGAGCGCACGAGCCTCGAGGATTTCTTTGCTCTGGCGCAGCTCAACCCGCAGGCCGACCGGATCACCGGGGTGATCTGCGGCGTCCGGGTCGAGGAGATCGACGATCCCCTCATGCAGCGGATCCGATATCTGGACAAGCTCGTCGACGAACTCGCGAAGGGGCGCCCGATGGTGAAGGTGCTGCGGCAGGAGCCTGCCGATGCCCGGGGGACTCGATGATGACCGCCTCGCCCGAGAGGAAGGGAACCGATATGTCGCTGTTGTCCCGCGTGACCCAGCCAGGCGAACTGCGCACCCTGACGGCCGCCCAGCTCGAAGAACTCGCCGGGGAGATCCGTGCGTTCCTCATCGAGAACGTGGCACGCACCGGCGGGCACCTCGGACCGAACCTCGGGGTGGTCGAACTCACCATCGCGTTGCACCGCGTCTTCGATTCGCCGAACGACCCCATCGTGTTCGACACGGGCCACCAGTCGTACGTGCACAAGCTCCTCACCGGTCGGCAGGACTTCTCAGCTCTGCGCTCACGCGGCGGCCTCGCCGGGTATCCACAGCGTTCGGAGAGCAAGCACGACATCGTCGAGTCCTCCCACGCCTCCAGTTCCCTCAGCTGGGCCGACGGCATCTCTCGCGCTTTCGCGCAGACCGGCCGCCGGGACCGTCACGTCGTCACCGTCGTCGGCGACGGCGCCCTCACCGGTGGCATGACCTGGGAGGCGCTCAACAACATCTCCGATGACAACGATCGGAACCTGGTCATCGTCGTCAACGACAACGGCCGCTCGTACGCGCCGACGATCGGCGGCATGGCGCGCTACCTCAACCGCGTACGCACCGCCGACGCGTACCAGAGCCTGCACCGCGGGTCCCGTAACCTCATCACCCGTCTGGGGCCGGCCGCTCGTGCGTTCTATCGCGGCGTGCGCGGTGGCACGCGCGGCTTCCTCTCGAGGTTCACCAACAACGAGGCGCTGTACTCGAACCTCGACATCAAGTACCTCGGCCCCCGTCGACGGCCACGACATCCGGGCGCTGCTCGAGACGCTCGAGCTCGCGAAGAACTACGGCGCTCCCGTGATCGTCCACACGATCACGGAGAAGGGGCGCGGCTACCAGCCGGCCGTCGATGACGAAGCCGATCAGTTCCACGCGGTCGGCCGCATCGACCCGGTGACGGGCGCGACGCTCGGTGCGGACGCGGGGACCGCCTGGACCGACGTGTTCGCGGAGGAGCTGACGCGCATCGGAGCGGAGCGGTCCGACGTGATCGCCGTCACAGCCGCCATGCTGCGCCCGACCGGCCTGCTGCCGTTCGCGCAGCGGTTCCCCGACCGTGTCTACGACGTCGGCATCGCCGAGCAGCACGCGGCCGCGTCGGCCGCTGGTCTCGCGTACGGGGGTCTGCACCCGGTCGTCGCGATCTACGCGACGTTCATGAACCGTGCCTTCGACCAGGTGCTGATGGATGTGGCTCTGCACCGCGCAGGGGTGACGTTCGTCCTCGACCGCGCCGGTGTCACGGGCCCCGACGGCCCGAGTCACCACGGGATCTGGGACCTCGCGATGCTGCAGCTGGTGCCGCGCATCCGGATCGCCGCGCCGCGTGACGCCGCGCGCCTGCGCGAGGAGCTGGCAGAGGCGGTGGAGGTCTCGGACGCGCCGACGGTGCTGCGCTACCCGAAGGGAGCGGTGGGCGAAGAACTTCCCGCCGTCGAGCGTCTGGACGACGGCGTCGACGTGCTCGTGAGGCCCCAGGCGGCCGACGTGCTCGTCATCGGCATCGGGCCCATGGCCCACACCGCGGTGGAGGTCGCGGAGCGCCTCTCCGCGCAGGGCATCGGCGCCACCGTCGTCGATCCCCGGTGGGTCGTGCCCGTACCAGGCTCCCTCGTCGACCTGGCGGCGGCGCACCGTCTCGTGATCACGATCGAGGACGGCATCCGGGTGGGCGGGATCGGCACCCGCATCCGTCAGGTACTCCGTGAGAACGGCGTCGACACGGCTGTCGACGAGCTCGGAGTCCCGGACGAGTTCATCGACCATGCATCCCGCGACCAGATCCTGGCGGATGCCGGCCTCACCGCTGCGAAGATCGCACAGGACGTGGTGGCGCAGGTCCTCGGTACGCGGATCCCCGTCGCCCGGGGATCGAAGGACGCGGCAGAGCTCCGCGTTCCGGACGACGAGGGCGTCGGTACGCGCAACTCCTGACACGACGCGACAGGGGCGGCCCACCGTTCGGTGAGCCGCCCCTGTTTGTGTCAGGCGCCGACGCCGCGGATGGGCGGTGTGTGGAACGTCGCTCCGAACACGCGCTCAGAGGCTCCCTCCCGGTCGAGGCAGGGCGACGCCCCGCCGTCGATGAACGGCCAGCCCGCGCCGAGGATGAGGCACAGATCGATGTCCTGCACCTCGGGCACGACGTCGTCGTCCAGCATGATGCGGATCTCCTGCGCCAGGCCGTCCTGCACGCGCCGGAGGATCTCCGTCTCCGCAACGGGAGTCGTGCCGACGGCGGGCTTCAACACCTTCTCGGCCGCCTTCGTCCAGCCGGTGACCCGTCCGTTCTTGTCCTTCTCGACGACCTCCGGCAACGCGGCCAGCTGGTGGAAGTTCTCCGACGCGAAGAACCGGTCGGGGAAGGCGTGAGCCATGGTGTCCTGCACGTGTGCCGCGACCTTCCAGCCCACCAGATCGATGAGCTGGAACGGCGTCATCGGCAGCCCGAGGGGAGCGAACGCCTTCTCGACGGTGAGCAACGGCGTGCCTTCGTAGACGGCGCGTGCGGCTTCGCCCATGACCTTGGCCAACAGCCGGTTGACGACGAAGCCGGGAGCGTCGGCGGTCAGCACGGCGTTCTTGCCCAGGCCCTTCGCGACGACGAAAGCCGTGGACAACGCCGCATCCGAGGTCGCGTCCGTCTTGACCACCTCGATGAGCGGCATCACGGCCACCGGGTTGAAGAAGTGGAAGCCGACCAGGCGCTCGGGGTGCGCGAGCTTGGACCCGATCTCGGTGACCGAGAGCGACGAGGTGTTTGTCGCGAGGATCGCATCCTCGGCCACGATCGACTCGATCTCCGCGAACACCTGCTGCTTGACGCCGACTTCCTCGAAGACCGCCTCGATGACGAAGTCGCAGTCCGCGTACTGCGACTTGTCGGTCGTACCGGTCACGAGTCCGCGCAACTGGTTGGCGGTGTCCGCGTCCAGACGACCCTTCGCCTCGAGCTTGCCGATCTCGTCGTGGATGTGCGCCACCCCCTTGTCGACCCGAGCCTGGTCGATATCGGTGATGAGCACGGGCACGCGGAGCTTGCGCACGAACAGCAGCGCGAACTGACTGGCCATGAGGCCTGCGCCGATCACGCCCACCTTGGTGACCTTCTTCGCGAGCGCCTTGTCCGGCGCGCCGACGGGGCGCTTGGCGCGCTTCTGGACGAGGTCGAACGCGTACATCGAGGCCGCGAACTGATCGCCGACGACGAGATCCGCCAGCGCCTCGTCTTCCCGCGCGAAGCCCTCGGCCTTGGTGCCGCCCTTGGCCTTGTCGAGGAGTTCGAGTGCGACATAGGGGGAGCGCGGGACCGTGCCGATACGGCTCTCCAGCATGCCCCTCGCCATCTTGATGGCGATCGGCCACTTCGTGAGGCGTTCGATCTTGCCGGGCTCGTTCTTGCGCTCGACCTTGACCGTGCCGCCGATGACACCGTCGGCCCAGACGAGCGATTCCTCGAGGAAGTTCGCCGGGGAGAAGATGGCGTCGAACATGCCCAGCTCGAAGGCCTGGCGCGGCTTGAGCGTGCGGTTCTGCTTCAACGGGTTCGAGATGACCACCTCGAGCGCCATCTCGATGCCGATGAGGTTCGGGAGGAGGTACGACCCGCCCCAGCCGGGGATGATGCCGAGGAACACCTCCGGCAAGGCGATCGCGGCTGCGGACGCGTCCACCGTTCGGTAGGTGGAGTTGAGCGCGATCTCGACGCCGCCGCCGAGCGCCAAGCCGTTCACGAAGGCGAAGGACGGCACGCCGAGCTCTGCGAGGCGCCCCAGCACCTGATGACCGCGCTGCGCGATGAGCTTGGCGGCATCCCGTGAGGGGACCTTCGAAACATCGGACAGGTCTGCGCCCGCGGCGAGGATGTACTGCTTTCCCGTGATGCCGACCGCGTGGATCTCGCCCGCGGCGGCACGCGCGGCGAGCGTGGACAGCGTCTCGCCGAGCTCCTTGAGCGTCGCGGGGCCGAGAGTGTTCGGTCGTGTGTGGTCGCGGCCGTTGTCGAGCGTGATGAGCGCCAGCACCTTGCCCGAGGGCAGACGGATGTCGCGCACGGGGGAGTGGGTGACGACTTCGTCGCCGGAGAACTGGTCGAGGGGGGAGAAGTCGATCGCATCGTAGTCGGTCATGGTCGCACTCACTTCCGCTTCTTGCCGTCGAAGAACGGGTTCTCCCAGATGACCGAGCCGCCCTGGCCCAGTCCCACGCACATCGCTGTCAGCCCGTAGCGGACGTCCGGCCGCTCACGGAACTGCGCGGCGAGCTGGATCATCAGGCGCACGCCGGATGCGGCCAGCGGGTGTCCGAGGGCGATGGCGCCGCCCCAGGCGTTCACACGCGGGTCGTCGTCGGCGATCCCGAAGTGATCGAGGAGCGAGATCACCTGGATCGCGAACGCCTCGTTCAGCTCGAACAGGCCGATGTCGTCGATCGTGAGTCCCGCCTTGCGCAGGGCCTTCTCGGTGGCGGGGATCGGCCCGATGCCCATGATCTCCGGCTGCACACCCGCAAAGGCGAAGGAGACGAGCCGCATCTTCGGCTGCAGGCCGAGCTCCTTGACCGCGCTACCGCCGGCCAGCAGGCCCATCGTCGCACCGTCGGTGAGCGGCGAGGAGGTGCCGGCCGTCACACGGCCATGCGGGCGGAACGGGGTCTTCAGAGTCGCGAGCTGCTCAAGCGTCGTCTCCGGACGGCGTCCCTCGTCCTCGGTCGCGAGGCCCCATGCGCCGTCGGCGTCCTTGATGGCGACCGGAACGAGGTCGGGCTGGAACTTGCCGTTCTCGTACGCCGCTTGCGCCTTGTGCTGGCTGAGCATGCCGAACATGTCGCTGCGTTCGCGCGTCAGGTGCGGGAAGCGGTCGAAGATGCGCTCGGCGGTCACGCCCATGTTGAGCGCTCCCGGGTCCACCATCCGCTCGGCGACGAAGCGCGGATTCGGGTCGGCGTTGGCGCCGATGGGGTGACGCCCCATGTGCTCCACACCGCCGGCGAGGGCGACGTCGTACATACCGACGCCGATCGAGCCGGCCATCGTCGTGACGCTCGTCATGGCGCCCGCGCACATGCGGTCGATCGCGAAACCGGGGACCGTCATCGGCAGGCCTGCCAGGATCGCCGCCGACCGACCCAGGGTGAGTCCCTGGTCGCCCGTCTGGCTGGTCGCGGCGATGGCGACATCGTCGATGCGGTCCGCGGGGACCTGCGGATTGCGCTCCATGACGCCGATGATCGTCTTGACCACCAGATCGTCCGCGCGGGTGTTCCAGTACATGCCCTTCTCGCCGGCGCGCCCGAAGGGCGTACGCATGCCGTCGACGAAGAAGACGTCCGAAATCTCGGCCACTCTGCCTCCAATGATCGGGGTTTCCTCCAACGTAGGAGGGGCTCGGGGCCGGAAAAAACCGGTTGGATCGAACCTACGAAGCGCCCTCCGCCGCGTTCTCGACCGATTGCACGGAAGCCACAAAAGCATCGGCGATCACCTGTGCGGTTTCTCGCACCTGCCAGTGCCGGGCGCCGAGGTCCAGGAGGGCTGCGCCCACGGTGTCCGCGTCGATCGGCGTCGGCGGCTCCCACGCGACGCGTCGCAGCAGTTCGGGGGTCAGCAGGTTCTCGGTCGGCATCGTCAGCTCTTCGGCGCGCGCTTCGACGAGGGGCCGCGCGGCCTTCAGACGGGCATCGGCCTCGGGGTTGCGGTCGATCCATGCGCGGGGCGGGGGCAGCGCGTCGCTGCCGACGCGTTCGAGGGGGAGGTCCGTCGCTGCGCGTCCCTCCTCTATGGCCGCCCACCATCGGTCGAGCTCCGAGCGGCTCGCCCGACCGGTGAACTCCTTCACCGCGGCGAGAGCACGCTTGCTGTCGGGGGCGGCCGCCACGGCCGCCACGAGAGCCCGGTCGGGCACGAGGCGGCCCGGCGACACGTCCTGTGCGACGGCGAGATCTTCCCGTGCCTGCCAGAGAGCGCGAGCGACGGCGAGGTTGCGCCGCCCCCGGAGGGTGTGCAGGCCGCTCAATCGTCGCCAGGGATCCGTGCGCGGCGGCTTGACGGGCCGGTCCAGCACGGCCTGGAACTCCTCCTCTGCCAGGTCGGTCTTCCCCTGCTCGGCAAGCTCCGACACGAGTGCGTCGCGCACGTCGACCAGATGCACCACATCCAGCGCGGCGTACTCGAGCCAGGACTGGGGGAGCGGCCGCGTCGACCAATCCGCCGCGGAGTGCGCCTTGGCGAGGGTGATGCCGAGCGTGTCTTCGACGACGGCCCCCAGCCCGACGCGGGCGTGTCCGAGAAGCCGCGAGGCGAGTTCGGTGTCGAAGATGCGCGGCGGCTCCAGACCCAGCTCCCGCAGCGAGGGCAGGTCCTGGCTGGCAGCGTGGAGCACCCAGTCCGCCGTGGCCAGGACGGCCTGCAGCGGGGTGAAGTCGGAGAGGGCTGGCGGGTCGATGAGGAACACGCCCGACCCGCGCCGGTAGATCTGCACCAGGTAGGCCCGCTGCGAGTAGCGGAAACCGGATGCACGCTCCACGTCGACAGCGAACGGACCTTCACCCTCGGCGAGTCTCTCTATCGCCGACGTGAACTCTGCTTCGTCGGCGATGACGGAGTACTCAGGCACGGGATGAACCCCTTCCCCGGATCTGCGCGATCCCTTCCGAGCCGGGTGGGAGCCCGGCGAGCATGCATACCAATTCTGCCCACGCTTCGACGTGCCGTTCGATATCGCCCTCCGGCGACCAGGACGCACGCAGTTCGATCTGGGCGCCGTCGCCCTCTACGGCGAGCGAACCGAACCCCTTCGAGAGGGTCTTCGTGGCCGTGCCCGATGCGGCGTGATAGCCGGCACCGCGGGCCTGGAGGGCGTCGACCAGCCAGGACCAGGCGACATCGGCCACCAGCGGATCCGTGCCGATCTCCGTGTCCAGAGGAGCTTGCGCGAAGCACACGATGCGCCACGGTGAGTCCCAGGGCTCCGGCTCCGACGCGTCGTGCAGGAGGAGGAAGCGACCCGTGCCGAAGGCGGATTCTTGCTCGCCGGGTTCGGGGCGCACGTCGCCCGCCAACGCGAACGATGCGGGTGCGATCCCGGACGGAGCCGGAATCTGACGCACGACGAGGTCCTCGCGGAACGAAACCTCGAGGATCCGCGCGACGGCGTCGTCGAGTGCAGACGCGGGTGCGGCTGGGTCGGAGGGCACGGCGACAGACTAGAGTGAAGCCACGATGTTGGACTCCAGGCGCGCCGCCCGCCATGGCGCCTCACCCACCGCCTTCGCCCTCTTCCGCGGCGCAGCCGTCGCTCTCGCGACCGCGACCGCGCTCTGCTCCGCCCTGATCGGAGCCGTCGCCATCCGGGTCGCGCGTCAGGTCGTGACGCCCGCCGGCCGTCGTGCCGACACCCGCATCCTCGCACTGGACCCGGCCTCGCAGACGATCACCCTCGAGCGCAACGACGACACCGAGCTGCCGGGGCGCTACGGCCTGTTCACTCGCGGCACAGAGGACTACGTCAAGCTCGGCAGCGTGCTGGCCGAGAACGAAGCGGGCGTCAAGCGCAAGCTGCTGACGCACGTCGGTTCGGATGCGCGCCTTTCCGCCGAGGCGGCCTTCAGCGGCTGGTATTTCGACCGACCGGAACAACTGCAGCTGCCCTTCAGCTCGCAGCTCATCGGTTCGGCGGTCGGGCCGTGCCCCGCGTGGCTCTTCCCGGCCGAGCAGGACACGGATCTGTGGTGCATCCAGATCCACGGCCGCGGCACGACCCGCGCGGAGTGCCTCCGTGCCGTTCCTCTCATGCGCAACCTGGGCATCACCACGCTCGTCGTCTCGTACCGCAACGACGGCGAGGCGCCGCGTAGCCGCACCGGCACCTATGGGCTCGGTGCCACGGAGTGGCGCGATGTCGATGCGGCGATCGGCTTCGCCCGCCGCAACGGCGCCCGCCGCATCCTGCTCATGGGATGGTCGATGGGCGGCGCGATCGCGCTGCAGCTGGCGCTCAGCTCGGCCCACCGGGACATGATCGCCGGTGTCGTGCTGGACTCTCCGGTCATCGACTGGCGCGTCGTGCTCGATTACCAGGCGGGCCTCATGAAGCTCCCGCCCACCGTCACCAAGCTCGCCATCTCGGCGCTGGAGTCGGACTGGGGCACGGCCTTCACCCGCACGGGCGCGCCGATCCCGTTCGATCGGCTGGATGTCGTCGCGCGGGCGGACGAGCTGCGTGATCCGATCCTCATCCTGCACAGCGACGACGACGGCTTCGTCCCCTCGGACGCATCGCACGATCTCCGGCAGGCGCGGCCCGATCTCGTCGAGCTCGAGGTCTTCGAGGTGGCTCGCCACACGAAGCTGTGGAACTACGACGAGCAGCGGTGGAGCGCGCGCATCCGCGACTGGGTGCGGGCGCAGGGACTCACGCCGACGGTCGAGCCCGCAGAAAGCTGAAGCCGGAGTCATCGACGAGCAGACCGTGCGGAGCCGCCAAGGCGTGACCGTCGGGCACACGGATGAACGGCGCGGTCGCCGGTACGAGTTGCGGTGCGACAGAAACGCAGAACTCGTCGATCACCCCCGCCTGAGCGAATTGAGAGGCGAGCGTCGGCCCGCCCTCGCAGACGACACGCAGCCATCCCCGATCCGCGAAGGCCGAGATGACGCGGGAAGGGTCGAGATCGTCGCCGGGAACGGCGATGACGTCGAGCCCCAGACTTTCGCTGTTGCTTCTCACGGTGTCGGCATCGCGCTCGGCGCAGACGAGGAAGACGCGGGCAGTGTCGTCGTCCGGCGCCAGCTGGTGGCCCTCGAGCCGTCCCGTTCGTGTGACGATCGCCAGCCGGGTGCGCTTGGGGACGACGTACCGCTCGGCGCGCACGCTCTGTGCTCCTACGACCACGACATCGCTCCACCCGCGGATCACCCCCAGGATGCGTCGATCGACGGGACTCGACAGCGTGTCGCTCGTGCCGTCCGCGCCGGTCGCAGAACCCGTCAACGACGTGATCATGTTGAGGCGCACCGACCGCTCAGCATCCGGTTCGTACTCGGCGCGGAGCCACGCAAGCCCTGAGTCGCCATCGGCGTCGATGCGTTCCACAGGACGGGGGATGACACGCGTGAGGTGCATGCTCACGCGCCGCTCTTGCGCTGGATCTGTCGCTTCGCGCGCAGGAGCATCCCCGTCATCCCCGCGATGCGCAGAGGGGACACCGCGCGGGTCAGGCCCAGGCTCTGCGGGTAGTCATCGGGAACCGCGAGCGCGTCGGCGACCGTGAGGCCGGTCAGACCCTGGGCGAGGATGCTCGCGAAGCCTCGGGTCGTGGGAGCCTCCGCCGGGGCTGCGGCGTGCATGGCGACGATGCCCTCGCCATCCACATCGACGACGATGTACACGGGGGACTGGCACTCGGCCACCCGCTCGCACAACTCGGGGTGCCCCTCGTACTCCGTAGGGATCGGCGGGAGCTCCTGCGAGAACTCCAGAAGAAGCTGCAGGCGTTCGGGTTCGGCGAGGGCGAGGAAGTCCTCGCGGATCTCGGCGAGCTTCTCGGGGAGGGCGCTGTCGGTCATCCGCGACATTCTCGCATGCAGCGTCTAGCGGCCGGGCACCTCGCCCGGCTCCGCGCCGGTGACGATGGGGACACGCACCGCGCTGCCCCACTCGGTCCAGGACCCGTCGTAGTTGCGGACGTCTTCGAAACCGAGCAGGTGCTTCAGGACGAACCAGGTGTGGCTGGAGCGCTCACCGATCCGGCAGTATGCGACGACCGGCTCGCCGTCGGTCAGACCGGCCTCATCGCGGTAGATCGCATCCAGGTCCTTGCGGGTCTTGAACGTGCCGTCCTCGGCGACCGCGCGTGCCCACGGCACGCTCTGCGCCGAGGGGATGTGGCCGGCACGCAGCGCGCCCTCCTCGGGGTAGGCGGGAGCGCTGGTGCGCTCACCCGAGTACTCCTCGGGTGACCGCACGTCGATCAGCGGATGTCCGAGGTGTGCCAGGACGTCTTCCTTATAGGCGCGCAGAGCGCTGTCGTCGCGCTCGATGACGGGGTACTCGGTGCGCGCGCGACTCGCGGGCTCGGTCGTGATCTCCCGCCCCTCGGCGATCCACCGGTCGCGGCCGCCGTCGAGCAGGCGGACATCCTCGTGTCCGAACAGTGAGAACACCCACAGTGCGTAGGCCGCCCACCAGTTGTTCTTGTCGCCGTAGATGACGACGGTGTCGTCGCGCGAGATGCCCTTGCTGCTGAGGAGCTCGGCGAACCCGTGACCGTCGACGTAATCGCGCACGACGGGATCGTTCAGCTCGGTGTGCCAGTCCACCTTCACCGCGCCGGGGATGTGTCCCGTCTCGTACAGGAGAACGTCCTCATCCGACTCGACGACGACGAGTCCCGGAGTGCCCAGGCGATCCTGCAGCCATTGCGTGGTGACGAGTCGCTCGGGGTGCGCGTAGGCGGCGAACTTCTCGGACGAGGCATCGAGGTCGACGGGCACGGGGATCTCCTGTTCAGTCGGGGTGCGACCGAGCACGTAAAGTGAGCACGTCGCTCGACCGAGCCTAGGTTCGCGTCGCCGCGTCCGCATCCGCTCCGTAACCGTGTGACACAGGATCCCGCATGACTTCGCCCGCTCACCAGAACGCATTCGTGCACCTCGCCGAGCGGTCGCCGCAGGTGACCGGTGCCGAGATGGTCGCCTCCCTCGTGCCTCCACCACAGTTCGCCGACGCGAGCTTCGACACCTACCGGGCGGATGATGCCTTCCCCTCGCAGGCAGAGGCCAAGCAGACGCTTCGTGAGTTCGCCGGTGCCGTGGCCGAGACACCCAAGCGCGGTCTGTTCCGCCGCGCCCCCCGCTCACCCGAGCGCAAGCCCGGCGTCTACCTCGACGGCGGCTTCGGTGTCGGCAAGACGCACCTGCTCGCATCGATCTATCACGCGATGCCCGCGCGCCGGAAGTACTTCGGCTCGTTCATCGAATACACGGCGCTGGTCGGCGCGCTCGGCTACCAGCAGACCGTCGAGCTGTTCCGCGGCTCCGACCTTCTGTGCATCGATGAGTTCGAGCTGGACGACCCGGGCGACACGATGGTGATGACGCGCCTGCTCGGCGAGCTCGTCGCATCCGGCACCAAGCTGGCTGCCACCTCGAACACCCCGCCGAACGCACTCGGCGAGGGGCGCTTCGCCGCACAGGACTTCCTACGCGAGATCCAGGCGATGTCGGCCTCGTTCGAGACGCTGCGCATCGACGGCGTCGACTATCGCCAGCGCGCGGTGGACGGCCATGCCGTCGTTCTGGAGCCGGGAGCATACGAGGGCGCTCTCGCCGAGGCCGCTGGATCCGGAGTCGTCTCCGATGACGAGTTCGCGAGCCTCATCGCCCATCTGGCAAAAGTCCACCCGTCGCGATACATCCGCCTCATCGACGGCGTGACGACCATCGGACTCCGCGACGTACATCAGCTGACCGACCAGTCCGCGGCCCTCCGCTTCGTCGCCTTCGTCGATCGCGCGTACGACGCGCAGATCCCGGTCCGCTCCACCGGCGTGGCGTTGGACGAGGTGTTCGGTGACGAGATGCTCGCGGGCGGCTACCGCAAGAAGTACCTGCGTGCCATCTCACGACTGATCGCGCTCACCCACTCCTGAGCCGCGATCCCTGGCGGGTTCCCGGTGTGGGGAAACCTGTTGTTTACCGTGGCGGGCTCGCTGTAACAAAGCCGAAACACCATTCGCGCACCACTGGAACTCCTTCTCGACAAACTGTGGACGTCCTGAGGAGCTGCGACCCGATCTGCGGCCCTGGGATTACCTCGAGTAACACGACATGGATGAGGAATTTCATGGATAGCGGAAATCTCGCCTGGTCCGTCGCTGCGACGGCACTTGTGCTCTTCATGACGCCGGGCGTCGCGTTCTTCTACGGAGGACTCGTCAAGGCCAAGAGCGTCGTCAGCATGATGATGATGAGCTTCGGCGCGCTGGGCCTGGTCAGCGTCCTGTGGATCCTCTACGGGTTCAACATGAGCGCCGTCGAAAGCCCGTTGTCGTTCGCCGGCAACCCCTTCTCCGACTTCGGCCTGGGCGGCCTCGACGACAACGGTCTCGTCGGTGCCACTTACGGCGCTACGTTCGCGATCATCACCGTCGCCCTGATCTCCGGTGCGATCGCCGACCGCGCCAAGTTCGGCGCTTGGATGATCTTCGCCGGCGTCTGGGCCACGGTGGTCTACTTCCCCGTCGCAGCCTGGGTCTGGGGTGGCGGCTGGGTCATGAAGCTGGGGGAGACCTTCGGCTTCTCGACGTCGGTCATCGACTACGCCGGTGGTACGGCCGTGCACATCAACGCCGGTGCTGCGGCGCTCGCGCTCGCGCTGGTCCTCGGCAAGCGCATCGGGTTCCAGAAGGGCATCACGAAGCCGCACAACGTGCCGCTCGTCATGCTCGGTGCGGCCATCCTTTGGTTCGGCTGGTTCGGCTTCAACGCCGGCGCTGAGGGCACCTTCGGTCTGCTCGGCACCGAGGACTCTTCGGTCGGTCTCATCATCATCAACACGCTGGGTGCGACCGCCGCGGCCATCATCGGTTGGCTCGTCGTCGAGAAGCTCAAGGACGGCAAGGCCACCTCGGTGGGCGCCGCCTCGGGTGCGGTCGCCGGTCTCGTCGCCATCACCCCCTCGTGCGCCAACCTCACGCCCGGCTGGGCCCTGCTGCTCGGTGTCGTCACCGGTGCTGTGTGTGCTCTCGCGATCGAGCTCAAGTGGAAGCTCGGCTACGACGACTCGCTCGATGTGGTCGGCATCCACCTCGTCGGTGGTCTGATCGGAACGATCTACCTCGGCTTCTTCGCAACCGAGACGGGCCTGTTCGTCGGCGGCAACTACGAGCAGCTCGTGCTGCAGGTCATCGCCGCGGTGGGCGTGCTGGTCTACTCCTTCGTGGTGGCCTGGATCATCGGCTTCGCGATCGAGAAGACCATCGGCTTCCGCATCAAGAACGAGGACGAGCTCGCCGGCGTGGACTCCACGGTTCACGGCGAGGAAGGCTACTCGCTCGCCGAGCAGTCCTGACTCATCGTCTCCAGCAGGGGAGGGCGTCGCGGATCACCGCGGCGCCCTCTCCTTTCGGCATCTGCGGCATCCGTCGGGCTGGATAGGCTGGCCCGATGGGTCTGCTCTCCCGTCTCGGCCGCGGTGTCCTGCGCCTGGTACGTCCTGCGGCGTCCACTCAGACCTACGAGGTGGATCCTCGTTCCGCGGGGCGTCTGAGGCTCGCGTATGCGCCGCGTCACGATGGGATCCCGGATGCGGGGGAGATCGTCTGGACATGGGTGCCGTACGCCGAACGTGATGGGCGCGGTAAGGACCGTCCCGTGCTCGTCATCGCACGTCAGAGCCGCGACCGTGTCTACGCGGTCAAACTCACCAGTCGTGCGCATCCGGGCTCTGACGCGTACGTCGCTCTGGGAGCAGGTGGGTGGGACCCGAAGCGCCGCCCGTCATGGGCCGACATCGATCAGCTCTACAGTGTGTCCCACGCGGGACTGCGCCGTGAGGGGGCGGCGCTGGACGCGGTGCGCTTCGCCCGCGTCGCGGACGCCTTGCGCGCGCGCTTCGGGTGGCGATGAGCGTCAATCGTCGCTGATCGAGATCCCGACGTGCGCCGCGAGGAGCGGCGCCAACTGAAGCGCCTGCTCGTGGGTGATCGTGGCACCGGACAGATGGCCGACGCCCGAGACAGCCGAGAGCGTCGCGCCTCGGAAGTCGACGTTCGTCAAGGATGCGCGAGGCACCTCGAGTGAGGCGATCCGCGTGTCCGTGAACCGCACCCGACGGCATCGCGTCTCGCCCAGATCGAGTTCGTCGATCGAGCAGTCCGTGAATTGGACATCGAGCAGCTCTGCGCCGCGCAGGTTCACGAAGCCCAGCCGGCATCCGGTGAAGTGGATGCTGCGCAGCGAGCTGTCGTACGCGGTGAGAGCTCCGACACGGCCGCTGAGGCGGGCGTCAGACCAGTCTGTGCGCGCGGCGTCCACGACGGGGACGTCGAGGGCGTCGAACGCGACCTCCAGCAGGCCCGCGCCGCGCAGGCGCAGCTCGGGGGCGACGAATCGATCGAAGCGGACGCCGTCGAGTCTGGTGTCGGTGAGATCGACGGGTGAGCGCTGGTCGACGCCGAGGCTCCTGCCGGTCAGCGTCGCCCCGGGATGCAACTCCTCAGGGCTTGCCTCGGCGAGGTCGTCGAGGTGGAGCGTGTTCAGCTGCGGAGGCTTCGGCGCAGACGGCATGCGTCCATCCTGGTGTGTCACGGATCTTTTCGTGGGCTCGGCGTGGATCCGGACGCGTTCACCTGTAGCCTCGGCCCATGCGGCGAACATGGAGGTCGGCTCTCCGCGGACTGGTCTGGGGAGCGCTTGTCCTCATCGGCGCCGCGGTCGTCCTGTTCATCACGACCTCCAGCCAGGGAGTCTGCTACGACTCGGGTGCGGACCCCGACGCAAGCTACTGCACGAGCGGACCGGTCGTGGGCGTGGCGGGTGTCTGGATCCTCTGGGCCGTGTGGGCGCTCCTCGCCGCCTACACGGGTTACCGATTTCTTCGGCGAAGGACTCCGTGACGACGGTGCGGGCAGCCCGGGAAAACACGAAGCCCCCGGCTGAACCGGGGGCTTTCATGGTGGGCGATACCAGACTCGAACTGATGACCTCTTCCGTGTGAAGGAAGCGCGCTACCAACTGCGCCAATCGCCCATGACCCGTGGGTCCGAGAATCGAGCATACCGGATGCGGGCGGGCTCCGTTGACCAGACCGCGAGACACGCGCGGGCCCGTCTCGGTTTTGCGAAGCGTCGGAGTTGGGATAATGTTTTCCAAGTGCCCGAGAGATCGGGAACGAAATGCGGATGTAGCGCAGTTGGTAGCGCATCACCTTGCCAAGGTGAGGGTCGCGAGTTCGAGTCTCGTCATCCGCTCGAGTGCGGGGATCTCCCTCCGGGGAGATCACGTCACGTGGGTCGAACCACACACGGTGGCGTGGCCGAGCGGCTAGGCACCGGCCTGCAAAGCCGTTTACACGGGTTCGAATCCCGTCGCCACCTCGCCCATAACTGAACAGCCTGTACAGGCGCGATTGGCGCAGCGGTAGCGCGCTTCCCTGACACGGAAGAGGTCACTGGTTCGATCCCAGTATCGCGCACCGAAGAACCCCCGGTTATCCGGGGGTTTTCTCGTTTCCGGGGTGGGTCGTACGACCCACGGACCCGTCTCGCGCAGACGTCGTGGCGCCCGGGAGATGCGACATCTGCACGAGACGTGGTGCAGATGAGGCCTCCTGCGGTCGGTGTGGCGCTCAATCCCTCATCCGTCGTGCAGCTGTCGCGTCACCGGACCTGCTCCACCCGGCCGATCCCTGCCCGGCGCGGGATGATGCCGCGCCGGGCAGGCGCGAGGGTCAGGCGAGCTCTGCGAGTGCCGTCTTGATCAGTTCAGCGACCGCCCCGGGGTTCGAGACCATGACCGAGTGCGACGCACCGTCGATCACGCGGGTGCCGCGCGAGCCGGCACGCTCCGCCATGAACGCGAGCCCGGCCTCGGGGATGTTCTTGTCGCCCGTGCCGTAGACGAACCACGACGGGAGAGTCTTCCATGCCGGCGTCTCGGCGGGCAGGCCCTCGCCGAGGGCGTAGTCCCGGACCGGGCGCTGGGCGAGGGCGGACAGCTTCGCGACCTCGAGCGGTACGTCGGCGGCGAACTGGTCGGGGAACAGCGCGCGGTCGACGACGAGATCGTTCGTGCCGTCGCCGAGCGGATACGGGCGCACGCGCTCACCCAGGGTGCTGCCCGGGAACTGACCCGTCAGGTCGAGAGCGTTTTCGCCGTGGTCGGGTGCGAAGGCCGCAACGTATACGAGTCCCTTGACCTTGACGTTTCCTGCGCCGGCTTCGATGATGACCGCACCGCCGTACGAGTGGCCTACCAGCAGCACGTCGCGGGGCAGCGAGTCCACGAGGCGACGCACGTTCTCGGCATCCGTGGTCACGCTGCGCAGCGCATTCGGCGTCGCGATCGCGTCGACGCCCGCATCCTGCAGGAGGGTGAGGACGCCGTTCCAGCTCGAGGACTCGGCGAAGGCGCCGTGGACGAGGACGACGGTGATATCGGACATGGGCGGGTTCTCCTCAGGTTCCTGTGCTCGCTCGCGAGGCGCCCGGCGGCGCGGCGCGGCGCGTACGGCCCGAACCTATGAGCGGTGCCGGTAGCCCGCATCCGCTCTGCGTCGGAAGCCGCCCCGCTCCCTGACGAGGGGCGTCCGAGGCTCGACGCGCGTCGAAGCGACTTCCGTCACCACGCGGTGCCAGGTCGGGATGCGGCTCGGCGAGACTCACCGGCATCCAGTTCACGGGACGAAGGAGCATCACCATGGACACCCCGGACAGCACCGCGCCGCATCACGAGGCGGCCACACTCGGCAATCCTGACCTTCCGCCGGAGGGCGGGGTCAACACGGTGGACCGGCCGCAGAGCACCGTCATGACCGGTCCGCAGAACCCCGTCATCGCGTCGCAGTTCCCGAACCAGATCGACGCCCCGGCCACCGACATCTCGACGCAGCCGTTCTTCTGGTCCTCGTTCAACATCTCGCCTCGTCGCGTGCAGCGCGGGGGATGGGCGCGTGAGCTCACCAGCAGCGACTTCCACATCTCGGACGAGATCGCCGGCGTCAACATGTACCTCGAGCCGGGTGGTATCCGCGAGCTGCACTGGCATCAGACCGCGGAATGGGCTGTCATGACGCGCGGCAAAGCTCGTGTGACGACCCTGAGCCGTTCGGGGCTGCCGGCGGTGGAGGACGTGGAGGAAGGCGACCTGTGGTTCTTCCCCGCGGGGACCCCGCACTCGCTGCAGGGACTGGGTCCGGACGGCGCGGATTTCGTGCTTGCTTTCGACGACGGGCAGCAGTCGGAGTCGAACACGCTTCTGCTGACGGACTGGTTCGCGCACACGCCGCCGGACGTGCTGGCGAAGAACTTCGGGGTCGCTCAGGAGGTCTTCTCCGACATCCCGTTGCACAACCTCTGGATCTTCCCCGGCGACGAGCCGCCCGCCCTGGAGGTCGATCAGGCCGCCGCGGGCGTCGAGTGGGGCATGGAGCCGGTCATCTTCCGTCTGTCGCGCTCTCAGCCGCGGTATCAGAACTCGGGCGGCAGTGTGCAGGTCGCCGATTCCACCAACTACGAGTACTCGAACACCGTCGCGGCGGCTCTCGTGACGGTCGAGCCCGGTTCGATGCGTGAGCTGCACTGGCATCCCAACGCCGACGAGTGGCAGTACTACCTGCGCGGCTCCGCCCGCATGACCGTGTTCAACACGGGCCCGCACGCCAACACGACGGATTTCCGGCCGGGCGATGTCGGGATCGTGAAGAAGAACTACGGCCACTACATCGAGAACACCGGCGACGACATCCTGCAGTTCCTCGAGGTGTTCCGCACCGACAGGTACGAGGAGATCAGTCTCGCCAACTGGCTGGCGCACGTGCCGCCCCAGCTCGTCTCCGCCCACCTCAGTATCGACCCCGCCGTCCTCGCGACCTTCCCGCGGACGGCGCAGGGCATCACGCCCCTGCGCGGATGAGCGGATGCGTGCGCCGGGACCTGGCCCGCGGGATGATGGCCCGGCGCACGCGTCGTTCAGCGCCCCGCTTCGGGCGGCAGCGCCAGCCAGGCGGCGCGGCGCTCCGCCTGCGCCACCGGATCCGGCACCGGCAACGACGTCAGGAGGCGCTCTGTGTAGGCGTCCTGTGGATGCAGGAGCACCTGCGCGGTCGTTCCCTGCTCGCGCACCTCACCCCGTCGGAGGACGACGACGCGATCCGCCACGGCGTCGATGACGGCGAGGTCATGGCTGATGAACAGTGACGCGAAGCCCAGCTCCCGCTGGAGTGCCGCGAACAGCTCCAGCACCGTCGCCTGCACCGACACGTCGAGCGCACTGGTCGGCTCGTCCGCGATCAGCAGCTTCGGGCCGAGTGCGAGGGCGCGGGCCTAGACCACCGCAGGGGTCGTCGCAACCGCCCCGTGCCGGGGTGGACGGCAGCGCATGGTGGATGCATGAGACGCATCACCTACGCCGGCGAGAACGTTCTGACCACCGACGATGTGGCGCGCCTCCTCGTCGAATTGACGGCGGAGCTCGCCAAGCGTGGTGAAGCGGCCGCGGTGCGGATCCCCATCGATCCGGAGGGCACCGCCGAACTCGTCGTCGGACTCGGCAACGATGTGCTCTCGGTGCCCGTCACGAGGGACGGTGACGACCCGGACTTCGACAGCTCCGAACTCGAGGCTCACCTGCAGCGGGTCCGCCCGACACCCGAGCGCCATCTGCGGGCGGTCGAGGGCTTCGACGGGCCGGATGACGGATACGACCCCGACTACGACATCTCCGAAGCCTGAGCTCACCGCATCCACAGCAGCGGAAGCGCGGCGAGTCCGACGATCAGCGGAGCGGCGAGCGCACCCCAGAGGATGAATCGTCCCCACGACACCTCGATGCCCTCCGACTGCAGCCTCTCGTGCCACAGCAGCGTCGCCAGCGACGCCCACGGCGTGATGAGCGGACCGGCGTTGACGCCGATGAGGAGGGCCGCAAGATGAACAGGGGATGCCGCGACCGCCGGTTCGAGAGCCAGGTAGGCGGGCAGGTTGTTGATGACGTTCGCGCCGACGGTGCCCGCACCGGCCACCGCGAACACCGTCCAGGGCTGGTCCGAGGAGTTGAGGACGGCCGACACGGAATCGAGGAGGCCCGCCGCATCCGCCGCCGAGGCGACCAACAGCAGACCGCTCGCGAACACGAGCAGTTGCCACGGGATGAGCCGCAGCGACAGCAGCCGGGGCGAGCGCCACGAGACGAACCCGACGAGCACGACGGCCGCGGCCGTCGCCGGGATCCACGGCTCGAGGCCGGAGACCAGCAACGGCAGCATGACCGCGACGATCACCCCGGCGGCGATCAGCAGCGCCTTGTCGGCGATCTGCGGCGATCTGGCGGGGGTGAAACGTCCCCGCAGTCGCCGGCGATCGCGTAGCCACAGCAGGAGCACGGTGACGATCACGGCGATCAGCGCCGACGGTCCCAGGAGACCGACGAACGCTGCCGTGCCTCCCTCGAGGTTGTGGGCGGCGAGCAGGTTGGTGAGATTGGAGACCGGCAGGAACAGCGACGCCGTGTTCGCCAGCCACACCGTCGCGAACGCGAACGGCAGTGGGGGAAGTCCGTTCGCTCTGGCGACAGCGACGACGACGGGTGTCAGCAGCACCGCGGTGGTGTCGAGCGAGAGGAAGGCGGTGGACACGAGCGCGAGAGCCACCACAAGCAGCCAGAGGACGATCGTGCGACCGCGCGAGAGGCGGGCGAGAAAAGCACCCAGCACATCGAACAGCCCGATGCGGGTCGCGAGCTCGGCGACGACGGTGATCGCGGTGACGAAGCCGAGAACCGGCACGATGCGTTCGGTCACCGCGACGGCCGCATCCGGGGGGAGGACGCCGAAAAGGACCGCGGCGATGCCGACCAGCAGCAGCGCGCCGCCGATGAGGGCCAGCTTCACGACACCATCTTGCCGCCTCGCAAGCTCGATAGGATCGATTGAGACCCACTCCAGGAGCGTCCTTTGACTGATCTGACCCCGGCAGCCGTCGCCTACCCCGCAGACGGATTCGCCCTCTTCCCCGACCGCTCCGTCATCGCGTTGCGCGTGAACGGCGAACTGAAGGACCTGGCGACGACGGTCGCCGAGACCGACGTCGTCGAGCCGGTCACGATCTCTTCCGAGGACGGCCTGGCCATCCTTCGGCACTCCACCGCGCACGTGCTCGCACAGGCGGTGCAGCGCATCAAGCCGCAGACGAACCTCGGCATCGGCCCGCCGGTCACCGACGGCTTCTACTACGACTTCGGCACCGACACGCCTTTCACGCCGGAGGACGTCAAGGCCATCAAGAAGGAGATGGAGCGGATCGTCCGCGAGAACCAGCGCTTCGTGCGTCGGGTCGTGACCGATGACGAGGCGCGCGCGGAACTGGCCGACGAGCCCTTCAAACTCGAGTTGATCGGTCTGAAGGGCGGCAAGAAGGAAGCGGCCGAGGGAGCGTCGGTAGAGGTCGGCGCGGGCGAGCTCACGATCTACGACAACGTGAACCGCGACGGCGAGACGGTCTGGAAGGACCTCTGCCGCGGGCCGCACGTGTCGAGCACGCGCGTCATCGGCAACGGCTGGGATCTGCAGCGCATCGCCGGCGCGTACTGGCGCGGCAGCGAGAAGAACCCGCAACTGCAGCGCATCTACGGCACCGCGTGGGCGACCAAGGACGACCTGCGCGCCTACCAGCATCGACTGGAGGAGGCGGCCAAACGCGATCACCGCAAGCTCGGCAAGGAGCTGGACCTATTCTCGTTCCCCGACGAGATCGGCTCCGGCCTCAGCGTCTGGCACCCGAAGGGCGGCATCGTCCGCGGCGAGATGGAACAGCATGCCCGACGTCGGCACGTCGAAGGCGGCTACACGTACGTCTACACCCCGCACATCTCCAAGGAAGACCTGTTCATCACCTCCAACCACCTGGTGACCTATCGGGAGGGCATGTTCCCGCCCATCACCATGGATGAGGAGCGCGACGCGGAGGGCAACGTCACCAAAGTCGGCCAGGAGTACTACCTCAAGCCGATGAACTGCCCGATGCACATCCTCATCTACAAGGAACGCGGCCGCAGCTACCGCGACCTGCCGATGCGTCTCGCCGAGAACGGAACCGTCTACCGCAACGAGCTCTCGGGCGCGCTGCACGGGCTCACCCGCGTGCGTGGGTTCACCCAGGACGACTCGCACCTGTTCGTCACGCCCGAGCAGCTCGAGTCCGAGGCGACCCGCGTGCTGGAGTTCGTCATCTCGATGCTTCGCGACTTCGGCCTCGAGGACTTCGAGCTCGAGCTGTCCATGCGCGATGACGAGAAGTCGAAGTGGATCGGATCGGACGAGTTCTGGGACTACTCGACGAACGCGCTGCGCAACGTCGCCATGGCGAGCGGTCTGAAGCTCACCGAGGTGCCGGGTGAGGCCGCCTTCTACGGTCCGAAGATCGATCTCAAGACCCGGGACGCCATCGGCCGCACCTGGCAGCTGTCGACCGTGCAGGTCGACCCGAACCTTCCCGAGCGCTTCGGCCTCGAGTACACCGGCCCCGACGGTGAGAAGCACCGCCCGATCATGATCCACCGGGCGCTGTTCGGCTCGATCGAGCGCTTCTTCGCCATCCTGCTCGAGCACTACGCCGGGGCTTTCCCGGTGTGGCTCTCGCCGGTGCAGGTCGTCGGCATCCCGGTCGCCGAGCAGTTCGCGGACTACCTCGACGGCATCGTCGAGCGCCTCAAGGTGTCCGGCGTCCGCGCGGAGGTCGATCACTCCGATGACCGGATGCAGAAGAAGATCCGCACGCACACGACGCAGAAGGTTCCGATCCAGTTGATCGCGGGGGAGCAGGACCGCAGCGCCGGCACCGTCTCCTTCCGCTTCCGTGACGGGACGCAGACGAACGGGATTCCCGTAGATGACGCGATCGCGATGATCCAACGGGCGATCGCCGAGAAGACACTCGTCAACACCGCGGAGGACCTCGCGTGACGACCGAGCCGGAGCAGACGGATGCGGCGCTGATCGCCGCATCCGATCTGCCCGGCGTGCCGGATGAGTTCCAGCGGCTGTGGACTCCGCACCGCATGGCCTACATCCAGGCGGGTCCCGAGCCGCACTCCGAGCGGTGCCCGTTCTGCGCCGCGCCCCACAAGAGCGACGAGGACGGACTCATCGTTCATCGCGGGGTTCGCGCGTACGTCCTGCTGAATCTGTTCCCGTACAACTCCGGCCATCTCCTGGTGTGCCCGTACCGCCACATCCCCACGTACGATCAGGCGGATGCGGACGAGGTCGCGGAGATCGGTGCGCTCACCCAGACCGCGATGCGCGTGTTGCGCGAGACGTCCCGGTGCGACGGGTTCAACATCGGCATGAACCAGGGCGCCGTCGCCGGTGCGGGGGTCGCGGGCCATCTTCACCAGCACGTCGTCCCGCGATGGGCGACCGACGCGAACTTCTTCCCGATCATCGCGCGCACGAAGGCGCTGCCGCAGCTGCTCGGCGACGTGCGCCGCTCGCTCGCGGACGCATGGCCGCTCTGAGCGTTCTCCACAAGCCCCCGATACGAGCAACGACCTGCCGATAGCGTGTCGGGCATCGTTCCACGAGCCCGGGGGTCTCTCATGCGCACACGTTCCGTCCGACTCGTCGCGCCGATGCTGCTGCTTGCGCTGGTGCCGTTGGCGGGGTGCCAGTTCACCCCGCTGCCCGCATCCAGCGAACCGGGCGAAGCGCTCGCTCCCTCGGACGAACCCACGGGGAGCGCCGGCGAATCGGGATCCGACGACCTGATCGACGGCGACGTCTTCGCCGAGCGCGATGCCTTCTTCGAAGCTCAGCAGCAGATCCCCGGCGACCCGATGCTCACGCCGAAGACCCCCGAGCAGCAGGAGTTCATCTCCCAGCAGCGGGCCTACACCGAGTCGCAGGGAGGCACGTGGTCGCCGGAGATCGAGAGCATCACCCTCGCTCTCGCGCTGGACGCCTGTGAGACCTCGATCCTCAACGGTCACGATGTCGGCCAAGACCTGTATGCCACGCACGTGGCGACGTCGCCGCTGATCTCCGCACTCACGAACGGCGATCCGACGGCGGAGCGCAACGTCACCAGCATCATGGTGTTCGGAACGGGATTCCTGTGCCCGGCCGACGCTCCGCAGTGGGAGAGCGCCTTCCGTGCCGCCACGGGCGGCTGAGTCGGCTCAGCGCACCTGACGAACGGCGAACTGCAGGCGGGGGTGCGCGTAAGCCTCCTGCGACTCGACCAGCTGCAGCTCGCGTTCGCCCGAGCGGTGCGTCGCCTCCAGCAGGTCGAAGACGCTGGACGCGGTGCGCGCGAGGGCATCCGCAGCATCGCCGCTGCGCGTGTAGTGCGCGGTGAAGAGGGCGGCGGTCACATCGCCGGATCCGTTCGCCTTCATGGGCAGCAGGGGGGTCGTCACGATCCAGGCGCCCCGGGGGGTGACGGCCATCATCTCGATCGTGCCCTCCTCGCGGTCGGGGCGCTCGACGCTCGTGACCAGTACCGTGCCCGGTCCCATCGCGCGGGCGGCATCCGCCGAAGCGAGCGTCTCCTCGATCGTGTGCGGATCGGTGCCCGTGAGAAAGCCGAGCTCGAATTGATTCGGCGTGATGATGTCCGCCACCGGAACGACCTTCTCGCGGAGGAGCTCGGGGATGGCGGGAGCGACGAAACAGCCGGACCTGGCGTTGCCCATCACCGGATCGCACGCGTAGACCGCGCTCGGGTTGGCGGCCTTCACGCGGGCCACCGCGTCGACGATCACGTCGGCGATCCCCTCGGAGCCCTGGTACCCGGACAGGATCACGTCGATCTTGTCGAAGACGCCGCGCTCCTCGATTCCCGTGATCACATCGCGCACGTCGTCCGGTGCGATGAGCGGTCCCCGCCAGGCGCCGTACCCGGTGTGGTTCGAGAAGTTCACGGTGTACACAGGCAGAACCTCGACACCGATGCGCTGCAGGGGGAAGACCGCAGCGGAGTTGCCGACGTGACCGTAGGCGACGGCGGACTGGATCGAAAGTACCTTCACAGCGGAGTCATCCCATCTTCGAGGTGGCGGCGACCGCATCCACGGCCGCGACGAGGTCCGTGATGAGCCGATCGGCGTCATCGTCGGAGAGATCATGCACCGTCAGGCGCAGGTAGTGCGTGGCGCGCGCGTCGGCGAGCACGAACTCGTCGCCGGGGCGTGCGAGCCAGCCGCGGCGCATGAGCTGCTCGGCGACGGCGCGAGCGGGTACGCCGAGGGGGACCCACAGGTTCAGTCCGTCGCCCGACTCGACGGCGAGGCCGTGGTCCCGAGCCCGTTCGGCGAAGACGCCGTTGCGGTCTGCGTAGTGCCGTCCTGTCGCCCGAATCGCGCTCTGCACGGTGTCGTCGGCGAGCAGGGCGATCGCGAGCCGCTGCAGGAGATGGCTGACCCAGGTGGTCCCGGGACTGAGTCGCAGCGCGAGACGATCCGCGGTCTCGGGATCTGAGGCAGCGACGGCCAGGCACATATCGGGTCCCAGGAACTTCGACACCGACCGCACGAGCGCCCACCGTCGGTGGCTCTCGCCGATGATCGAGTGGTACGGCTGCGGCGACAGAAGCGAGAAATGGTCGTCCTCGATGATGAGGACGTACGGATGGTTCTCGAGCACCGCGCGCAGCTTGGCGGCGCGGCGTGCACTCAGACTCGCGCCGGTCGGGTTCTGGGCGCGTGGCGTGCAGACGATCGCGCGGACGCCGGCGGCGAGAGCAGCGCGAAGCCCGTCGACCGTCATCCCCTCGGCGTCCACGGGAACAGGAACGGCGCGATAGCCGCCGAGGCGCACGGTGTGGATGCTGGCAAGGAAGCAGGGGTCTTCGAGAGCGACGGCATCGTCTCTGGTCAGCGCCTGCGCGAGCAGGCGCTCCACGGCATCGACCGCCCCGCTGGTGATCGTCAACCGCACCGTCGACGGCGCGAGATCGGCGCGCACCCAATCCCGGGCCCACGACTCGAGATCGGGGTCGATGACGGGTTCGCCGTAGAGGACCGGGCGCCGGGCGATGCGCGTCAGCGCGGGAAGGGCCTTCGGGATGCGGTCCGGATCGGGATTGCCGGTGCCCACATCGCGCAGCACAGTGCCGGCGGCGAAGCCCTCTTGCGCGACCGGTGCCGCCTCGGCCACGAGCGTGCCGCCGCGCCCGCGGGTGACGACGATACCGGCCTGGGTGAGGAGCCGATATGCCGCCGCGACCGTGTTGCGATTGACGTCCAACGACTCGGCGAGCGCCCGGACGGGCGGGAGCGACTGGCCGGGAGCGAGTTCGCCGCGCTCGACGAGTGCGCGAATGCTGTCGGCGATCTCCGCGGCGGAGGAGCCGCGGATCTCGGAGCGGGTGTCAGACAGAGACATCGGGGACAGCCTACGCCGTAGGACATGCTACGTTCTGGCCTAGGACAAAGCGTCGCATGCGGCGGCGTCGACGAAGGAGCACCCGATGACCGATTCCCTCACCGGTTCCACGCGCGTCAAGCGCGGACTCGCCGAGATGCTGAAAGGCGGCGTGATCATGGACGTGGTCACCGCCGAGCAGGCGCGTATCGCGGAGGATGCGGGCGCCGTGGCCGTCATGGCCCTCGAGCGCGTCCCCGCCGACATCCGTGCGCAGGGCGGAGTGGCACGGATGAGCGATCCCGACCTGATCGACGAGATCATCGCCGCGGTGTCGATCCCGGTCATGGCGAAGGCGCGGATCGGCCATGTCGTGGAGGCGCAGGTCCTGCAGGGTCTCGGTGTGGACTACGTCGACGAGTCCGAGGTGCTCTCGCCGGCGGACTACGTCAACCACATCGACAAGTGGGGCTTCACCGTTCCGTTCGTGTGCGGCGCGACGAACCTCGGTGAGGCGCTGCGGCGCATCACCGAGGGCGCGGCGATGATCCGTTCCAAGGGGGAGGCGGGCACGGGCGACGTCTCCGAAGCCACGAAGCACATCCGCACGATCCGCGGTGAGATCGCGGTCCTCGGCGCGAAGAGCGCCGATGAGCTCTACGTCGCGGCCAAGGAACTCCAGGCGCCGTACGAACTCGTGGCAGAGGTCGCCCGCACCGGCACGCTGCCGGTCGTCCTGTTCACGGCCGGCGGCGTCGCGACGCCGGCGGATGCCGCATTCATGATGCAACTGGGCGCCGACGGCGTGTTCGTGGGCTCCGGGATCTTCAAGTCCGGCAACCCCGCCCAGCGCGCAGCGGCCATTGTGAAGGCGACCACGTTCTTCGACGATCCCGCGGTCATCGCCGAAGCCTCGCGCGGACTCGGTGAGGCGATGGTCGGCATCAACGTGGCAGACCTCCCGGCCCCGCATCGCCTCGCCGACCGTGGCTGGTGACGCACCGCGCATCGGGGTCCTCGCGCTCCAGGGCGACGTGCGCGAGCACGTGCGCATCCTCCGGCTGCTGGGCGCACAGACGCGGCCGGTTCGCCGGCCCGCGGAACTCGCCGAGGTCGACGGCCTGGTGATCCCGGGCGGTGAGTCGAGCGTGATCGACAAGCTGAGCCGGGCGTTCGGGATGCGTGACCCCCTGCGCCGTGCGATCGCCGAGGGGCTCCCGGTCTACGGCACGTGCGCCGGTCTCATCCTCCTCGCCGACGAGGTTCTCGACGGCCTCGCCGGGCAGCAGAGCTTCGGCGGTCTCGATGTGGCCGTGCGGCGCAACGCCTTCGGCTCGCAGCTCGACTCGTTCGAGAGCGACCTGCGGGTCGACGCGTTCGGCGGGCCGCCGGTCAAGGCCGTCTTCATCCGTGCGCCCGTGGTCGAGCGGGTCGGTACGGGCGTCGAGATCCTCGCGGCCCTCGACGACGGGCGCGTGGTCGCGGTGGAGCAGGGCAACCTCCTGGGAACCTCGTTCCACCCCGAGGTCTCGGGCGAGACACGGTTCCACGAACGCCTTCTCGAGCGGGTCCGCGCGCGGCTGAACTAAGATCGACGCTGGACTTTCCAGCCGCTGAACACGGGAGACTCATGTCCGGTCACTCCAAATGGGCCACCACGAAGCACAAGAAGGCCGTCGTCGACGCGCGCCGTGCGAAGTCGTGGGCGAAGCTCATCAAGAACATCGAGGTCGCCGCGAAGCTGGGCGGCGCCGATCTGGCGGGCAACCCGACGCTCTTCGATGCGGTCCTCAAGGCGAAGAAGACCTCGGTGCCCAAGGACAACATCGATCGCGCCATCAAGCGCGGAGCCGGGATCGGCGGCGAGTCGGTCGAGTACTCCTCGATCATGTACGAGGGCTACGGGCCCAACGGCGTCGCTCTCATGATCGAGTGTCTGACCGACAACAAGAACCGCGCCGCTGCCGAGGTCCGCACGGCACTGTCCCGCAACGGCGGCACCCTGGCCGACCCCGGGTCGGTCGCGTACAACTTCACGCGCAAGGGCGTCATCGTCGTGTCCGAGGAGGGCACGAGCGAGGACGACGTCATGATGGCCGCGCTCGAGGCGGGCGCGGAGGAGATCGAGCCGCATGCGCAGGGCTTCGAGGTGATCACGGAGGCCTCCGACCTCGTGTCCGTCCGCACCGCGCTCACCGACGCGGGCATCGAGTACGAGTCGGCCGATGTCGAGTTCGTGCCGAACCTCAAGGTCGAGGTCGACGCCGAGACGGCGCGGAAGGTCTTCCGCCTGATCGACGCGCTCGAAGACAGTGACGACGTGCAGAACGTCTTCAGCAACTTCGATCTGACGCCCGAGGTGCAGGCGGAGCTCGAAGCCGACGAGTGAGCGTCCTCCGTCACGGGCGCGTCGGGTGCCCGGCACGTCCCGGGGCGCGTAGCGTGGCGGGGTGGCTTCCTCTCTGCGCGTGCTCGGTGTCGACCCGGGTCTGACGCGCTGCGGCGTGGGCATCGTGGACGTCGCTGCCGACCGTCGCGCGAGTCTCGTGCATGTCGGGGTGATCCGCTCGTCACCCGAGCTGCCGATCGCCGAACGGCTGCATCTGATCGCGCAGGGGCTTCGCGACGCCGTGCGGGAGCATCGCCCCGAGGTGGTCGCCGTCGAGCGGGTGTTCGCCCAGCAGAACCGCAGCACCGTGATGGGGACGGCGCAGGCCAGCGGTATCGCGTTGCTCGTCGCGGCCGAGCACGGTCTGCGAACGGCGACTCACACACCGAGCGAGGTCAAGGCCGCGATCACCGGCTACGGGTCCGCCGAGAAGCTGCAGGTGCAGACGATGGTGGCCAGGGTCCTCCGACTGGACGCGCTCCCTCAGCCGGCGGATGCCGCGGACGCGCTCGCGCTCGCGCTGTGCCATGCGTGGCGCGGCGGCGGTGCCGGGGGAGCGGCGGTCACGGATGCGGCCCTCACTCCGGCGCAGCGTGCATGGCGAGCGGCGGAGAAGGCACGACGCTGAGCGTGTCGAATCGAACAAAGGTGCGAAGCGGGATAAGCTCACAGCCATGATCGCCTCGCTCCGCGGCTCCGTCGTGCACGCATCCTCCGACGGCCTCGTCCTCGAGGTCGCCGGCGTCGGCTACAGCGTCGCGGTGACCCCGGACGTCTCGCGCACGGTGCGCCTGGGCGACGAGATCCTGCTGCACACGCACATGATCGTCCGTGAGGACGCCCTCTCGCTCGTGGGCTTTCGCACGCGAGAGGAGCTGGCGGTGTTCGCGGCGCTGATCGCCGTGTCCGGGGTCGGTCCGAAGTCCGCGCTCGGTGTGCTGGCCGAGCTCAGCATCGACCAGATCGCGCAGGCGGTGGCAGATGAGGCCGATGGTCCCTTCCGCAAGGTCTCCGGCATCGGACCCAAGACGGCCAAGCTGATCGTGGTGCAGCTCGCCGGCAAGCTGGCGCCGCCCACCGCATCCGCCACCGGCTCCTCGGCGGCGTCCACCGATCTCGTCGATCAGCTCGCACAGGCGCTCGTCGGCCTGGGCTGGTCCGAGCGCGTCGCCGCAGAAACGGCAGCGGTCGTGGTCGCCGACGCGCCCGAGGAGCGGACGGTCGCGGCACTCTTGCGCAGGGCCCTCGCGGCGCTGGGCCCGGCTCGCGGGGAGGCTGTGCGTGGATGAGCTGAGGGATGCGGGTACCCCCGCGGACGAGAGCGAACTCGCCATCGAGGGGGCGTTGCGCCCCGACTCCCTCGCCGACTTCGTCGGGCAGCAGAAGGTACGGGGGCAGCTGCAGCTGCTGCTCGACGCGGCGCGCATCCAACAGCGCCCGCCCGACCACATCCTGCTCTCGGGACCGCCCGGGCTGGGCAAGACGACGCTCGCCATGATCGTGGCGCATGAGAGCGGCCGTGCGCTGCGCATGTCGAGCGGGCCTGCCATCCAGCATGCCGGCGATCTTGCGGCCCTGCTGTCGTCGCTCACGCCCGGCGAGGTGCTGTTCATCGACGAGATCCACCGCATGGCGCGCTCGGCGGAGGAGATGCTCTACCTCGCGATGGAGGACTTCCGGATCGACATCATGGTCGGGAAGGGCGCCGGTGCCACGAGCATCCCCCTCGATCTCGCCCCCTTCACCCTGGTGGGAGCCACCACGCGGTCCGGGCTGCTGCCCAACCCGCTGCGTGACCGCTTCGGCTTCACCGCGCACCTCGAGTACTACGAGCCCGAGGAACTCGAACGGGTCATCGCCCGCTCGAGCTCGATGCTCGGCGTCGAGCTGCCCACCCCGGCACGCTCCGAGATCGCCCGCCGCTCGCGCGGGACCCCGCGCATCGCGAACCGATTGCTGCGGAGAGTGCGCGACTACCTCATCGTCTACGCCGACGGTGGATCGGGCAGCCTCGCGAGCGTGGATGCTGCGCTCGAGCTGTACGACGTCGACCCGATCGGCCTCGACCGGCTCGACCGGGCCGTGCTGGACGCGCTCATCCGACGCTTCCGCGGCGGTCCCGTCGGTCTGAACACCCTGGCTGTCGCGGTCGGCGAGGAAGCAGACACGATCGAATCGGTCGTCGAGCCCTACCTGGTCCGGATCGGCTTCATGGGGCGCACGCCCCGGGGGCGCGTGGCGACTCCGGAGGCCTACGGACACCTGGGCGTGCCGCATCCGACCGGAGCGCTGCGCCTGGATGACCTATAATCGCTGAAGGCTTTCGCCGCAACTGACTCGACCAGCGCTGGACCCGGTTCGCGCTGCCCCGGAAAGGGCCCCTCCACTTCATGGACTTCGCGACCTTCTTCGCCAACTACGGTCTGATCATCCTGCTGGTGATCCTCCTGATCTTCATGTTCTGGAGCTCGCGTCGCCGCATGCAGAAGGCGAAGGCCGAGCAGGAGCAGAAGGCCCGCCAGACGGTTCCCGGCGCCGAGGTGCTGTTGCAGGGCGGCCTGTACGGAACGATCGTCGAGTTCGACGCCGACAACCTCGACCAGCCGGCACTCATCGAGATCGCCCCCGGTGTCGAGATCAAGGTGCACAGCCAGGCCATCCTTCGTGTCGTCGACCCCGTCGAGGGCGTCGTGACCGAGGACGAGTTCATCGAGGCCGAGGCGAGCGAGGCGGAGTACATCGCCGGCGTCGCCGACGGCGACATCACCTCGATCAGCGACGACCACAAGTACTCGTCGCACAGCGACGAGGTCGAGAACGACAAGAAGGACAAGCCCGAGGCCTGACACCTCCGTCCCTTCCTGCACGAGAAAGCTGATCGTCCGTGGCGACATCCACTCCCGTCCGTCACGCCTGGCGCGCCCTCATCGGGCTCCTCGCGGTGACCGCTGTGCTCTTCGGCGTGAACGCCCTGGGCGTCTACGTCTTCAAGACCTCCGCCGGAGCTCCCGCGAGCTCCTGGTCTCCTGAACTCGCTCTGGATCTTCAGGGCGGCACGCAGATCATCCTCGCGGCGCAGACCGCCGACGGCGCTGCTCCGAGCGGCGACCAGATGACGCAGGCCGTCACGATCATCCGCCAGCGCGTCGACGCCTCCGGCGTCGGCGAGGCCGACGTCACGACCGAGGGCGGACGCAACGTGGTCGTCCAGATCCCGGGCGAGGCCGACGAGGAGACGCGTCAGCGTATCCAGGACTCGGCGCAGCTGCAGCTGCGCCCCGTGCTCGTCGAGTCGGGCGAGGTCAGCGGCAGCTTCATCGGTCAGGACGGAACGGCCACGCCGTATCCGACGCCCGATCCCTCGCTCGAGGCGACGCCGACCGCGTCGCCGACCAACGGCAGCGACGTGAGCTGGATCACCCCGAAGCTGCAGGCGGAGTTCCAGGCGTACGACTGCGCCAACCCGACGAACGATCCGGCGAACGCTCCCGACGCCGATCCGTTGATCACCTGCTCGACGGACGGCACGGCCAAGTACATCCTCGGCCCGGTCGAGATCAAGGGCGACGACGTCGCGGACGCGAGCTCGGGGGTCGTCCAGACCAACGGTCAGTGGGCGGTCAACCTCGTCTTCAACGCAGAAGGCACCGACAAGTTCACCGAGATCAGCCAGCGGCTCTACCCGCTCCAGCGACCGCTCAATCAGTTCGCGTTCGTGCTCGACGGAACTGTGCTCTCGGCTCCGTCGATGAACGGCATCATCACCGACGGCAAGCCGCAGATCACGGGCTCCTTCACGCAGGAGAGCGCGAAGACGCTCGCTGACCAGCTCAAGTACGGCGCGCTGCCCTTGAGCTTCACGGTGCAGAGCTCCGACACGATCTCGGCCACCCTCGGTTCTCAGCAGCTGATGATCGGCCTGATCGCCGGCCTCATCGGTCTGGCTCTCGTGGCGGTGTACTCGTTGACCGTCTACCGAGCACTCGGCACGGTGATCATGGCCTCGCTCGTGGTCATGGGTGTCCTGACCTACATCACGCTCTGCATCCTCGCCTGGCGCATGGGCTACCGCCTGTCGCTGGCAGGCGTCGCGGGTGTCATCGTGTCGATCGGGTTCACGGCCGACTCGTTCATCATCTACTTCGAGCGCATCCGCGACGAGTTGCGCGACGGCAAGTCGATCACCGCCGCCGTCGAGGACGGCTGGAGCCGCGCCAAGCGCACGATCTACATCTCGAAGTCGATCAACGTGCTCGCCGCGGTCGTGCTGTACATCCTCGCCGACGCGACCGTGAAGGGCTTCGCGTTCACGCTGGGCCTCACGACCGTGATCGACGTGCTCATCTTCATCCTGTTCACCCACCCCGTGATGCAGCTGCTGGCGCGCACCCGGTTCTTCGGCTCCGGCCACCCGCTGTCCAGTCTCGACCCGACGGCGCTCGGCGCTGTCTACCGCGGTCGCGCGCAGTTCCGTGCTCCCGTGGTCCAGACCGGCCGCGTGGCCCGCTCACGCGGTGAGGCGGAGCGTCGTCAGACCATCGCCGAGCGTAAGCGCGCTGCGCAGCAGGGGGATGCCGGCTCCACATCCGCGGACGAAACCGTGTCCCAGTCGAAGGGCGGTCGCAGCTGATGCGCTCGATGTCCCAGGTCGGTAACGACCTCTACACCGGCAAGACGTCGTTCCCGTTCGTCGGACGCCGCCGGCTCTGGTTCCTGATCGGAGCCCTGCTCGTCATCGCCTCCGCGCTGGTGCCGCTGTTTCGTCCGATCGAGTTCTCGATCGAGTTCACCGGCGGGTCCCAGTTCACGATCAACGAGTTGTCGAACCCCGACCAGGCCATTGCGACGACTGCCGTGCAGTCGGTCGTCCCGAACGCCGAGACACGCGTCACGACGGTCGGTTCAGACTCTGTCCGAGTACAGACCGACCAGATGTCCAACGACGAGACGCAGCGCGTCTCCGAGGCCCTCGCGGAGGCATACCAGGTGCCCGCCGCGGATGTCACCTCGTCCTTCATCGGCCCGAGCTGGGGCGAGGGAGTGACGCGGCAGTCCCTGTGGGGCCTGGCCATCTTCCTCACGCTGACATTCGTGATCCTGGCGCTGTACTTCCGCACCTGGAAGATGTCCGCGGCCGCGATCATCGGCGTCGTCGATGTGCTCATCGTCACGATCGGCATCTACGCGGTGTTCGGCTTCGCGATCTCTCCCGCCGCCGTGATCGGATTCCTCACGATCCTCGCGTACTCGCTCTACGACATCACCGTCGTCTTCGACAAGATCCGAGAGAACACGAGGGACGACGGGGAGATCTCTGCCCGCACCTTCGGCGAGTCGGTGAACCTGGCGGTCAACCAGACCCTCATCCGCTCGATCAACACGACTGTCGTCGCCATCCTGCCGACCGGGGCCATCCTGTTCATCGGCGCGTTCTGGCTCGGAGCGCAGACCCTGACGGACATCTCGCTGTCGATCTTCGTGGGAACCATCGTGGCGGCGTACTCGACGCTGTTCCTCGCGGCTCCGCTGTACAGCCTCTTCCGAGAGGGCGAGGCGAAGGTCAAAGCGAGCGACGCGCGAGTGCTCTCGGCGCGCGAGCGCGCGGTCGTCGAAGCCTGAGCGGATCGCACACGCGTAAGATGATCCGACCGGGCGAAGGGTGGTGATCGAGGCATGGCCGAGACGCTTCCCGCGGGCGCCCAGAGCTCTTCTCTGCGCCGCCTGATCCCGCGGATCTTCTCGCGCGCCGCCCGCCGCGACGATGTCGACAAGCTCGTCCGTACGGTGCGCACCCACCACCCGAAGGGCGATCTCGCGATCGTCGAGCGCGCCTACGTGGTCGCGGCGCGGGCGCACGAGGGACAGAAACGGCAGAGCGGCGAGCCGTACATCACGCATCCGCTCGCGGTGGCCCAGATCCTGGCAGACCTCGGCCTCGGCCCGAAGGCTGTCGCCGCGGCTCTCCTGCACGACACCGTCGAGGACACGGGGTACCGGCTCGACGAGCTGAGCGCCGAGTTCGGCGACGAGGTCGCGATGCTCGTCGACGGCGTGACGAAGCTCGACAAGGTCAAGTACGGCGAGAGCGCGCAGGCGGAGACCGTCCGCAAGATGATCGTGGCGATGTCTCGCGACATCCGCGTGCTCGTCATCAAGCTCGCTGACCGCCTCCACAACGCCCGGACGTGGGGCTTCGTACCGCCCGAGAAGGCGTCGAAGAAGGCGACCGAGACGCTCGAGATCTACGCGCCGCTGGCGCACCGGCTCGGCATCCAGGCCATCAAGTCCGAGCTGGAAGACCTCTCGTTCGCGGTGCTCCACCCCAAGCTCTACGTCGAGATCGACAGCCTCGTCAAGCAGCGCACCCCCCAGCGCGAGCAGTACCTGCAGAACGTCATCAACGCGGTCGAAGAGGATCTGCGCGAGCTGCGGATACGTGGTCGAGTAGCGGGTCGCCCGAAACAGCTCTACTCCGTGTACCAGAAGATGGTCGTGCGAGGTCGCGAGTTCGACGACATCTACGACCTGATCGGCATCCGCGTGATCGTGGCGACCGTTCGCGACTGCTACGCCGTCCTCGGTGCGCTCCACGCGCGGTGGACGCCGCTTCCCGGGCGATTCAAGGACTACATCGCGACGCCCAAGTTCAACCTCTACCAGTCGCTGCACACGACCGTCATCGGCCCGAACGGACGCACGGTCGAGATCCAGATCCGCACGAACGAGATGCATCAGCAGGCCGAGTTCGGTGTCGCGGCGCACTGGAAGTACAAGGAGCGGATGTCGGGCGCCAAGACCGACGGGAAGGCCGTCGACGCCGACATGGCCTGGCTCGCGCACATCTCCGATTGGCAGGCGGAGACCGCCGATCCGGGCGAGTTCCTCGATTCGCTCAGGTTCGAGATCGGCGCGAAGGAGGTCTACGTCTTCACGCCCAAGGGGCGTGTCATCGGCCTGCCGGCGGGTGCCACTCCGGTGGACTTCGCGTACGCGGTGCACACCGAGATCGGGCACCGGACGATGGGCTCGAAGGTCAACGGCCGGCTCGTGCCGCTCGAGTCGGAGCTGCACTCCGGTGACGTCGTCGAGGTGTTCACCTCGAAGAACCCGGACGCGGGACCCAGCCAGGACTGGCTGGGATTCGTCAAGAGCACCCGCGCGCGCAACAAGATCCGCGGGTGGTTCACCAAGGAGCGCCGTGAAGAGGCGATAGAGCAGGGTCGGGAGTCGATCGCGCGCGCGATGCGACGGCAGAACCTGCCGCTGCAGCGCTTGATGAGTCAGGACTCGTTCACGCAGGTCGCACAGCAGCTGCGGTACGAAGACGTGTCGGCGCTCTACGCGGCTGTCGGTGAGGGGCACGTCTCCACCCAGTCGGTGATCGAGAAGGTCACGGCGCTCGTCGCGGCTGACAACGACACCTCCACCGGTCCCATCGACATCCCCCACATCGGTCGGGGTCGTGCGCCGCGCGACGGTGATTCCGGTGTGCTCGTGCGAGGTGCACCCGACATCCTCGTCAAGCTCGCGAAGTGCTGCACGCCCGTTCCGGGCGATGAGATCGTCGGGTTCGTGACCCGCGGGAGCGGTGTCTCGGTGCACCGCGCCGACTGCACGAACGTCAAGGCACTCGAATCCGACCCGGAGCGCATGATCGATGTCGAGTGGGCGCCGACCACGAAGAGCGTCTTCCTCGTGCAGATCCAGGTCGAGGCACTCGATCGCTCGGGGCTGCTCAGCGACGTGACGCGGGTGCTGAGCGAACACCACGTCAACATCCTCTCCGCGACGGTCTCCACCTCGAACGATCGTCTCGCGCTCAGTCGTTTCGTGTTCGAGATGGGCGACACGGTCCACCTCGACCGCGTGCTGAACGCGGTGCGTCGCATCGACGCCGTCTACGACGTCTACCGCGTCACTTCGTCCTGACGAGCTCCTGCAGAAGGGCGAGCGCGGCGAGGCGGCGCGGCACGCGTCGTCTGGATTCGAGCCACGCGATCGCGCCGTGCACGGCGTCTGGTGCCCGCTCGCCGCACTGACCCAGCAGGCCGCGGGCCGTCGCATCGGTGCCCCGCGCCAGATCGGCCAAGGTGCGAGCCGGCGTCGTGACGGGGACGCCGCCGAGACGGAGCAGATCCTCATCGGGGATGCGCGGATCGCGATAGACGAAGCGCCGGTCGACGGGCTCGTGCAGGCGATGCGCGCTGATGCGCTGAAGGTCGTGACGGCTGGGCACCTCGTCGATGAAGCCGTGCACCCAAGCAGCGCTGCGGTGCGTCGCGGCCATTCGTTCGCCGACGAGCGGACGCAGGGATGCGGCGCGTAGCGCGGCCGTCTCGATCGTGTCCGCGGGAACGAAGCCCTCGCCGAGTCCCACGAGGTCACCGTCGAGGCAGGCGGCCGTGAGCTCGGCACGGCTGAGCAGTTCGCTCGGGAAATAGAGGAAACGGGATCCCATCGCCTCAGTGTGCCGGGAGGGGAAGTGGCGACGCGCGGGGCCCGTCCGATCTGTGGACAGGCCCCGCGCGTCGAGGTCAGATGGAGGAGGGGTCAGCCGCCGATGGCGCGCAGCCACGCCTTCCGCGCTTCGAGGGACTCACGTGCCGTCTTCGCCGCCTTGGTGTCCTTGCGGGCCTCGGCGTCGGCGAGTTCGCTCTCGAGCTTCTCGATGGCATCCGTCAGCTGACGGGTCATGTCGTTCGCGCGCGCGGTCGTCTCGGGCTCGTTGCGCTTCCACTCGGCGTCCTCGCGGCCGCGCACCTGCTGCTCGATCTTGCGGAGTTCGTCGTCGAGCGCGCGTTCGCGATCACGCGGGAAGATGCGGCCGATCTCGTCCCACTGGCGCTGGATCTCGGTGAGACGCTGACGGGCCGTGGACAGGTTCTTCTCGTCGACGATGGGCTTCGCCGTCTCGAGCAGCGCCTGCTTGGCGACGATCCGCTCCTTGGACTCTTCGGCCTCGGCGGCTTCGCGGCCCTGACGCGCTCCGTAGAGCGCGTCACCGGCCGCCTTGAAGCGGGCCCAGAGAGCGTCGTCGACGCGCTTGCCGGCACGCCCCGCGGCCTTCCAGTCGTCGAGGAGATCGCGGTAGGCGGGGATGCCGTCCTCACCGCGCGGGGCGAGAGCCTCGGCGCGCTCCACCAGCCGCGTCTTGCGGTCCTTGGCAGCCTTGTGGACCTCATCGAGTTCCGCGTAGAACGCTCGGCGATGACGCTCGAGCGCACTGCGCGCGTCGCGGAAGCGCGTCCACAGCTGCTGCGACGCGGACTTCGGCAGACGCGGCCCGTTCTGCTGCTGGCTCTGCCACTGGTCGAAGAGCTCCGTCAGCTCTGCGGTGACCTGCTTCCACTGCAGCGATTTCGGGTCGCGCTGAGCGAGAGCCTCTGCCCGCTCGACGAGGACGGTACGCTGCGCGAGTGCCTCGTCGACAGCGGCTTTCGCCGCCTCGGCCTCGTTCGCGGTCGCCTCGGCCAGCGACGCGACCAGAGTGTCGAGCCGAGTGCGCAGTGCGTCGAGGTCGCCGACGGCTGCGGCATCCGTGACCTTCTCGCGCAGTGAGTTCGCCGTGTGGCGCAGGTCCGATGCCGACGCACCGCCACGGCGGTGACGCACCTCGAGGAGCGTCACCTCGCTCGCAAGGTCGGTGTACTTGCGCACGAAGTACGCCAGTGCCTCGTCCGGAGTCCCGTCGGGGTACTGGCCGACGACACGCCAGTTCTCGCCCTCGCGCACGGCGACGGTGCCGTCGGCATCCACCCGGCCCCAGGGCTCGTCAGCGGCCCCGGTGGTGTCGGGCTGGTCAGGGGTGTGGTCTGTCGCGGCAGTCACGGGGCACCTCGAGCGTCTCGCGTCGGCGGGGGAAATCGGACTCAGCCTAGTACGCCGGCCGCTCCGGCGCCGCGCAGGTCAGGACGTCGGCTCCGGCGTCGGCAGCGGTGTCGAGGCCGGAGCGGGGTCGGAGGGTGTCGGGCTGGGCGTCTCGACGGTCGGGGAGGTCGCACCGGGACCGACCGTGTAGTAGGCGATCTGACCGCCGAGGATGGCGAGGACCAGCACTCCGCCACCGAGCCCCGCGACGAGGTTGTCGCGCCGGCGCCGAGCGATCTGCGCGTGGTGGTGGGCGCGGCGCGCCTGATACAGCCGTGCGCGTTCGCGCTCGGCGCGCTGCTGCTTGTTTCCCGATGCCACGGTTCCTCCTCGCCGGCCGGACCAGCCGATCTTATGCGTCGGCGACGGCGACCATCAAAGCCGGGCGTCGCCGGCCGCCGTTAGCCTGGGGGAGTGACCTCCTCCGGCGCCCTCTTCCAGGGCCAGACGCCTCTTGCCGTGCGCATGCGTCCGGCGTCGTTGGCCGAGGTCGCGGGCCAGGCGCATCTGTTGAAGCCCGGTTCGCCGCTCGTCGCGCTGGCCGACCCCGAGCGGCAGACGTCGGGAGCGGTGTCCGTGATCCTCTGGGGGCCGCCGGGCACCGGCAAGACCACCCTCGCGCAAGCGATCGCGCGTTCCTCCGGACGTCGTTTCGTCGAGCTGTCCGCCATCACGGCCGGTGTGAAAGACGTTCGCGAGGTGATGCAGGAGGCGCTCAACCAGCGCGACCTGTACGGCCAGTCCACCATCCTGTTCCTGGATGAGATCCATCGCTTCACGAAGGCGCAGCAGGACGCGCTGCTGCCCGGCGTCGAAAACGGCTGGGTCGTCCTGATCGCTGCGACCACGGAGAATCCTTCGTTCTCTGTCATCTCGCCGCTCTTGTCCCGGTCTCTCCTGCTCACGCTGCAGCCGCTCGGCGATGACGACCTGGGAGAGCTCGTGGATCGGGCCGTGAGCGATCCACGGGGACTGGCCGGGCGGATCGCGCTCGACCGCGAGGCCAAGGAGGCGCTCGTCCGACTGGCCTCCGGCGACGCCCGGCGTGCGCTGACGGCACTGGAGGCCGCTGCGGCCATGACCGAAGGTGACGAGGAACCGCGGATCACGGCGGCCCTCATCGCGCAGGCGGTCGATCGGGCACTCCTGCGCTACGACCGCCAGGGCGATGAGCACTACGACGTCATCAGCGCCTTCATCAAGTCGATCCGCGGATCGGATGCGGACGCCGCGATCCACTACCTGGCACGGATGCTCGAGGCGGGGGAGGACCCCCGGTTCATCGCGCGGCGCCTGGTCATCTCCGCTGCCGAGGACATCGGGCTCGCCGATCCGCAGGCTCTGCCGATCGCCGTCGCCGCGGCGGATGCGGTGGCGTTCATCGGAATGCCCGAAGGGCGTATCCCTCTCGCGGAGGCGACGGTGTATCTGGCGACCACGGCGAAGTCGAATGCCGCCTACAACGCCATCAACGCCGCGATGGCCGATGTGAAGGCCGGTGGTTTCGGCCGGGTCCCCGCACACCTGCGGGACGGACACTATCCGGGTGCCAAGCGTCTCGGGCACGGCAAGGGCTATGTGTATCCGCACGACCTCGACGTCGGCGTGGCGACTCAGCAGTACCTCCCGGACGAACTGCGAGGCCGGCGGTACTACCAGCCCACACAGCGCGGCCTCGAGCGCGACATCGCCGCGCGCGTCGAGAAGATCCGCAGGATCCTCGAGGGTTGAGTGTCCGGTGGCGGCGTCATGACGGCTCGGCCAGGCGGTGACGCCGACGCGGCCGCATCCGTCGCGGACCGGAATCTCGAGTACGGGCTGCTCGTGTTCTACGGCATGCGCGAACTCGCGGAAGGGCTCTCCCGTGACGCCGCCGCGCTGAGCCGCCGGATGGAGCGGGAGGCGAAGCGGTCTGCACGCCGTCGTTTCGGCGTGGCGACCTCGTTCGGCGCGCCACTGGCGGGACTGCAGTTCCTGCTCCTGCTCGTGGCCGCGACCGTTCTCATCAGTGTCAACATGCTCAGCGTGCAGTTCGACCGGGAGCACCGACTCGAGCAACTGCAGCCCGATGCTGCGTCGCTCGCCGTCTCCGGTGTCGTCGCTCTCAGCCTCGTCGCGATGTTGGCGGCAGTGGGCCCCAGGGTCGTCGATCGTTCCGTTTCCACTGTGGCCGCGCGTGCGGCGCTCGTGTACGCCCTGGCCGGAGGCGCCGCGGTCTTCGCCTCTGTGAACGGGTCGGCGGCGCCCTCCGCCGCCGTGGCCGTCGTCGCCATGGCCCTGCTGGCGACGGGCGCCGCGGTGTGGTTCGCCGCCAACCGACGTCGCAGGCCCGCTGCCGCGGCAGCGGTCGATGAGGCGTGGTCATGGGCTGTGACTCAGCAGCTGCCGGCCTTCGAGCACGAACGGGAACTGCTTCGCGAGCGGGTGGCGTCCGCTTTCGCCGGACGTGCGGACGCGGCCACGATCATCGCCGACCGCGACAGCATCCGCGCTCCCGCCACCGCGGGCGCGCTGCCGGGCGAGGCCATCATCTCGATGCAGAGTTCACTGTGGCTGACCGCGGGGCGGCACGCTCGTGGGCGCCGCATGCCGGTCTGATAAGATGAACCGGCTCGAAACCGAGTTTTCGGGCATCCCCCTCCTTCAGCATCACCGTCCGACGCGCCCCGGCGTGCGCGTCATCGGGAGAAGTCGGGTGATACGCCCGTGAGCCGCGAAAGGCGCGGCCACGTCATCGGAAGGACATCTTCGTGACCACGAAGTCCCAGGACCGCCGCAAGGTCCGCCTGTCGCGCGCGCTCGGCGTCGCGCTGACCCCCAAGGCCGCCCGCTACCTCGAGAAGCGTCCCTACGCTCCCGGCGAGCACGGCCGCACCAAGCGCAAGGCTGACAGCGACTACGCCGTCCGTCTGCGTGAGAAGCAGCGTCTGCGCGAGCAGTACGGCATCCGCGAGAAGCAGCTGCGCATCGCGTTCAACGAGGCCCGTCGCACCGACGGTCTGACGGGTGAGAACCTCGTCGAGCTCCTCGAGATGCGTCTCGACGCCCTCGTGCTGCGCTCCGGCTTCGCCCGCACCACGGCGCAGGCCCGCCAGTTCGTCGTGCACCGCCACATCATGGTCGACGGCCAGATCGTGGACCGCCCGTCGTTCCGCGTGAAGCCCGGTCAGCTCATCCACGTCAAGGCCCGCAGCGAGGGCACCGAGCCGTTCCAGGTCGCGGCCGCCGGCGGTCACGCCGAGGTCCTGCCGAACGTTCCCGGTTACCTCGAGGTCGAGCTCGACAAGCTCCAGGCCCGCCTGGTGCGTCGTCCGAAGCGCGCCGAGGTCCCCGTGACCTGCGACGTGCAGCTGGTCGTCGAGTACTACGCCGCGCGCTGAGTCGTTCGCGCACGAAGGGCGTCGGGGTCATCCCGGCGCCCTTCGTCGTCGGCCCGTCGCCGGCATCCGTTGTCGCCTACGATGGAGGATGCTCGCGACAGGCGCGGACACGATGAGGAAGAGGTCACGGTGAGAAGTCTTCTCTGGTTCGCGGTCGGAACGACGGCCGGGTTCGTGCTCGCGCACCTCGTCAACAAGGATCCCCGCGGACACGAGGTGCTCGCCGAGATCGACGCCCGCATCACAGAGTTCACCGATCGCATCCAGGACGCCTACCACGAACAGCAGGCGCGGTTCGATACCGGACCCGCCGCCGCAGGCTCCGCCGACGATCGCTGACCACCCGCGAACTCCGAACGGCCGCTCCGGCGGCCTTCCTGTCCTGCCCGAGGAAGACACCGCATGAAGACCGCCGAGATCGCCCAGCGTTACCTCGACTTTTTCGAGAAGAACGATCACACCATCGTTCCCTCCGCCTCTCTGGTCAGCGATGACCCGACGCTCCTGTTCACCGTCGCCGGCATGGTGCCGTTCGTCCCGTTCCTGAACGGGACGGTGCCGCCGCCGTTCCCGCGGGCCGCCGATGTGCAGAAGTGCATACGGACGAACGACATCGAGGAGGTCGGGCACACGGCCCGTCACGGCACGTTCTTCCAGATGCTCGGGAACTGGTCTTTCGGCGACTACTTCAAAGAAGGCGCCATCACCTACGCCTGGGATCTGCTGACGCGCTCCGAGGCGGACGGCGGTCTCGGCTTCCAGGAGAAGGATCTGTGGGTCACGGTCTACGAGACCGACGACGAGGCCGCCGATCTGTGGCGTCGCATCGCCGGGCTCCCCGAGCACCGCATCCAGCGACTGGGCCGCGAGGACAACTACTGGTCGACGGGTCAGCCCGGTCCGGCGGGTCCCTGCTCCGAGATCTATTTCGACCGTGGGCCGGCCTACGGCCGCGACGGCGGACCCGCCGTCGACGATTCGCGGTTCACGGAGATCTGGAACCTCGTGTTCATGCAGTACGCCATCACCAACGTGCGCTCGAAGATCGACTTCGACATCGTCGGCGAGCTGCCGAACAAGAACATCGACACCGGCATGGGACTCGAGCGCGTCGCCTTCATCAAGCAGGGCGTCGACAACATGTACGAGACCGACCAGGTGCGCCCCGTCCTCGACCGTGCCGTCGAGCTCTCCGGCCGCCCGTACGGCAAGGAGCACGAGGACGACGTGCGCTACCGCGTCATCGCGGACCACGTGCGCTCCTCCCTCATGCTGCTCTCCGACGGTGTGACGCCGTCGAACGAGGGCCGTGGGTACATCCTCCGCCGCCTCATGCGCCGCTCCATCCGCGCGATGCGACTGCTCGGCGTCGACGGCGCCACCTTCCCGGAGCTCTTTGCGGCGTCCCGCGACGCGATGGCGGCGTCGTATCCCGTCGTGGCCGAGGATTGGGGCCGCATCTCGCAGTACGCCTTCGCGGAGGAGGAGACGTTCCTGCGCACCCTCGCATCCGGTTCGTCGATCCTGGACCTCTCGATCGCTGAGACGAAGAAGACCGGCGGTTCGTCGATCTCCGGCGACCAGGCGTTCCTCCTGCACGACACCTACGGCTTCCCCATCGATCTGACGCTCGAAGTCGCCGAGGAGGCCGGCCTCAGTGTCGACCGCGACGCATTCGACACCCTGATGCAGGAGCAGCGCACCCGGGCGAAGGCCGACGCGAAGAGCCGTCGTCGCCAGCTTGCCGATCACAGCGTGTACCGCGACTTCCGCGCTCAGGGTGAGACGGTCTTCACCGGGTACACGGACCTCGCGACGGAGTCGCGCGTGCTGGGCATCCTGCAGGACGGAGTGTCGGTCGACCGCGCGCGTCAGGGTCAGGTCGTCGAGGTGATCCTGCCCGCCACCGCGCTGTACGCGGAGTCCGGCGGTCAGGTCGCCGACAAGGGCACCATCGTCGGTTCGGGCTTCGAGCTCGACGTCCTGGACGTGCAGAAGCCCGTTCCCGGACTCATCAGCCACACCGTCGAGGTGCTCACGGGTGAGGTCGGGGTCGGTGACGCGGCGACGACGGTGGTGGATGCGGCCAACCGCCGCGCCGCGCGACAGGCGCACTCCGCGACCCACCTCGTGCACGCGGCGCTCCGCGACACCCTGGGAAGCTCCGCGACCCAGGCGGGCTCGTTGAACCGTGCCGGATACATGCGCTTCGACTTCAACTGGAGCCAGGCGCTCTCGCCCGCGACGCGGAGCGAGATCGAGGAGATCGCCAACAACGCCGTGCGCGACAACCTCGAGGTGACCACGCGTGTGCTGCCCCTCGACGAAGCCAAGGAACTCGGCGCGATGGCGCTGTTCGGCGAGAAGTACGGGACCACCGTGCGCATGGTCGACATCGGCGGTCCGTGGTCGCGTGAGCTGTGCGCCGGTACGCACGTCGCCTCCAGCGCAGAGGTGGGACTCATCAACCTCGTGGGGGAGTCCTCGGTGGGCGCGACCGCGCGGCGCGTGGAGGCGCTCGTCGGACTCGACGCGTTCCGCGATCTGGCGGCAGAGCGTGCGATCGTGTCTCAGTTGACGTCGGACCTGAAGGTGCCGCGCGAGCAGATCCCCGCGAGGATCGCCGATCTCGCGGCGAGTCTGAAGGCGGCGGAGAAGAAGATCGCGGCATTCGAGGCGCAGGCTCTCGCGCAGCGCGCCCCCGAGCTCGCGGCGCAGGTGCGGCGCGTCGGACAGGTGGGCGCCGTCGTCGCATCGATCGGCGCCGTCGGATCGGCCGATGATCTGCGCACGGTGGCCCTGGCGGTCCGCGATCGCCTCGGCGAGGACGCGAGCGTCGTCGCCCTCGGCGCGACAGCGGGAGGACGTCCGATCGTCATCGTCGCCACGAACGAGGCGGCACGGCGGTCGGGTGTGAAGGCCGGCGTTCTGGCCAAGGGCGCTGCGGGAGTGCTCGGCGGCGGCGGCGGCGGACGCGACGACGTCGCACAGGGCGGCGGTTCGGATGCGGCTGCGCTGCCCGACGCGCTGGATGGCATCGTCCGATCGCTGGAGACCACGTCGGCGTGAGCGACTTCCGCAGGGGCGTCCGGCTCGGCATCGATGTGGGGAAGGCGCGGGTCGGCGTGGCCCGGTGCGATCCCGACGGGATGCTCGCGACGCCGGTGGAGACGGTTGCGCGCGCGGACGACGCACCGCAACGCGTACTCGCCATCGCCCGGGAGGAGAACGCGACCGCGCTGTACGTCGGGCTTCCGATCAGCCTGAACGGCAACGAGACCGCCTCGACGCAGGACGCCCGCGAGTTCGCGCGCGTCCTCGCCGCGGACGGATCTCTGCCCGTGCGGCTGGTTGACGAGCGATTGAGCACAGTCTCGGCCCACGCGGCGCTCCGGCGTTCAGGACGTTCCCAGCGCTCTTCGCGTGGGATAGTGGACCAGGTCGCCGCCGTGATCCTGTTGCAGAACGCCCTCGATGTCGAGAAGCAGACAGGGCGGGCGCCCGGCACTCCCGTCGACCCCGGACCAGGAGACCGACTGATGTCCGACACTCCCTCCTCCCGCCGCGAAGCGCGCGAGGCCGCCGAGCGCGCCAGCGCGCCTCAGCCCGCCTCGGCTCCCACACCGACGCCCGCGGCCGCCGAGCAGATCTTCCGCGCACCGGCGGAGCCCGCGCCCACCACCCCTTCGCGTCCCTCGTTGGACGATCTCTTCACGGGTGACGCGACGACGGACGTTCTGGGCGCGCCCCCGCCCCCACCGGACAAGCGCCGCCGCCGCAAGGGAGGGTGGATCGCTCTGGCGATCGTGCTGGTGCTCCTCGGCGGCGTCGCCGCGGGCGGCCTCTGGGTGTGGAACACGTACGAGGACAAGATCCGCGCGGTGCTGGGATGGGAGGAGCCGACCGAGTTCGAGGCCGGACAAGCGCACGGCGAGGCGACGATCACGGTCGTCAGCGGCGACGCCGGTCCCCAGGTGTCCCAGAAGATGTTCGATGCAGGCGTGACACGCACGGCGAACTCGCTGTACAGCTACATGATCGACAACAACGTCGCCTTCACCTTCCAGCCCGGAACGTACAAGCTGCAGCAGGAGATGACATCGGCGGCGGCACTGGAGGCGCTCGGGGATCCCGCCAACCGGCTGGAGGGTCGCGTCGTGCTCCCCGAGGGGCTGACGGTGGATGTGGCGCTGCAGCGGATCGCCGACGGCGCGAGCGTCCCGCTCGACGAGTTGACCGCCGCTGTTGCGGACCCCTCCGCCTATGGCGTCTCGGCGTCGAGCCTGGAGGGCTGGCTCTTCCCCGCGACGTACACGATCGAGCCCGGCACCGGTGCGACATCGATCATCCAGATGATGGTGGACCGCACCGTCCAGTCGCTCGATGCGGCGGGGGTCCCTGCCGATCAGCGAGAACGCATCCTGACGATCGCATCGATCATCCAGCGCGAGGCGCGATACGAGGCGGACATGCAGAAGGTGTCGCGCGTCATCCTCAACCGACTCGACCCCTCCAACCAGGAGACATTCGGTCTGCTGCAGATGGACTCGACCGCGCAGTACGGATACGGCGAGCTCCATGCCGGCTCGGTGAGCACCTCGGAACAGGCGCAGCGCGACGACAATCCATGGAACACCTACGTCCATCCCGGTTTGCCGGTGGGGCCGATCTCGAACCCGGGTGATGTGGCGATCGATGCCGCGATGCATCCCGCGGACGGCCCATGGCTGTACTTCGTGACCGTGAACCTGGACACCGGGGAGACGGTGTTCACGACGACCTATGCGGAGCACCAGAAGTACGTCAAGCAGTTCCAGCAGTGGTGCAGCGAGCACCCGGATTCTGGATGTTGACCGGCACGCGCCTCGCCGTGTGGGGTGATCCCATCTCCCACAGCCGTTCGCCGCTGCTGCACGCAGCCGCCTACGAGGTGCTCGGTGCGGAGTGGACGTACGACAGACGGCGTGTCGATGAAGCGGGGTTCGGCGCCGAGCTCTCGTCGCTGGACGCGTCCTGGCGAGGGCTGTCGCTCACCATGCCCCTCAAATCTGCGGGCTTCCGCGCGGCCGTCGAGGTCGACGGGAGGGCGCGCGCGACAGGAGCCGTCAACACGCTGCTGCTCGACCCGCGGGGGCCGCGCGGGTACAACACGGACGTCGGGGGCATCGTTGCCGCGCTCGGCGAGGCGGGTGTCGCGGAGGCTTCTTCGGCGCGCATCCTGGGGGCCGGCGCCACCGCCACATCGGCGCTGGTCGCGTTGTCGGAGATGGGCGTCGGTTCCGTGGAGGTCGTGGCTCGCCGGCGGGAAGCCGCGAAGGATCTCGTGGCCCGGGGCGCAGAGCTGAGGCTGCACAGTACTGCTCGCTCTCTGGATGGCCGGCATGGCGCCGTCGACGTCACCGTGTCGACGCTCCCGGGAGACGCCTCCTTGGCCCCCGACATCGTGGCGTCGCTGGCGGATGCGGGCGGCACCCTCATGGATGTCGTCTACGGAACCTGGCCGACATCCCTGTCGGCGGCATGGGTCGAACGCGGTCTCACCGCGGTGTCCGGGCTGCCGATGCTCCTGCATCAGGCGCTCCGACAGGTGCGCGTGTTCGTGGGCGGAGCGCAGGACCAGGCGCTCGATGACGAAGCGCGGGTACTGGCCGCAATGCGCCGGGCGCTCGTGGGAGAATAGACGAATGCTCCGCGTGCTCACGGCCGGCGAATCGCACGGCCCCGAACTCGTCGCCATCATGGAGGGCCTGCCTGCCGGCGTGCCCGTCGCCCGTGACGCGATCCAAGCCGACCTCGCCCGACGCAAGCTGGGCTACGGCCGCGGCTCACGGATGAAGTTCGAGGAGGACGAACTCTCGATCTCCTCGGGCGTGGTGCACGGGTACTCCATCGGCAGCCCGATCGCGCTGCGCGTGGGCAACACGGAGTGGCCGAAGTGGGTCGAGGTCATGAGCCCCGATCCAGTGGAGCTCACGGAGCGCTCGCGCGGTCGCGGGGCAGCGCTCACGCGTCCTCGGCCCGGACACGCCGATCTCGTCGGGATGCAGAAGTACGGGTTCGACGAGGCCCGTCCCATCCTCGAGCGCGCGAGCGCCCGCGAGACCGCCGCGCGCGTCGCCCTGGGCGCCATCGCGCGCTCGTTCCTCGGCGAGCTCGGAATCCGCCTCGTGAGCCACACGCTCTCCATCGGCCCGGTGCGCGTCCCCGAGGGCGCGGCGCTTCCGACCCCGGACGACGTCGACGCACTGGATGCGGATCCGCTGCGCTGCTTCGACGCGACGACGTCCGCGGCGATGGTGGCCGAGGTCGACGCCGCGAAGAAGGACGGCGACACCCTGGGCGGCATCGTCGAGGTGCTGGCGTACGGCATGCCGCCGGGGCTGGGATCACACGTGCAGTGGGACCGCCGTCTCGACGCCAAGCTGGCGCAGGCGCTCATGAGCATCCAGGCGATCAAGGGTGTGGAGGTCGGCGACGGCTTCGAGACGACCCGTCGGCGCGGCTCTGCGGCACACGACGAGTTGTTCGCGACCGACGGCGGGATCACGCGCGGCACCGACCGCGCCGGCGGCACCGAGGGTGGCATGTCCACCGGGACCGTGTTGCGGGTGCGAGCCGGAATGAAGCCGATCGCGACCGTCCCGCACGCGCTGCGGACCATCGACGTCGCCACGGGCGAGACCGCCTCGGCGCACCACCAGCGTTCGGACGTCTGCGCAGTCCCCGCCGCCGGTGTCGTCGCGGAGGCCATGGTCGCCATCGTCCTCGCCGACGTCGTGCTCGAGAAGTTCGGCGGTGACAACATCGTCGAGACCCGCCGCAATCTGCAGTCCTACCTGGCGGCGATCCCGGACACCTTGCGCACGGCGGACGCCAGCGATCCCGATCTCGATCGATGACAGGGCCCGCCGCCTCGGCGATCGTGCTCGTCGGACCCATGGGTGCGGGAAAGACCAGCATCGGCAAGCGGGTCGCCAAGATCCTGGAGCTCGGTTTCGTCGATACCGACGCGATCGTCGTCCGATCGCACGGTCCGATCGCCGACATCTTCTCCACGCGCGGCGAGGCGCACTTCCGCGAGCTCGAACGTGAGGCCGTCACGCAGTCTTTGGCTCAGGGCGGCGTCGTCTCGCTGGGCGGCGGCTCCGTCCTCCATCCCGACACGCGGGCCGATCTGCGAGCCCACCGCGTCGCCCTCCTGACGGTCTCGCCGGCGATCGTCGCCGGCCGGATCGGGGGTGGGCACCGTCCGCTGCTCGCCGCCGAGGGCGAGGATCCCGTCGCGCGCTGGCACTGCATCCTCGAGGAGCGGATGCCGCTGTACACAGACGTCGCCGACGCGACCTTCGACACCTCGCACGGACCACTTTCCGACGTCGCCGACCAGATCGTGGCGTGGGCGCGCACAGCCGCACCGAAGGGACACTCATGACCGAGACGACCGAGATCACCGTCGCCGGTGACAACGGGTACACGATCCATCTCGGGCGCGACATCCTGGATCGGGTGGGGGAGTCTCTCGCGGCGTCGGTCCGCAAGGTTCTCGTGGTCCACCCGCCGACACTGGCCGCGGCAGCAGCCTCCCTGCGTGAACGAATCATGGCCGACGGGGGGCGCGAGGTGCTCCTGGCTGAGATCCCCGACGCGGAGCAGGGCAAGCGCGTCGAGGTGGCCGCGTTCTGCTGGCAGGTCATGGGCCAAGCGGACTTCACGCGGACGGATGCGGTGGTCGGGTTCGGCGGGGGAGCGGTGACAGATCTGGCGGGCTTCGTCGCCGCCACCTGGCTGCGTGGCATCCAGGTCGTTCAGGTTCCGACGACCGTCCTCGGCATGGTGGATGCAGCTGTCGGCGGGAAGACGGGCATCAACACGGCAGAGGGCAAGAACCTCGTCGGCGCCTTCTGGGCGCCGCAGGCCGTCGTCTGCGACCTGTCGATGCTGGACGGTCTGTCCCAGAACGAGGCGACCGCCGGCTTCGCCGAGGTCGTGAAGGCGGGTTTCATCTGGGCACCGGAGATCCTCGATCGGATCGAGGCTGAGCCGCAAGCGATCGTCGACCCGTCATCGGCATCCTTCCGCCGCTGCCTCGAGCTCGCGATCGACATGAAGGCGCGCGTGGTGGGCGAGGACTTCCGCGAGGCGGGGCTGCGGGAGATCCTCAACTACGGTCATACGCTCGGCCACGCGATCGAGCACGCCGAGCGCTACCGGTGGCGCCATGGCGCCGCCATCTCCATCGGCATGGTGTACGCCGCCGAGCTCTCGCGCCTGGCAGGGCGACTGTCGGACGGGGCTGCGGCGCGCCATCGCGAGATCCTCGAGTCGCTCGGGCTGCCCACAAGCTATCGCGCCGGCGCCTGGCCGCAGCTGCTGGCGACCATGCAGCGAGACAAGAAGTCGCGCGGCGGGATGCTGAGGTTCATCGTGTTGGATGACATCGCTCGCCCGACGGTTCTGCAGGCACCAGACGAGTCGCTGCTGTTCGCGGCCTATCAGGAAGTCGCGGGCTGAAGCGGGCGACTCGGCGCCTCGCCGGTCGCTTCGATCAGTCGGGCGAAGTCCCTGCCCATGCGGGCCGGATCCGGGCGGATGCCGGTGATCAGCTCGAAGGCGTCGGCCGCCTGGTGGACGGCCATGCCGCCGCCCGAGACCGTGCGGCAGCCACGCTCGCGCGCGACACGGAGCAGTTGAGTCTCGAGCGGCCGATAGACGATGTCAGCGACCCAGAGGTCCGGACGCAGGAAGTCGGCCGAGACCGGGAGGCCCGGATGCTCTCGCATCCCGGTGGGCGTGCAGTGCGCGAGACCGTCGGCTTCGGCGAGCACATCCGCGATCCCGTCGGCGCTGCGGGCGCTCACCGGGACGCCGTGGCGTCGGGCCAGTTCACCGGCGAGGCGCTCGGCGCGGGAGCGATCGACGTCGATGATGTCGAGGCGTCGGGCCCCGAGCCGCAGGAGCGCGTCGGCGACGGCAGAACCGGCGCCCCCGGCGCCGAGCAGCGCGACCGCGCCGGGCTCTTCGTCACCCATCTGCTCGCGGAATGCGGACTCGAATCCCGAGGTGTCGGTGTTGTGTCCGATTCGGCGCCCGTCACGAAGGAGCACGGTGTTGACGGCTCCCAAGCCCGCGGCCTGCGGCGAGAGCTCGTCGAGGTGGGGGATGACGCCCTGTTTGCAGGGATGTGTCACGTTCACCGCGTCGTAGCCCAGCCGCTCGGCCCAGGTGAGGATTTCGCCGATCTCGTCGGGCTGAAGGCTCAGTTCACCGAGATCGATCCGACGGTAGACGTAGGACAGGCCGTGACGCGCGGCCTCTGTCATGTGCAGACTCGTGTGAGCGACGGACCGATGCCCGAGCCGATCAGTCCGACGAGAAATGCTCGCGGCGTTGACATCCATGTCCTCGCATTCAATGTACGAACTGGTACGTACGGAAGTGAATCAGGATGCGGGGCTCCTGTCAACCGCGTGGCACCCGTTCCGGACCGTCGGTCAGCCAGCCGACGACGATGTCGCCCAGGGTGGCGCGCATGCGTGCTCTCTGTCGTGGATCCTCGAAGTCGAGGCCGAAGAGGTAGCCGAACGTGTGGCGGTTGGCGATCTGGAAGACGCAGTAGGAGCTGATCATGAGGTGCACCTGCAGGGCATCGACGTCGTCGCGGAAGACCTCGGCCGCACGTCCGCGCTCGAGAACGCGCTCGAGAACGTCGACCGCCGGCTGCGAGAGTTCGCGAAGTGCGGGCAACTGCGTGATGTGCTCGCCCCGGTGGATGTTCTCGACGGCGACGAGGCGGATGAAGTCCTGGTGACCCACGTGGTGATCGAACGTCAGTTCGGCGAGTCGACGTATCGCATGCAGGGGGTCCTCTTCGTCGACGTCGAGCGTCTGCTCTGCGTCGCGGATGCCGCGGTACGCCTCCTCGAGAACCGCACGGTAGAGCCCCTCCTTGCCGCCGAAGTAGTAGTAGATCATCCGCTTCGTCGTGCGGGTGCGTTCGGCGATGACGTCGACGCGAGCGCCCGAGAAGCCCTCGGCCGCGAACACCTCCGTCGCCACGGCCAACAACTCCATGCGCGTGCGCTCGGCATCGCGTGTCGGCTTTGTGGTCACGACGTCAGCGTAGTGCAGGCGTTCGCCGGGCCCCTCGGGCCATGGCGGGCGGGATTGACAGGGAGAGGCGAAACGTGCACCATGCCAGTGGACTAACTAGTACGTTCGCAAATGTCCTCAAAGTGGAGAACAAGGAGCAGTCGATGACGACCCACCCGAACACGCCCGTCCGCGCGGCAGGCAACCCCCGAAAGGCGGCAACGGCCGCCTGGATCGGAAGTGCTCTCGAGTACTACGACTTCTTCATCTATGGGACCGCCGCGGCGCTCGTGTTCGGAAAGGTGTTCTTCGGCGGTTCCGATCCGATCCTCGCGACCGTGTTGGCGATCGGCACGTTCGGGGTCGGATATCTCGCGCGACCGCTGGGTGCTCTGGTGCTCGGGCACATGGGCGACCGGTTCGGTCGCAAGCGCGTCCTCGTGCTCACCGTCCTGCTCATGGGGGTCGCCACCTTCGTCGTGGGATGTCTCCCGACGTACGAGCAGATCGGCGCCGCTGCGCCGGTCTTCCTCGTGATCCTGCGTCTGCTGCAGGGGTTCTCCGCGGGGGGCGAGCAGTCGGGCGCGAACTCGATGACTCTCGAGCATGCGCCGGATGACCGACGGGCATACTTCACGAGCTTCACCATGAGCGGAACGCAGGCGGGGCAGATCCTCGCCACCGGTGTGTTCATCCCCGTCGCCCTGCTGCCGACCGACCAGCTTCTCACGTGGGGCTGGCGACTGCCCTTCTGGCTCAGCGCGGTCGTCGTGGTTGCGGCGCTCATCATCCGGCGCACCCTGGAGGAGACCCCGGCGTTCTTGGCCGAACGGGCGGAGGGCGCCGTCGCGCAGGCCCCGCTGGGTGTGCTGATGCGCCGTCACTGGCGGCCTCTGCTGCGGGTGATCTGCGCGGCCGTCATCGCCTCCGTCAGCACGATCTTCACGGTCTACGCCCTCTCATACGCGACCAACGACATCGGGCTCGACCGTGCCGCGATGCTCTGGGTGGGCGTCTTGGCGAACGTCGTCGCTCTCGTCACGATCCCGCTGTGGGGTCGCCTCGCCGACCGGATCGGACGCAAGCCCGTGTTCCTGTTCGGCTCGATCGGGTGCGCGGTGCTGATCTTCGGCTATCTCGGAGCGATCGCGGCGGGTTCGTACCTCTGGATCTTCGTCGTCGGCATCCTGATGTTCGGCGTGATCCACAGCGCCACAGCGGGCGTGTGGCCTGCGTTCTACGCCGAGTGGTTCCCCACGAAGGTCCGCCTCTCCGGAATCGCGCTGGGCACACAGATCGGCTTCGCCATCGCGGGCTTGGCCCGACCATCGCGACGGCCGTGGCGGGTCAGTCTGAGCAGGCGTGGCTCATTGTCGCTGCGATCACGGCCGGTTGCGTGGTCATCAACGTCATTGCGATCGCCACCGCCAAGGAGACCTACCGCACCCCGCTGTCGGAGCTCGGAGACGCGGATGCGGCCGACGCTCGTCGCGAGGCGGTGCACGCGGGATGAGTGCGGTGCTGCGCCCGAGCGCGTCCGAGGACGAGTACGTGGTCTACGCCGTGCGCTACGCGTCGCGCGAGGGTGTCCGGGCGCAGCACTTCCATCACTGGACGCCGCGATACGACGAGGAACACGCGACGGCCTACTACGTGTGGGTCCTGCGTTCGGCGGCCCGCACGATCCTCGTCGATGCCGGCATCAGTCCCGAACGTGCGGCGGCCGCCGACGGGATCGACTACGTGGGATCTCCCGCGGACCTGATGCGCGATCTGGGCGTCGCGGCGCCCGAGGTGGATGCGGTGGTGCTCACACACCTCCACTACGACCATGTCGGCACGGTGGGGGACTTCGAGGGGGCGTCCATACATCTGCAGCGTGCCGAGCTCGAGTACTGGGAGGGTGATATCGCGCGGCGCAATCACAGGGAGAGCTGGCTCTCGGACCCCGACGACCGTGCGCGCCTCCGCGCCGGCGCGTGCGGCGGGCGCGTCGTGCTCGAGGACGGCGACCGCGAGATCGCTCCGGGCGTGAGCGTGCATCTGGTGGGCGGGCATACCCCGGGCATGCAGGTGGTCCGAGTGATCACGCCCGCCGGCGTGGTGGTCATCGCATCCGACGCGAGCCACTACTACGAGAACATCGAGGTGGATCGGCCCTTCGCGATCCTCCACGACGTGCCCGGGATGTACGCGGCCTTCGACCGCATCGCCGACCTCGCAGGGGAGCTGCCGGTCGTGCTTCCGGGACACGACCCCGCCGTGTTCGCGCGCCATCCCCGGCTCGATGGCACGGCGATCGATGTGGCCGTGGTGGGGGAGTGATGAGAACGTCGATCGCCACCGTGTGCCTCAGCGGGACACTGGTGGACAAGCTTCGGGCGGCGGCCGCGGCCGGCTTCGACGGCGTGGAGGTCTTCGAGCCCGATCTGGTCGCCGCAGCGGAGTCCCCCGAGGAGATCCGCGCGCTGGCAGAGCGGCTCGGACTGACGCTGGATCTCTACCAGCCCATGCGCGACGTCGAAGGCGTCACGGAAGACCTCTTCGTCGACGTGCTCCGCCGGGCGGAGGCGAAGTTCTCGATCATGGCCCGGCTCGGGAACGGCACGGTGCTGTGCTGCAGCAACGTCGCCACGGCGACGATCGACGATGACGCGGTGAGCGCCTCCCAACTGCGTCGCCTGGGTGAGGCGGCAGCGCGCCACGGCGTTCGCATCGCCTTCGAGGCGCTCGCCTGGGGGCGCTACATCGATGACTACCGCCGGGCCTGGAGGGTGGTCGAGCTCGCCGCGCACCCGAGCGTCGGCGTGTGTCTCGACTCGTTCCACATCCTCTCCCGGGGGCATGACACGCAGGCGATCGAGTCCATACCGGGTGATCGGATCTTCTTCCTCCAACTCGCGGACGCCCCGTCACTCTCGATGGACGTCCTGTCGTGGAGCCGTCACCACCGCCTGTTCCCGGGCGAGGGCAGCTTCGATCTGGTCGACTTCGTCCGGCGAGTGCTTCGCGCCGGCTACCGCGGCCCACTGTCCTTGGAGGTGTTCAACGACACGTTCCGCCAGACGCCGGTCGAGGTCACGGCGCGGCACGCGCGACGGTCGCTGCGGTACCTCGAGGACGCGGTCGCCCGTGCGGGCGTCGACGTGCCGGAGATGCTCGTGTCCGCTCTGCCGGATCCCGGCCGCACACGTGGTGTCGACTTCATCGAGATCAAGGCGGACGACACGTCGGAGGTGGAGGCGCTGCTCGAGCGGGCGGGTTTCGCGTCACGCGGCCGCCATCGGACGAAGCCCGTCACGCTCTGGGCGGCCGGCGAGGCGCGTGTCGTCCTCAACGAGCAGCACGCGCGCGGTCAGACGCCGCATGTGAGTGCCCTGGGGATCTTGGTCGAGGACCCGGACGCTCTCTCCCGGCGTGCGAGCGAGTTCGGCGTCGTCCGTCCCTACCGCCGGACCTACGCGAGCGAGCAGCGCCTCGATGCGGCCATCGCGCCCGATGGGACGGAGGTCTACTGGGCCGCGGCGCAGGTAGGCGAGCCGGCGTGGGTGGCGGAGTTCGAACACGGTGCGGGAAGCGGCGCCGACGAGGTCGAGTCGGTCGACCATCTCAGCCTCACGGTGGACTGGCAGGTGGTGGAGGACGCGGTTCTGTTCCATCGCGCTCTCGTCGGGATGCGGGTCGTCGCAACCACGGATGTCCCCGGACCGGAGGGGCTGGTGCGTTCCCGCGTGCTCAGCACGGGGGACCGCGCGGTGCGCCTCCCGCTGAACGTCGCGCCTCCCGCGAGCATCGACCGCGGCGCCGGGACAGCATGTCGCGTTCGCCTGTCGGGACGCGGCGGCGCTCGCGGAGCGGATGAGGCAAGCGGGCACGGACCTGCTCTCGATGCCGCAGAACTATTACGACGATCTCGCTGCGCGCTTCGGTCTGAGCGAGGAGCGCGTCGCCGAGCTGCGCCGCCTGCACCTCGCTTACGACCGCGATGCGGACGGCGAGTATGTGCACTTCTACACCGGGACCATCGGTCACGTGTTCTTCGAGTTCGTCCAACGCATCGGCGCCTACGACGGCTACGGCGCCGGTACTGCGCCGGTGCGTTTGGCAGCGCAGAGCGCACTGCCGTCGACTGGTAGCGTGCTCGAGTGACCGCCCCACGTCGTCTTCTGCTCGTCAACGGCCCCAATCTGAATCTGCTCGGGACGCGTGAGCCCGACATCTACGGGACGGAGACGCTCGCGGACGTCGAGCGCATCGCGTCGGAGGCCGCGCGTGCGCACGGTTTCCAGCTGCGCGCCGTGCAGAGCAACCATGAGGGCGTCCTGCTCGATGCGATCCATGCCGCGCGGGAGGACTGCGCGGGGATCGTGATCAACCCGGGCGGTCTCACCCACACCTCCGTCGTGCTGCGCGACGCTCTGAGCGGTGTCTCGCTCCCTGTCGCGGAGGTCCACATCTCGGATGTCATGACGCGTGAGGACTTCCGACACCACTCGTACGTCCGGGACGTCGCGATCGTGCACGTCGTCGGCGAGGGCGTGCAGGGCTATGCGACGGCGGTGGATCGCCTCATCCGGGTGATCGCCGGGCAGTCGGATGGGTGAACAACCTCTTTGCGAATGGGAATGAGTCGACTCACTTTTGAGTTGACTCATTCGTGGCCGATGAAGAGGGACGCCGGGAGCGCGGAAAGCAGCTGAAGCGGGAGCGCATCTTCGCTGCCGCGCGTGATCTGTTCGACGAGTTCGGCTACGCGCGCGTGACCACTCAGCAGGTGGCGGATCGCGCCGATGTCGCCGTGGGCACGGTGTTCCGCTACGCCGCCACCAAGGCGGAGCTGCTGCTCATGGTGCGCAACGAGGACGTCCGCCACGCCGTGCGCCGCGGACTGGAGGCGGCCCGGTCGGTGCCGGACGCGACAGCGGCCGTGCATGCCGCCCTGACCCCGCTCTTCGACACGGCGGCGCAGCACGCCGCCGATGCGGCCGTGTACCAGCGGGAGCTCATGTTCGGCGACGCGAACGAGCCCCACCGCGCCGACGGCTTGGCGGTGGTCGCGGAACTGGAGGACGGCATCGCCCGGATTCTCTCCGGCGGCAAGGAGAGCGCGTCGGCCCGCAGTGCGGCCCGCGCGATCTTCGCCTGCGCGCATATCGTGCTCGTCCGGCCCAGGGGCGAAGTGCGCTTCGACACCACCGACCTGCCCAGGCAGATCGCGCTGATCGTCGCCGGCTACCGTGCCGGCGCGGCTGATACCGCGGCCGACCCGACCGCGAAGTGAGCGACGGGGGATCCCCGTCAGGAGGAAGAGATCATGACTGACATCACGACCGTCGCGGTTCTCGGAACAGGTGTTCTGGGATCGCAGATCGCGTTTCAGAGCGCATACAGCGGGTTCCCCGTCGTGGCGTACGACATCGACGACGAGGCACTCGTGGGTGCGCGCGAGCGATTCGAACGCCTCGCTGCCACCTACCGCGCCGAGGTGCCGGGCGCTGCCGAGGGAACGCGTGTCGAGGATGCGCTGGCGCGCGTGACGCTCACCAGCAGTCTTGCCGACGCGGCGAAGGTCGACCTCGTCATCGAGGCCGTTCCCGAGGTGCTCGAGCTGAAGCGCGAGGTGTACTCGCGGCTCGCCGAACTCGCGAACGAGAACACGATCTTCGCGACCAATTCCTCCACGCTCCTGCCGTCCGACATCGTCGAGTTCACGGGGCGGGCCGATCGCTTCCTCGCGCTCCATTTCGCGAACCGCGTGTGGAAGTTCAACACCGGCGAGGTCATGGGGACCGAGCGCACCGCCCCCGAAGTGTTCGACGCGGTGATGCACTTCGCCGACGCCATCGGCATGGTGCCGATCGCCATCCGCAAGGAGAAGGCGGGCTACGTGCTCAACTCGCTCCTCGTCCCGCTGCTCAACGCCGGCATGGGACTCGCAGCGGGCGGATACGCCTCCGTCGCCGACATCGACAAGACGTGGCGCATCGCCACCGGCGCCCCCATGGGGCCGCTGCAGATGCTCGACGTCATCGGGCTGAACACGCCGTACAACATCCTCACGCACTCGAGCACGGGGGATCAGGCGCTGGCCGCCTGGTTGAAGGAGAACTACATCGACCAGGGCAAGCTGGGTGTCGCCACCGGCGAGGGCTTCTATCGGTACGCATGACGCCGCCGCCGCCCCCGCCGCGTCATCGTGCGCCCGGCGGGGCCGGCGAGCATCCCGTAAGATGGGTCGCTGGGTCGTCGCCTGATGCGACAGGCCCGCAGATCTCACGACGAACGGAACCTCCACCCCCATGGCATCTACCGCAGACATCAAGAACGGCGTCGTCCTCAGCATCGACGGACAGCTGTGGAACGTCGTGGAGTTCCAGCACGTCAAGCCCGGCAAGGGTGGCGCGTTCGTGCGCACGAAGTTGAAGAGCGTCATGACCGGCAAGGTCGTCGACAAGACGTTCAACGCCGGGGCCAAGGTCGACATCCAGAACGTCGACCGTCGCGACTTCACGTACCTCTACAACGACGGTGAAGGCTTCGTCTTCATGGACGTCGCCGACTACGACCAGATCACGGTGGGCGCGGCGACGGTCGGCGACGCGGCGAACTACCTGCTCGAGAACCAGCAGGTGCAGATCGCGCTGCACGACGGCAACCCGCTCTACATCGAGCTGCCCGCGTCCGTCGTCCTCGAGATCACCTACACCGAGCCCGGTCTGCAGGGCGACCGCTCATCGGCGGGAACGAAGCAGGCGACGGTGGAGACCGGTCACGAGATCCAGGTGCCCCTGTTCGTCGAGACGGGCACGAAGGTCAAGGTCGACACGCGCACGGGCGACTACCTCGGTCGCGTCAGCTGACGGGTGAGCGCTCGTAGCAAGGCGCGTAAGCGCGCCCTCGACATCCTTTTCCAGGCCGACGTCCGCGGCGAAGACCCGGCGGCCATCCTCGCCGCAGAGGCTTCCCGTGCCGCCGGCGAGCCCGACCGTCAGAGCTCCTGGTTGTACGCTCGCGACATCGTCGACGGTGTCATCGACCACCGGGACGAGATTGACGAGCAGATCGTCACGCACGCCCGCGATTGGAAGATCGAGCGGATGCCGGCGGTCGACCGTGCGGTTTTGCGCATCGGCGTCTGGGAGGCCGTCTTCAACGACGAGGTTCCGGTCGCGGTCGCCATCGACGAAGCCGTGGAGCTCGCGAAGGAGTACTCGACCGACGAAGCCGGGTCGTTCGTTCACGGCGTGCTCGCGCGCATCGCCCGCTCGGCCTGACGCGGGGCCGCCTGCCCGAACGCGAGCGAGGCGGCGTCGGCGGTGCGGACGGGACACACAGCTGCCGCTGCCTAGACTCGAACGCGGAAAGGACTCTTCTATGCGCATCACGGGTCTCGGCCACGCGGGCATGTTCATCGAAACGGCGGGCGGCAGCATCCTCTGCGATCCCGTCATCGGACCCTCGTTCTTCGGGTCGTGGTTCCCGTTCCCCGACAACCGCGGGCTCGATTGGGAGCGTTTCGGTCAGGCGGACTTCCTCTACATCTCGCACCGTCATCGCGATCACTTCGATCCGCGGCTGCTGAAGAAGTACGTGCGCTCCGACATCCCCGTGCTCCTGCCCGATTACCCGACGGACGATCTGGAGCAGGATCTGCGCGCTCTCGGCTACGAGAACATCGTCTACACGCAGTCCGGCGTTCCGCTGCAGTACGGCAAGCTCGCCGTCATGGTGACCCCGCTGCGCGCGCCGAGCGACGGCCCCATCGGGGACTCGTCCCTGAGCGTCGATGATGGAACGGCCTCCGTGCTGAACCAGAACGACTCGCACCCGCTCGATCTCGAGAAGCTGCTGGCGTTCTCCAAGCCCGATGCCTACTTCACCCAGGTCTCGGGGGCGATCTGGTGGCCGATGGTCTACGACCTGCCGCAGGACGCGAAGCAGAACTTCGCACAGCTGAAGCGCGACGCGCAGAACAAGCGCGCGATGTACTACATCGAGAAGGTCGACGCCGAGCACGTGTTCCCGATGGCCGGACCGCCGATGTTCCTGCGCGAGGAACTGTTCCGCTACAACGGCCTCGGTCTCGAGAACGACTCGATCTTCACGGACCAGAGCGAGTTCTTGGCGCACATGGCCGAGCTCCGTCCCGAGCAGAAGGGCTACCTTTTCGTGCCCGGCACGCAGGTCGACCTCGACAACGGGGCGATCGAGGTCACGCAGACCCTCTATACCGATGCCGAGATCGAACGCATCTTCGCCGACAAGTGGGCCTACCTCGCCGAGCAGCGAGACAGCCGTCAGCAGGAGATCCGCGACGAGGAGGCGACCCGCGCGGACGTGCTGGCGCCGGCCGAGATGCTGGCCGCCATCAAGGAATGGTGGGAACCGCTGCTGCGTCGTGCCCGCACGATCCGCAACGGTGTCGGCGGCAATGTCCGGTTCCGCATCGGGGACCTGGACATGGTGGTCGACTTCCCGAAGGCGAAGGTCCGCGAGTACGCGGGGGAGGAGTGCATCTACTGGTACACGATCCCGGCCGACCTCGTGTCCACGAACATCGCCGACCATGAGATCGACTGGTCGAACTCCATCTTCCTGTCTATGCAGTTCGAGGTCGGACGAAGCGGCAAGTTCAACGAGTTCCTCACCACGTTCCTGAAGTGCCTCTCACGCGACCGCATCGAGTACGTGGAGAACTGGTACGCCGAGCAGTCCGATCAGACTGAGGACACCCAACTGGGTGACTGGGTCGTGCAGCGCCGGTGCCCGCATCTGCGCGCGGACCTGACGAAGACCGGCAAGATCGAGGACGGCGTGCTGACGTGCAGCCTTCACGATTGGAAGTGGGACCTCGCGGGCGGGCGGTGCCTGACGACGCAGGGGCACCCCATCCGCGCGTCGCGCGCCGCCGCCGAGGTCGCCTCCGGCGTCTGAGAACGGGTTTCGTCTCGCCCGCTCGTCGGCCGGAGCTGACTGCTCGGCCGACGAGCGGGCGATCGGAACGCGGAATCTCAGGTCCGGTCGGCGGAATACTGGCGTGCGCGCCCGCGTACGCCCGCGAAGTGGTACGGCCACGGGGATTGTGCCGGCACGGTGACGTCCTGACGGCTACCCAGGTGGGCGGCGGCGTGCAGTGCGCGGTACGCGGGCACATCCACGCGCGTACGGGCAGCGAGCAGCTCCGCGGTCTCATCGGCGCGGGTGTGCTCTCGGTATCCGGGCTGCACCACACCGGCGAAGAACTCGCTGACGCTGCCGGAGCCGTAGCTGAACATGCCCACGCGCTTGCCGGTCAGGTCGTCATCGCCGTCCAGCAAAGCGGCGAGTCCGAAGTACAGCGACGCCGTGTACGAGTTTCCGATGCGCCGGTTGTAGAGGGTGGAGCGCAGGTAACGGTCCTCAGAGAGTTCCGTCCCCAGGTGCTCGGCGAGCCGGCGATGTGCCTTCGCGGCCATCCGCGTGAACGGCTGGTGATGCGTGAAGACGTCGATCTCGTCGATGGCCGCCCCGCCGTGGGCGCGGTAGTCGTCCCATGCGCCGACGAAGCCGTCCAGGTACGCGTCGATGGACAGCTTGCCGTCGACCACGGCGGTCACGCTGTCGTTGGGCCGCCAGAAGTCATCGACATGGGCGGTGTGCAATCCGGTCGCCGGCTCGATGCTCAGCAGTGCCGGATCCGCAGTGACGAGCATGGCGACCGCTCCGGCGCCCTGCGTGGGCTCGGCGGCGGAGTCCAGCTCGTAGCGGGCGACGTCGCTCGCGATGACGAGGACCTTCGATCCGGGCTCGCGCGCGACGAGACCCGCGGCCGCCTGCAGGGCGGCGGTGGCGGAGTAGCAGGCCTGCTTGAGCTCGATCACGCGGCTGGTGGAGGGCAGGCCCAGCAGATCGTGCACCCAGACGCCGGCGGACTTGGACTGGTCGACGCCGGACTCGGTCGCGAAGAACACGGTGCGGATGCCGTCGACGCCGTGCCGATCGATGATGCGCCGTGCCGCGGTCGCACCCATCGTCACGATGTCCTCATCAGGGCCGGGGACGCTCATCTGATCCTGGCCGAGCCCGATGTGGAACTTGCCCGGATCGACGCCTGTCGCCGCCGCCAGGTCGTCGAGTTCCAGCACGTGGCCGGCGGTCGCGACCGCCAGGTCATGGATACCGATCAGGGGCGCGGTCATCGCGTGGCCTTTCCGTTTCGCTCCAGCTGGAGGTGGGAGGTCATGAGTTCTCCGGGGTTGGTCTGCGCGGCCAGGAGCGAGAGCTCGCCGCAGAGCACGGTCGCTGCCACGAGGGCGGCGAGGCGGCGGGCGTTCTCGCCCGACTCGCGCTCTTCACGGCACCCGAGGCGGGTGAGTGCCTCCTCGACCTGGGGGAGGTCCTTGCCGTTGCCGACCGTGCCCACGATGAGGGTGGGCAGGGTGCAGGAGAAGTACAGGTCGCCGTCGCCGCGGACCTCGGCCCACGTGATCCCCTGCGAGCCTTCGACGATGTTCGCGGCGTCCTGACCGGTCGCGAGGAAGATCGCGAGAAGCATGTTCGCGTAATGCGCGTTGGCCGAGCGCAGCGCGCCGGCGATGGTGGAGCCGACGAGGTTCTTGCGCGTGTTCAGCTCGACGATCCGCGCCGCGGTGGAACGCAGCTGCGCCTGGACGAGCTCTGCCGGGATGAGGATGTCGGCGACGACGTTGCGACCGCGACCGAGGATGCCGTTGACGGCGGTCGCTTTCTTGTCGGAGCAGTAGTTGCCGGAGATCGATCCGTACTCCAGCTCGGGGTGCCACTGGAGGATCTGCGTCATGAGCGACTCGGCAGCCAGCGTCACCATGTTGTGCCCGGACGCGTCGCCGGTCGACAGAGCGAAGCGCACGAAGAGCAGGTTGCCGACGACCTCGGTGTCGACATCGAGCAGTCGAGCGTGCCGGCTCTGCGCGGCCACGGTGGCTGCGAGCTCGGCGAAGCGACCGCGGATGTCCCGACCGGCGCGGACGGCCGTCGCGGCGTCGACGGCCGTGAACAGCGAGGAGCGCGTCATCCGCTCGTCCACGACCGTGACCCGGATGCCGTCGTCGACCAGGCGGGAGATGCGCGCGCCGCGCCCGACGGACGGCCAGAGCGGGCTCTCGTAGGTGGCGAGGGGAACCTCCTGCTCACCGACGACGTCGCCGCTCAGACGCAGCGGGCCGACCCAGCGCGTGGGCAGGGGAGTGAACTCACCGGTCATTCCGGCTCCTTCCAGGTGCGCCGAGCGCATCGGAGCGATGCGTCAGCGAGGTGATGTCGATCGCGCGTGCCCGCGCGAAGTCGGCGGTCTCGCCGCCGATGATCAGATCCGTCGTGACCAGGTCCGCACACGTGCGCGCACCGAGGACGGTGAGGAGGGCTCGGAGCTGGCTTTTCCACGCGTCGAGTGCGACGGACAGGGCATCCGCGCCTCCGTCGAGCACGATCCGCAGGAACGTGCCCGACACGCCGACCGCTCCTGCGCCGAGGGCGATGCCCCGGACGATGTCGAGGGGTGTGCGCACCCCTCCGGAGGCGAGCAGCGGGGGTGCGTCGGGCGGCGCGTCGAGCAGACACTCGACCGCGCTCTGCCCCCATCCGGCCAAGTAGCCGAAGTCGGCATCCGCGCGGCGCGCATTCTCGATCCGCACGAAATCCGTTCCGCCGCGACCTGCAACGTCCGCGGCGGAGACCCCGATCTCCCCGAGGACGGAGAGCGTGCGTCGACTGAAGCCGAACCCGACCTCTTTGACGACGACGGGGACGTTTACCGCCGCGACGATACGCTCCAGAGAGGCGACCCAGTGGCCGAAGGAGCGTCCGCCCTCCGGCATCACGATCTCCTGCACGGCGTTCACGTGGATCTGCAGGGCGTCCGCCTCGATGAGGTCGATCGCACGGCGGGCGTCATCGGCTGATCGCTCGATCCCGATGTTGGCGAACAGGACTCCCTCGGGGTTCTCCTCGCGCAGCACACGGAACGTCGGTGCCGCATCGGGATGGTCGAGCGCGACACTCATCGAGCCCGAAGCGATCGGCACACGCGCGGCCGCGGCCGCGCGGGCGAGCGCACGATTGATCTCGCCCGTGCGAGCGCTGCCGCCGGTCATCGCGTTGATGTAGAACGGCGCGGACCACTGCAGCCCGATCACCTCGGTGTCGAGCGTCACCTCGGCCGCATCGATACCGGACAGGGCGTGATGCAGGAAGCGGACGTCGTCGAAGCCGTTCCCGTCGACCAGCGGATGCTGAGCGGCGGCCAGCCGCACGTGATCGTCCTTGCGATCCGGGGCGCTCACGGCGCACCTCCCTCGGCGGGGGACACCGAGAGCGTCAGATGCCGGATGTCGCGTTCCTCCCAGTCGCGGAGCATGCCTGCGATGTCTGCGTCTTCAGGCGCGAGCACGATGCCGCAGTCGCCGCCGCCCGCGCCCGACGACTTCGCCGCGGCACCTGCGGCTTCCGCAGTGTCGCAGAGGGCCGCGAGCGCATCCGTCTCGATGGCGACGCCGGCGCTTCGTCCGAGACGGCGCAGCAACCGACGCGCCCGGCGGACCGCGTGGAGGGTGGCGCTGTCGTCGGAGTCGTCCAGAGCGCGCGCCAGGTCCGTCACGCACGCGCGAGAGTCGAGCAGGAACGCCGGGTAGTCCATCGCGCCGGATCCGTCGCGCACCGCGTCGACGAGGCGGGCGGTGGATGCCGGTCGACCGGTCCAGCCGACGAGGAAGCGGAGGGATGCGGGCGGCGCGAGGCGGGCGATGTCCAGCGGTTCCCACCCGCGCGACGCCAGCAGACCGGCGACCGACTCCTCCGCGTCGAGCGCAGCCCGAAGCACTTCGCGGTCCGGCGAGCGGTAGGAGATCCAACCGCCGAACGCACTGGCGGCGAGGTCGCCCCCGGACGCCTGCGGAGCGACCTGGATGGTGGCCAGCAGTGCGAGGCGGTACGCGTCTCGTCGGGAGAGTCCGAACCCGTAGAACTCGTCGATCGCGCGGATCGTCGCGATCGTGACCGCCGCCGACGATCCGAGACCGAACTTCCGGCCGGACGCGTCGTCGAGTCCGCTGTCGATGCGGAGGTCGTAGTACCGCGCGGGAAGTCCGCGCTCGGAGCGGAGACGCTCAGCGAGGCTGATGGCGGCGAGCACGTACTCGTAGGGATGATGCTCGGCATCGATCGTGAGTCCATCACCCGCCCGGCCCCACACCAGGGGAGTGCGGCCGAACTCGGGGGAGTGAACACTTCCGGAGTCCGCGCTCGGCGTGAGACGGACCGTCAGGTAGCGATCGACGGCGACGAGCACGGCCGGCTCTCCGGGAGTGACGACCGCGTACTCGCCCGCGATGAAGAGCTTGCCCGGCGAGCGGACGATGATCGGGGCGGTCATCCGACGGACCTTCCGCCGACCACCAGCCCGGGCCCGGGCAGCGCGACGACCGTCTGGGCGAACGCGCCGAGCTCGCTCGCGACGGCCTCCGCATCCGCGGCGCGGCACAGGGCGACGACGTTCGGTCCCGCATCCGCCGTCGCATAGGACTCCAGGCCCGCGTCGCGGAGCGCCGCCACGCGGTCGAAGAGCGCGATGCTCGTCGGCGAGAGGTAGCGGATGGACGGAGCTGAGGCCTGGATCACGGCGTGCATCCGGAGCGCGTTGTTCTCGGTGAGACGTCCGAGCTGCGCGACGTCGCCCTCGACGCATGCGCGCCGCGCCTCCTCGAGCGTCGCCGCGGTCGAAGAGATCCACGCGGGGTAGAAGGGCGAGGTATCCGCCGTGCGGCGCATCGCCTCACGGCTGGAGACCTGCTTCTCACCGCTGTCCACGATCGCGACGACCATCGCGAGATCCGCCGGGGCCGGCAGCGGCTCGGCGTAGGACTGTTCGTCGTCGCCGGCGTGCCAGAGGGCGAAGCCCCCGAAGATCGAACGCGCGGCGGATCCCGAACCGCAACGCGCGAGCCTGCTGAGCTCCTGTGCGCTCAGCTGCAGTCCGTAGGCGGATGCGGCGGCGCCGGCGAGTGCGGCGAAGCCGGCCGCGGAGGATGCGAGCCCCGCAGCCGACGGCACGGTGTTGTGCGACTCCACGCGAGCATGGAGGGCGGAGCCGGAGAGTGCCCGCACGAGGTCGAGGAATCGTGCGGTGCGCTCGGCGGGGACCCCCGACTGCTCACGGCCGTTCAGCACGAAGACGTCGGCGTCCAGCGCCTCGTCCACCACGACCGTGGTCGTGGTCGGGAACACGCCCAGCGTCATGGACAGGCTGCCGGTAGCCGGCAGGTTGAGCGCCGCGTCGGCTTTGCCCCAGTACTTCACCAGTGCAATGTTCGGATGCGCGATCGCGCGGGCCTCTGTCATATCGTCGCCTCCACCGTGGTGGTCCAGGTCGCGGCCGCTCCCGCGCCGCGCAGGGCGCCGGCGACCTCGGCGGCGCTTTTCGTCGTCGCGGATCAGCACGAGGACGCATCCGCCCCGCCCTCCGCCGGTCAGTTTCGCTCCCCAGGCGCCGTGCGCGCGTGCCGTAGCCGCAAGCTCGTCCAGCGACGGGTCGCCCACACCCAGGAGGTCGAGCGTCGCGTGACCCCGGTCCATGACGGCGCCGAGACTTCGGGCATCGCCGGTCGCGAGGTGCGTGCGGGCGTCGCGGGTCAGCTCGCCCAGTTCGTCGAGCAGAGCCGTCGTGCCCTGCGGGTCTTCATCGTGACGCCTGCGGACATCGGCGACGGCTTCTCTCGTGCGGCCCGCGACGCCGGTGTCGGCGATCACGAAGGTGAGGGGAGCGGCAACCGCGACGGGTGACACGGCTCCGTCCTCGAACCAGATCGGTGCGTCGGCGCGCACGGCGTGTGCGTCGAGACCGCTCGGTGACACGTGAGCGACCCGTTCGGCCTGCTGGATCACTTCGTGCTCGGCCGCGGCGTCCAGGTCGGTCCCGAACGCGGCGGCCACGGCGCGCACGACGGCAGCGGCGACGGCGGCGGAGGATCCGACACCGCGCTCGGCCGGCAGGTCGCTCGCGATGCGGAGATCGATCGACTCACCGGCGGCCCCGACCGCTTCGAGCGCCGCGGCGGCAGCCATGGCGGTGGGGCCCAGGCGTGCGGGGGCTGCGGTCAGAGGTCCGTCGTACAGGTCACTGTGCAGATGGCTCGGACCGCTCGACCGCCGGACCTCAGCCCGCACCTGAAGCGCGGAGAGCGGAATGGCAAGCGCGGGCCGTCGGTAGACGACGGCGTGCTCGCCGAGGAGGATCGCCTTGCCGGATGCCCGCCCGCTCGCTGCAGCAGTGGGGGTCGGCGTCGCCGGCGCATCGGATGGGCGCGCGGGACGGACGGAAGAACTGGTCATAGGAACGCACGCGAGCCTAACAGCGTCCGCGCCGCCGGGCGCGGAGCCGACTGTCTGGGATAGGCTGTATGCAAACCACAGCAACCTTTAACCCCGTCCTGAGAGGCGGAGAAGGGAGCGGCGGATGAGCACGCGAACCGTGCTGCATGAGGCCGACATCGCCAGGGCCCTGACTCGGATCTCCCACGAGATCCTGGAGTCCAACCGCGGTCCGGAGGGGTTGGTGATCCTCGGCATCCCGACGCGAGGGGTGCCACTGGCCCGTCGTATCGGCGCCCTCGTGTCCGACTTCGGCGGGGTACCGGTGCCCGTGGGTGCTCTCGACGTCACGATGTACCGCGACGACCTCGCCAGCAACCCCACCCGGGCACCGCACCGCACCGACATCCCCGCGGGCGGCATCGACCACCGCACGATCGTCCTCGTCGACGACGTGCTCTTCTCGGGCCGGAGCATCAGGGCCGCTCTCGACGCGCTGCAGGACATCGGACGCCCCGCCGCAGTGCGGTTGGCCGCCCTGATCGACCGGGGCCATCGCGAGCTTCCGATCCGCCCGGACTTCGTCGGCAAGAATCTCCCGAGCGCGCGCGACGAGCGCGTCAACGTCCGCCTCGCAGAGACCGACGGCGTCGAGGAGGTGACGATCGAGTCATGAGGAACCTCCTCGACACCCGCACGCTGGACCGTGCACAGGCCCTGCGCATCCTCGACGTCGCAGAAGACATGGCGGACACGCAGCAGCGTGAGATCAAGAAGCTGCCGACGCTGCGCGGCAAGACGGTGGTGAACCTCTTCTTCGAGGACTCGACACGCACCCGCATCTCCTTCGAAGCGGCGGCGAAGCGCCTGTCCGCCGACGTCATCAACTTCTCGGCCAAGGGCTCGAGCGTCTCGAAGGGGGAGTCCCTGCAGGACACCGCCCAGACGCTGCAGGCGATGGGCGCGGATGCGGTCGTCATCCGACACGGCGCATCCGGGGCTCCTCGCACACTCGCCACGAGCGGTTGGATCACCGCCGGTGTGGTCAACGCCGGCGACGGGACCCACGAGCATCCCACCCAGGCGCTGCTGGATGCGTTCACCCTGCGCAAGCGCCTGTTCGGGGCCGACAGCCGCGGGCGGGACCTCTCCGGTGTGTCGGTCGCGATCGTCGGTGACATCCTGCATTCGCGCGTCGCACGCTCCAACGTGTGGCTGCTGCACACGCTGGGCGCGCGGATCACTCTCGTCGGGCCACCGACCCTCATCCCGCAGGATGTGTCGGCATGGCCGGCAGCGATCGAGTACGACCTCGACCGTGCCATCGCCGACGGTCCCGATGCGCTCATGATGCTGCGCATCCAGCTCGAGCGGATGAACGCGGCGTACTTCCCGACCGAGCGCGAGTACGCGAGAGCGTGGGGACTGGACGGCGAGCGTCTCGACGCGCTCCCGGCCGATAGCATTGTCATGCACCCTGGGCCGATGAACCGCGGGCTGGAGATCTCCGCTGCGGCGGCGGATTCGCCGCGATCCACGGTGCTCGAGCAGGTCACCAACGGCGTATCCGTGCGGATGGCCGTGCTGTACCTGCTGCTTGCGGGCGAACGCCCCGCCTCCGAGAAAGAAGGTGCGTCATGAGCGGAACGTACGTGATCCGCGGCGTGCGGCCGGTCGGCGCCGCCGCGGTCGATCTCGTCGTCGCGGACGGCCTCATCCAGGAGATGGGGAGCGGCCTCAGTCGAGCCGGGGCCCAGGTCATCGATGCCGACGGCCTCGTCGCCCTTCCCGGCCTCGTCGATCTGCACACGCATCTGCGAGAGCCTGGCTACGAGGCGTCGGAGACCATCCTCACCGGCTCCCGTGCGGGCGCCGCGGGCGGGTACACGGCCCTGTTCGCCATGCCGAACACGTCGCCCGTCGCGGACACCGCGGGAGTCGTCGAACAGGAGCTCGCGCTCGGCGAAGCCGCCGGCTTCGTCGACGTCCAGCCGATCGGGGCCGTGACGGTCGGACAGAAGGGCGAGCGTCTGGCGGAGCTGGGAGCGATGGCCCACTCCCGCGCCCGTGTGCGTGTGTTCAGCGATGACGGCTTCTGCGTCTTCGATCCGCTCATCATGCGTCGCGCCCTCGAGTACGTGAAGGCGTTTGACGGCGTGATCGCGCAGCACGCGCAGGACCCGCGCCTGACCGAGGGCGCTCAGATGAACGAGGGCGCCGTCTCGGCCGAGCTGGGGCTCACCGGGTGGCCCGCCGTCGCGGAGGAGTCGATCATCGCCCGCGACGTCCTGCTCGCCGAGCATGTCGGCTCGCGCCTGCACGTCTGCCACCTCTCCACGGCCGGCAGCGTCGACATCATCCGCTGGGCGAAGAAGCGGGGCATCGCGGTGACCGCCGAGGTCACCCCGCACCACCTGCTGTTGACCGAAGAACTCGTTCGCGGATACGACGCGCGGTTCAAGGTGAACCCCCCGTTGCGGCGGGACGAGGACGTGCAGGCGGTCCGGGAGGGCCTCGCCGACGGCACGATCGACATCGTCGCAACCGACCACGCACCGCATCCCGCCGAGGCGAAGGCCTGCGAGTGGCAGGCCGCGGCCAACGGCATGGTGGGACTCGAGAGCGCCCTGCGCGTCGTGCACCACGCCATGGTCGAGACCGGGCTGCTCGACTGGGCGGACGTCGCGCGCGTCATGAGCAGCGCGCCCGCCGCGATCGGGCGCCTGCAGGGACACGGCCGTCCTCTCGCCGTAGGCGAGCCGGCTCACCTGGCTCTGTACGACGACGGCGTGCGCGCGAGGTTCGCCGTCGACGACCTGCACGGACGCAGCACCAACTCGCCCTACCTCGGGCGCGAGCTGCCGGGTTCAACGCGGTGGACGTTCCGCGCCGGCACCGCGACCGTGCGCGACGGCGTCGTCGTGGATGCGGCGGAGGTGCACGCATGAGCCGGGAGGGTGCGCTGCTGGTCATGCTCGCCGTCGCGCTGCTGCTGATCGGCCTGATGCTCTGGGGCTGGCTGCGACGAGTGCGACGAGACAGCGGCCTTGCCGCGCCGCTCGGATCGCCGCCCGCCGACGCGGACGTGCTCGCACGCTTCGCCGGCCTGTACGTGGCGACGACCGCGCACGACAGCGCCCTGGAACGTCTCGCCGTTCGAGGGCTCGGGTTCCGCGCCAAGGCCGACCTCCTGATCACCGACGCCGGCGTGGCACTGCTCGCCCACGGAGGCGAGCCGGTGTTCATCGACAGAACGCGCCTCGTGTCCGCGCAGCAGGCCACGGTCACGATCGACCGCGTGGTCGAACGCGACGGGCTCGCCCGCCTCACCTGGCGCATCGACGACGACTCGCTCGTCGACTCCTACTTCCGCCCGCAGGACGCCTCGGCACGCGCGGTCGCCGCCGCCCTCGACGCGATTCTGCCCCACCCCACCTCGACGGGAACCGACGTATGACTCTCTTCCGCTCCGGACCGGCCGTCCTCGTCCTCGAAGACGGCACGCGCCACACCGGCCGCGCCTACGGCGCCACCGGCACCACCCTCGGCGAGGTCGTCTTCGCCACCGGCATGACCGGCTACCAGGAGACCCTCACCGACCCCTCCTACGCGGGGACAGATCGTCCTGCAGACCGCGCCGCACATCGGCAACACCGGTGTCAACGAGGAGGACCCCGAGTCGCGGCGCATCTGGGTCGCCGGCTACATCGTGCGCGACCCCTCGCGCGTCGTGTCCAACTGGCGTGCCGACGAGTCGCTCGACGACGCGCTGACGAACGACGGCATCGTCGGCATCAGCGGGATCGACACCCGTGCCGTGACGCGCCACATCCGCTCCGCCGGCAGCATGCGTGGCGGGATCTTCTCGGGCGACGCGGCCGCGATCGATCCCGAGGAGCAGCTGCGCATCGTCCGCGAAGCGCCGGCGATGGCGGGACAGAACCTCTCCGCATCCGTCTCCGTGATCGAGACCGAGATCACCCCTGCGACCGCGGAGCGCGTCGGCAACCTCGCCGTGCTCGACCTCGGCGTCAAGCAGGCGACGATCGACAACCTCGCCGCTCGCGGCTTCGACGTGCACGTGCTGCCGCAGACCGCCACGATCGAGGAGATCCGTGCGATCGACCCCGTCGCGGTGTTCTACTCCAACGGTCCCGGCGACCCGGCGGCATCCGCCGATCACGTGGAGCTGCTGCGCGCGGTGCTCGATGACCGCCTGCCGTTCTTCGGGATCTGCTTCGGCAACCAGCTGCTCGGGCGCGCGTTGGGCTACGGCACGTACAAGCTCCCCTTCGGTCACCGCGGCATCAACCAGCCCGTCATGGACCGCACGACCGGGCGCGTGGAGATCACCGCGCACAACCACGGCTTCGCGGTGGACGCGCCACTGGATGGCGTGAGCGACAGCCCGAACGGCTACGGCCGCGTCGAGGTCAGCCACGTCGGCCTCAACGATCAGGTCGTCGAGGGCCTGCGCGCGCTCGACATCCCCGCGTTCAGCGTGCAGTACCACCCGGAGGCCGCAGCCGGCCCGCACGACGCGAACTACCTCTTCGACCGGTTCCGGGACATGGTCATCGCCGAGCAGAGCAAGAAGGACACCAAGTAATGCCCAAGCGCGACGACATCCGCTCCGTCCTCGTCATCGGCTCCGGCCCGATCGTCATCGGTCAGGCTTGTGAGTTCGACTACTCCGGCACCCAGGCGTGCCGTGTGCTGCGCGCCGAAGGGGTGCGCGTGATCCTGGTCAACTCGAATCCGGCCACGATCATGACGGACCCCGACTTCGCCGACGCCACCTACATCGAGCCCATCAACTGGCGGGTCATCGAGACCATCATCGCCAAGGAGCGCCCCGACGCGATCCTGCCGACCCTGGGTGGCCAGACGGCGCTGAACGCGGCGATCGACCTGCACAAGAACGGTGTGCTGGAGAAGTACGGCATCGAGCTCATCGGCGCCAACTTCGAGGCCATCAACAAGGGCGAGGACCGCCAGATCTTCAAGGAGCTGGTGATCGAGGCCGGTGCGGATGTGGCCGCCTCCGTCATCTGCCACTCCATGGACGAGCTCCTCGCCGGCGCGGAGAAGCTCGGATACCCGCTCGTGGTGCGCCCCTCGTTCACGATGGGCGGCCTCGGTTCGGGATTCGCCTACGACGAGGCCGACCTCCGCCGCATCGGCGGTGCCGGTCTGCACGACTCTCCGACCAACGAGGTCCTCCTCGAGGAGTCCATCCTCGGGTGGAAGGAGTACGAGCTCGAGCTCATGCGCGACACCGCCGACAACACGGTGGTGGTCTGCTCGATCGAGAACGTCGACCCCGTCGGCGTGCACACGGGAGACTCGATCACCGTCGCCCCCGCCCTCACGCTGACCGACCGCGAGTACCAGAAGCTGCGCGACATCGGGATCGAGATCATCCGTCGCGTGGGTGTCGACACGGGCGGTTGCAACATCCAGTTCGCCGTCGACCCCGTGACGGGCCGCATCATCGTGATCGAGATGAACCCGCGCGTGTCGCGCTCCTCGGCGCTGGCGTCCAAGGCCACGGGATTCCCGATCGCCAAGATCGCCGCCAAGCTCGCGATCGGCTACCGCCTCGACGAGAGATCCCGAACGACATCACGAAGGTGACCCCGGCGAGCTTCGAGCCGACGCTGGACTACGTCGTCGTCAAGGTGCCCCGGTTCAACTTCGAGAAGTTCCCCGCTGCGGACACGACCCTCACGACGACCATGAAGTCCGTCGGCGAGGCGATGGCGATCGGTCGCAACTACGCGACGGCTCTGCAGAAGGCGCTGCGCTCGCTCGAGAAGCGCGGCTCCAGCTTCCACTGGGGCGAGGAGCAGCGCTCGGTCGATGAGCTCCTGGAGATCGCAGCCACCCCGACCGACGGGCGCATCGTGGTGCTGCAGCAGGCCATGCGCAAGGGCGCCACGATCGAGCAGGCGTTCGAGGCGACGGCGATCGACCCCTGGTTCCTCGATCAGATCGCACTCATCAACGAGGTGGCCGAGTTCGTGCGCGCGGCCGCCGAGCTCGACGCCGAGGTGCTGCGGGTCGCGAAGGAGCACGGCTTCAGCGACGTGCAGATCGCCGAGCTGCGCGGCATCGGCGAGGCCGAGGTGCGCGGCATCCGCCACGCCCTGGGGTTGCGCCCCGTCTACAAGACGGTCGACACCTGCGCCGGGGAGTTCCCGGCCCTCACGCCGTACCACTACTCGAGCTACGACACCGAGACGGAGGTGTCGCCCTCGGAGCGCACCAAGGTCGTCATCATCGGCTCCGGTCCCAACCGCATCGGTCAGGGCGTCGAGTTCGACTACTCGTGCGTGCACGCCAGCTTCGCGCTCTCGGATGCGGGCTACGAGACGGTCATGATCAACTGCAACCCCGAGACGGTCTCGACCGACTACGACACGAGCGATCGGCTGTACTTCGAGCCCCTCACGCTCGAAGACGTCCTCGAGGTGCTGCACGCCGAGAGCGCCTCCGGCGAGATCCTCGGTGTCATCTGCCAGCTCGGCGGTCAGACCCCGCTGGGCCTCGCGAAGGGCATCGAAGCAGCGGGCTACCGCATCCTGGGCACGAGCCCCGCGGCGATCGATCTGGCGGAGGAGCGCGAGCTGTTCTCGCGCCTCCTGGACGACGCGGGCCTGGTGGCGCCGCGCAGCGGCACGGCGATCGACGTCGACGGCGCGGTGAGCGTCGCCGAGGAGATCGGCTACCCGGTGCTGGTGCGTCCGAGCTTCGTGCTCGGCGGCCGCGGCATGGAGATCGTCTACTCGACCGAGGCGCTGCGCGACTACTTCGTCCGTATCGCCGACGCGGCGATCATCGGCCCGGGGCTGCCCCTGCTCGTCGACCGGTTCCTGGACGACGCGATCGAACTCGACGTCGATGCCCTGTTCGACGGCCAGGAGCTGTACATCGGCGGCGTGATGGAGCACCTGGAGGAGGCGGGCATCCACTCCGGCGACTCCTCCTGTACGCTCCCGCCGGTTTCGTTGGGCCGCACCGACATCGACCGGGTCCGCGAGGCGACGCTCGCCATCGCCCAGGGCGTGGGGGTGCGGGGACTGCTCAACGTGCAGTTCGCCATCAGTGCGGGTGTGCTCTACGTGATCGAAGCGAACCCGCGCGCGAGCCGTACGGTGCCCTTCGTCTCCAAGGCGCTCGGCATTCCGCTCGCGAAGGCGGCCAGCCGCATCATGGCGGGCAGCTCCATCGCCGAGCTCAAAGCGGAGGGCATGCTGCCCGAGCAGGACGGCTCGCGCGTTCCGCTGGACGCGCCCGTCGCCGTCAAAGAGGCCGTGCTGCCCTTCAAGCGGTTCCGCACGAAGGACGGTCAGACCGTCGACTCCGTGCTCGGCCCTGAGATGCGCTCGACCGGTGAGGTCATGGGGTTCGACCGCGATTTCCCGACGGCGTTCGCGAAGAGCCAGCAGGCCGCCTACGGCGGAATGCCCCTGTCGGGCACGGTGTTCATCTCCGTCGCCGACGCCGACAAGCGCGCCGTCATCCTGCCGGCGCATCGTCTCCAGGAACTCGGCTACGAGCTCGTGGCGACGGAGGGAACGGCCGAGATCCTGGCACGCAACGGCATCGCCGTGCGCACCGTGAACAAGTACTCCGCGACGCAGGAGACGGGGGAGACGAACATCGTCGACCTCATCAACGCGGGTGAGATCGACATGATCGTCAACACGCCCAGCGGCGGCCTGGCGCGTGCAGACGGCTACGAGATCCGCGCGGCCGCGGTGGCTGCGGACAAGGCCCTGTTCACGACGATGGCCGTGCTCGGCGCCGCCGTCAGCGCGCTGCCCGTGTTGCGCGAGGGGTTCGACGTGAAGAGCCTTCAGGAGTACGCGGTGGAGCGGACGGCGCGCGCGTGAGCGCAGCCGGTTTCGGAACGCGGCTCCACGCCGCGCTCGAGGAGTACGGGCAGCTGTGCGTGGGGATCGATCCCCACGCACAGCTGCTGCGCGCCTGGGGCCTCGGCGAGGATGCGGCCGGTGTGCGCGAGTTCGGCCTCCGCGTCGTGGACGCGGCGGCCGGGCGCGTGGGCGTCGTGAAGCCGCAGGTCGCGTTCTACGAACGATTCGGGTCGGCAGGCTACGCGGCCCTCGAGGACGTGCTCGCGGCAGCGCGGGATGCGGGTCTGCTGGTGATCGCCGATGCGAAGCGCGGTGACATCGGTTCGACGATGGACGGCTACGCCGCCGCTTGGCTCGAGCCGGGTTCGCCCCTGGAAGCGGATGCGCTCACCCTCAGCCCGTATCTCGGACCGGAATCGCTGCACGAGACCATCACGCGCGCGATCCGGGCGGACAAGGGCGTGTTCGTCCTGGCGGCGACGAGCAACCGAGAGGCCGCCGCCGTGCAGACCGCCATCACGGTGGACGCATCCGCCGGCGATGACGAGCCGACCGCGGCCCGTGTCGCCCGCGAGGTCGGTTCCTACAACGTGGGAAGCGCGGGAGCCCTCGGCCCCGCGGGGGTGGTCGTGGGAGCGACGCTGCAGCGCACATCGTTCGGCCTCACCGACACCGTGCTGGCCGGGACTCCCATCCTGGCGCCGGGCTTCGGTGCGCAGGGTGCACAGCCGTCGGACCTCGACGCGCTCTTCGGCTACGTGGCTGCGCAGGTCGTCGCCAGTGAGAGCAGGAGCATCCTGTCTGCCGGCCCTGCTCGCCTGGCCGCCCGCATCGACGAGAGACGCGCGCTCTATTCGGAGGTTCGCCGTGGTTGACAGCCGAACGCCTCCCGAGGTCGACCGAGCCGCCGCTTCGCGGCGGGCCGTCGAAGCCCGCCGCGCCCGGGCATCGCTCAAACGCGACCTCGCCACTCGCGTGATCAGCGGCCAGGAGGTTCTGCGACGTGCGGTGGCAGAACCCACATCCGCCGCCGGGACCCTGCGCGTCCCGGAGTTCCTCACCTCGCTCCCGGCCATCGGAGAGGGCAAGCGCGACCGCATCCTCGCCGAGCTCGGCATCTCGCCCGTGAAGCGTCTCGGCGGTCTCGGGGTGCGCCAGCGCGCCGCGCTGCACGGGTGGCTCGACGGGCGTCTCCCGGAACCCGAGCCGCGCGCGGCACGCAGCCGTCTGCTCGTGCTCGCAGGCCCGACCGCGGTCGGCAAGGGCACCGTGGCCGCCCATATCCAGGAGCACTACCCGGAGATCCTTCTCTCCGTCTCGGCGACCACGCGTCCGCCTCGCCCCGGCGAGATCGACGGCACGCACTACTTCTTCGTGGACGACGCCGCCTTCGACGAACTCATCGCCCGCGGTGAGCTGCTGGAATGGGCGACCGTGCACAACAAGTACCGGTACGGCACGCCCCGCGGGCCGATCGAACGCGCGTTGGCCGACGGTCGCACGGTTCTGCTCGAGATCGATCTGCAGGGAGCTCGGCAGGTGCGGGCGGCAGCGCCGGACGCCGCGCTCGTGTTCCTGCTCCCGCCCAGCTGGGACGAGCTCGTGCAGCGTCTGGTCGGGCGCGGCACGGAGGATGCCGAGGAGCGCACGCGACGCCTGCGCACCGCACGGGTGGAACTGGCGGCTCAGGGCGAGTTCGACTACCGGGTCGTGAACGCAGAAGTCGCCGAGGCGGCGCGCAAGGTCGTAGAATTGACGAAGGCTTCCGCGCGTCTATCGTGATGCGTCGTCGTCGAACGACTCTCCGCCGACATCCCCGAACCAGGAGGTACCGCCATGGCTGGGACCAACCAGGGCATCATCGAGCCCCCCATCGACAGCCTTCTCGACAAGGTCGACTCGAAGTATCAGCTCGTCATCTACGCATCCAAGCGGGCGCGTCAGATCAACGACTATTACTCCGATCTGCACGAGGGCAACCTCTTCGACAACGTGGGCCCGCTCGTGGACTCCACGATCGAGGACAAGCCGCTCACGATCGCGCTGCACGAGATCAACGAAGACAAGCTGCGGCTGCGTCACGCCGAGTGATCTGATCATCTCGACGCTCCCCCCGGCACTTCGGTGTCCGGGGGGAGCGTCACAGTGGGGGGGTGTCCCTCACATCTCGAGTGGAGTTGCGATGACCGAGCTGCGTCTTTTCACGTCCGAGTCCGTCACGGAAGGCCATCCGGACAAGATCTGCGACCAGATCTCCGACAGCATCCTCGACGCGATCATCGCGGAGGATCCGACGGGCCGCGTCGCCGTCGAGACCCTCGTGACGACGGGTCTCGTGCACGTCGCCGGCGAAGTGTCGACGCGTGCCTACGTCGAGATCCCCGCGATCGTGCGCGACGTCGTGAACCGCATCGGATACACCTCCAGCGACACCGGTTTCGACGGCGACTCGTGCGGTGTCTCGGTCTCCATCGGCGCACAGTCCTCGGATATCGCCGCGGGCGTCAACCAGGCGTTCGAGCAGCGCGAGGGACGATCGGTGGATCCCCGCGACGAACAGGGCGCCGGCGACCAGGGCATCATGTTCGGCTTCGCGACGACCGAGACGGCACAGCTCATGCCCATGGCGGCGTGGACAGCGCACCGGATGGCGGAACGCCTGGCGGCGGTGCGCCGATCGGGCGCCCTCGACTTCCTCCGTCCCGACGGCAAGACGCAGGTGACCCTCGGCTACGACGGCCACACGCCCAAGACGGTGGAGTCGGTCGTGCTGTCGACGCAGCATCATCCCGATATCAGTCAGGATGAGCTGCGCAAGCTGGTGCGTCGGGAGGTCATCGACCCCGTCCTCGCGGACACCGGGCTCGACACGCCCGATGTGCGGTACTACATCAACCCCGCGGGCCCCTTCGTGACCGGCGGCCCCAAGGGCGACGCCGGCTTGACCGGCCGCAAGATCATCATCGACACCTACGGGGGCGCCGCGCGCCACGGCGGTGGCGCCTTCAGCGGCAAGGACCCCTCCAAGGTCGACCGCTCCGCCGCCTACGCCATGCGCTGGGTCGCCAAGAACGCGGTCGCGGCAGGTCTCGCCGAGCGCCTCGAGGTGCAGGTCGCGTACGCGATCGGTAAGGCGAGTCCCGTCGGCCTGTACGTCGAGAGCTTCGGCACGGGACATGTGAGCGACGAGACGATCACCGCGGCGATCCTCGACGTCTTCGACCTGCGACCCAAGGCCATCATCGACCAGCTGGATCTGCTGCGTCCCATCTACTCGGCCACGGCCGCCTACGGTCACTTCGGTCGCGAGCTTCCCGAGTTCACCTGGGAGCGTCTGGACCGCGTCGACGAGTTGCGCGCCGCAGCCGGGCTCTGAGATGCCCGGGGCAGCCGGCCCCGGTCGGCCCGTCGCGCGCGTCCTGCTCGACTCGCCGCTGCCGCAGCTCGACCGCCTCTTCGACTACGCGATCCCGCCCGAGTTCGACGCGGATGCTGTGCCCGGGGTGCGCGTCCGTGTCCCGTTGCGAAGTGCCGGCCGCGTCGTCGACGGGTTCCTCGTCGAACGCGGCGAGGAGACGGACCATGAGCGTCCGCTCTCCGAGCTCGACAGCGTGGTCTCGCCGATGCGCGTCCTACCTCCGAGCCTCTACAGCCTCGCCCGGCGCGTCGCCGATCGGGCGGCGGGATCCGCATCCGACGTCCTTCGCCTCGCGGTGCCGAAGCGGATGGTGCGTGCCGAGAAAGCATGGCTGCACTCGCCCGAGCCCGTCGTCGAGGCGCCCCATGCCGATGCGGTGAAGACCGCCGAAGAGGTCCTCGCGGCGTTTCCGCACCTGGCGGAGGGTATCCGCGCCGGCGAACGCCTCGCCGTGGATGCGACGCCGCGCGTCGTGGAGCTCGCGGAGGGCGGCACGGTCGGATCGTGGGCCGTCCTGATCGCTGCGGCGGCGACCATCACCCTCGCCGCGGGACGGAGCGTGGTGATCGTCGTTCCCGACCACCGTGATCAGGAACAGGTGATGACCGCCCTCGCGGGGCGCGTGCCGCCGAACGCGCTCGTGCAGTCCGACGCTCGGCAGACCGGACCCTCACGCTACGGCGCGTACCTGCGCACCCTCGCGGCGGCGCCCTGCATCGTGGTCGGGAACCGATCCGCCGTCTACGCGCCCACGAGTGACACGGGTCTCGTCGTGATCTGGGACGACGGCGACCCGTTGCTGGCAGAGCCCCTGAGCCCCGGCGTGCACGCGCGCGACGTCGCGCTGCTGCGCCAGGAGAGCGAGCAGAGCGCCTTGCTGGTGCTGGGGCACACGCGCACCACGGATGTCGAGCGGCTCGTTCAGATCGGGTGGTTCCGCCACCTGGCCGCGGCCCGTCGGGTCACGCCGCGCGTCGTGCTGACGGCGACGTCCGATGCGGTCGCGCAGGCACGCATCCCCTCCTCGGCGTTCCAGGCCGTGCGGGACGCGCTGACGGAGGGACCGGTCCTGGTCCAGGTGGCCCGCCCCGGATACGCGCCGGTAGTGGTCTGCTCCTCGTGCCGCGCGCCCGCGCGCTGCCTGCACTGCTCGGGGCCGCTCCGCGTGCGCAGGCAGGGCAGACCACCGGAGTGCGCCTGGTGCGGACGCGGGATCGCCGGCTGGCAGTGCGCGGTGTGCGAGGGGCAGCATCTGCGTCTCGCATCGTCGGGAAGCGAGCGCACTGCGGACGAACTCGGTCGGGCATTCCCCGGGACGCGCGTGATCGTGGCCGACGGCGAACATCCGGTCGCGCGCGTCGAGCATCGCCCTGCTCTGGTCATCGCGACCAGGGGGGCGGAGCCGATCGCGGAAGGCGGGTACCGAGCGGTGCTGCTGCTGGACGGCGACCGGATGCTGCTCGCCGAGGACCTGCGGATCGGCGAGTCGTGTCTGCGGTGGTGGTCGAACGCGGCCGCGCTGACCACGCCCGGCGCACCGGTGCTGCTGACCGGGGTCGCCGGTCCGCTCGCCCGAGCTCTGGCCACGTGGACGCAGGCCGCCTACGCCCGCGCGGAGCTCGCCGACCGAGCGGTGCTGCATCTGCCGCCCGCGGTGCGGGTCGCGGTCGTCGAGGGCGAGCCCCGGACCGTCCACGAGGCGCTTGCGCAGCTGCGCGCCGAGGTTCCCGCGCTCGACCCCGATGCCGTCCTCGGGCCGTCCGAGATCCTCGGAGAGGATCCGCCCCGGTCGCGAGCCCTCGTGCGATTCGACTATGGCCATGGGAAGGCCGTGACGGGCTCTCTGCGGGCCGCACTCATCGCCGACGCCGTCCGCGCGCGCCGTGCGCGCGGCCGGAGCCCTGCGCGGAGCCGGAATACACTCAGAGTTCGGGTGGACGTGCCCGATCCCGAGCTGTGAGGAACCCGATGCGTCTTGTCTTCGCGGGAACGCCCGAACCCGCCGTCGCCTCGCTTCGCGCCCTGGCCGGCACCGATCACGAGGTCGCCTGCGTCGTCACCCGCCGTGACGCGCCCGTGGGGCGCAAGCGCGTGCTCACGCCGTCGCCCGTCGCCGCTGCTGCCGCGGAACTGGATCTCGACGTGTTCAAGACCGATCGCTTGGATGCGGAGGCGACCGAGCACATCGCGGCGCTCGAACCGGATCTGGGCGTCATCGTGGCGTACGGCGGCCTCGTCCGGGAGCCGCTGCTGAGCACACCGCGGCTCGGGTGGATCAACCTTCACTTCTCGTTGCTGCCGCGCTGGCGCGGAGCCGCGCCCGTGCAACGGGCGCTCATCGCCGGGGACAGCGAGACCGGGACGAACGTGTTCCAGTTGACCGCGGGTCTCGACGAGGGCGCCGTGTACGGGGGAACCCGCTACCGCATCCCCGCAACAGCCACCGCCGGACGCGTGCTGGACGATCTCGCGCGCGACGGTGCCGCGGCGCTCGTCGACGTCGTCGATCAGCTGGCGACCGGGACCGCTCGCGGAGTTCCGCAGGCGGGAGAGAGCACGTACGCGGGCAAGCTGACCGCCGAGGACGGCCGTCTGGACTGGACGCAGGCGGCGGATGCGGTCCTGTCGCGCTTCCGGGGCACGACGCCCGAACCGGGCGCCTTCACGACGGTCGACGGCGCGCGCGTGAAGATCCACGACATGCATCGCGCGGAGCACGCCGCGGCCTTGGCGCCGGGGGTGATCCGTGCGGCGCGGTCCGAAGTGCTCGTCGGTACCGCGACCGACCCCGTCGCGCTCGTGCGCGTGCAGCCGGCGGGGAAGGCGGCGATGGCTGCGGGCGACTGGCTGCGAGGCCTTCGCGCCCCGGAAGGGCTGGTGGCGTCGTGAGCGGCTCCGATCCGCGGCGGGTGGCCTTCGACACGCTGCGCGCCGTCGCCGCATCCGATGCCTACGCGAACCTGCTTCTGCCGGCCGAGATCGCGCGAGCGGGCCTCGATGCGAAGGACGCTGCCCTCGCGACCGAGCTGACCTACGGGACCCTGCGGCGCCTGGGCACCTACGACGCCATCATCGCGTCGGCGGCGGGGCGGCCCACCGACGAGATCGACGAGGACGTGCTCGACGCCCTGCGACTGGGCGCGCATCAGCTGCTGTCGACCCGGATCGCGTCCCACGCGGCCGTGCACGAAACGGTGGGGCTCGTGCGCGAGACGATCGGCGCTGCGCCGACCGGGTTCGTCAACGCCGTGCTCCGGAGGATCTCCCGCGACACGCCGGGGGAGTGGCTCGCCCGTATCGAGGCGGCGGCACGTTCCGACGACGAACGGCTGGGGCTCGCGTATGCGCATCCGGTCTGGGTGATCCGCGCCTTCCGCCGGGCGCTGGCCGCCGAGGGGCGCGCCGACGAACTCGAAGACCTGCTGCGTGCGGACAACGCGTCGCCGCGGGTCTCGCTGGCGGTGCTTCCCGGTCTCGCCGATCGGCCGGCCGAGCTCGCGCCGACGCGGTACTCGCCCGTCGGCGCACTCTCCGCAGGCGGAGACCCCGAGCCGCTGATCCGTGCGGCCGGCGGCCGCATCCGCGTGCAGGACGAGGGCTCGCAGCTGGCCGCGCTCGCACTCAGCCGGGCCGAGCCGGTGACCGCAGGGGAGCGGTGGCTCGATCTGTGCGCCGGGCCCGGCGGCAAGACAGCCCTGCTCGCCGCCGAGGCTCTGGCAGGCGGAGCGCTGCTCGAGGCGAACGAGATCGCTCCCGCGCGTGCGGGCCTCGTGCGTCAGGCTCTCGCGGGCGTTCCCGCAGAGATCGCGGTCAGCGAGGAGGACGGCCGTTCGCGTGCGGGCAGGGCCCGTTACGACCGCATCCTGGTCGATGCGCCCTGCACGGGCCTGGGTGCCCTGCGCCGGCGACCCGAGGCGCGCTGGCGGAAGTCGCCGTCAGACGTGGCGGCGCTCGCGAGCCTTCAGCGGGAACTGTTGGAGAGCGCTCTCGATGCGCTGACGCCCGGCGGCATCGTCGCCTACGTCACGTGCTCGCCCCACCTGGCGGAGACGAGCGCGGTCGTGGCCGAGGTGCGTGGACGCCGAGGCGACGACATAGAGGAGCTCGACGCCCGCGCCGTGCTCCAGGATGTGGCCAGCCACCCCCTGGATCTGCCCACGCCCGCCGATGGCTCAGGACGCGCCCAGCTGTGGCCCCACCGTCACGGGACGGACGCGATGTCGATCTCGCTCCTGCGGCGACGCGCGTGACCGTCGCCGATAATGGCAGGGTGAGCGCCCCCCGCATCAATCCCTCGATCCTCGCCGCAGACTTCGTCAACATGCAGGCGGAGCTCGGTCGCATCTCCGGTGCCGACTTCGTGCACGTGGACGTGATGGACAACCACTTCGTGCCGAACCTCACGTTCGGTCCGCAGATGGTCGAGCGCGTGCAGGCGACGAGTCCCGTGCCGCTGGACGTCCACCTCATGATCGACGACCCCGATCGCTGGGCGCCCGGATACGCGGAGCTTGGTGCGGCCTCGGTGACCTTCCACCTCGAAGCCGCCGCCGACCCGGTGGCTCTCGCACGGCGGCTGCGTGAGATCGGTGCACGTGCCGGGGTGGCGATCAAACCCGGGACCTCGGAGGAGCCGCTCCTGGAGCTGCTGCACGAGTTCGATCAGATCCTGGTGATGACCGTGGAGCCGGGATTCGGCGGACAGTCGTTCATGCCCGAGACGATGCCCAAGCTCGCCCGGCTCGCCGACGCCGCGCGCCGGGTCGACTCCGCGGTCTGGCTCCAGGTCGACGGCGGCATCGCTCCAGCCACCATCGAGCAGGCGGCCTCCGCCGGCGCGGACACGTTCGTCGCCGGATCCGCCGTGTTCGGCGCGGCGGATCCGGATGCGGCGATCGCCGGGCTCAGGGCGCAGGCCGCCGATGCGAGGATGCACCGCCACTGAGGGCGACATCCGAGTCGGTCGGCGGACGGTACCCTAGGACGGTGAAGACGTTCGACGACCTGTTCGCGGAGCTGGAGCTCAAGGCCCGGACGCGACCGGCCGGATCCGGCACCGTCGCGGAGCTGGATGCCGGTGTGCACGCGATCGGCAAGAAGATCGTCGAAGAGGCCGCGGAGGTCTGGATGGCCGCCGAGTACCAGAGCGACACCGAAGCGGCTGAGGAGATCTCCCAGCTGCTCTACCACCTCCAGGTGCTCATGCTGGCCAAGGGTCTGACGCCGGCGGACGTGTACCGACATCTCTGATGCCCGCACCCGCCGCATCCGTCACCTTCCCGAGAGTTTTCCCATGCTGAGAATCGCCGTGCCCAACAAGGGCTCCCTTTCCGAGACCGCGGCGGCCATGCTCGCCGAAGCGGGCTACAAGGGCCGTCGTGATCCGAAGGATCTGCACGCCATCGACCCGCTCAACGACGTCGAGTTCTTCTACCTGCGCCCCAAGGACATCGCCACCTACGTCGGTTCGGGCGCGCTCGATGTCGGAATCACCGGTCGCGACCTGCTGCTGGACGCCCGCATGCCGGGTGCGCGCGAGATCGAGGCGCTCGGATTCGGCGGCTCCACGTTCCGCTTCGCCGGCCCTCCCGGTCGGTTCACCGAACTCGCCGACCTCGAGGGGATGCGGGTCGCCACCGCCTACCCGGGCCTCGTCGACGCCTACCTCGACGAGCACGGTGTGGCCGTCGACCTCGTGCCGCTCGACGGTGCCGTGGAGTCGGCCGTCGAACTCGGCGTCGCCGACGCGGTGGCCGACGTCGTCTCCACCGGCACCACGCTTCGCCAGGCGGGGCTCGAGATCTTCGGCCCGGTCCTTCTGGAGTCGGATGCGGTCTTGATCACCGGCGCGCAGGAGCCTGCAGGCCTCGAGACGCTGCTGCGCCGCCTGCGCGGTGTCATCGTCGCGCGCGAGTACGTGCTCATCGATTACGACCTGCCCGCCGCCCTCGTCGACGACGCGATCGCCGTCGCCCCAGGTATCGAATCACCGACGATCTCGCCGCTGCGGGATCCGTCGTGGGTGGCGGTGCGTGTCATGAGCCCGCGCAAGGGCGTGAACCAGGTCATGGACGCGCTCTATGCGATTGGTGCGAGGGCGATCCTCGTGACCGAGATCCACGCGGCGAGGCTCTGATGAGCGTGGTCTGCCGAGTCATCCCGTGCCTGGACGTGGCGGCGGGGCGAGTGGTGAAGGGCGTGAACTTCGAGAACCTCCGCGACATGGGAGACCCCGTCGAGCTCGCGCGCGTGTACTTCGAACAGGGTGCTGACGAGCTCACGTTCCTCGACGTGACGGCGACCGTCGACGAGCGGGCGACGACCTACGACGTCGTGCGTCGCACGGCGGAAGAGGTCTTCATCCCGTTGACCGTCGGCGGCGGCGTTCGTTCGGACGAGGACGTCGCGAGGCTGCTCGCGGTCGGCGCGGACAAGATCGGCGTGAACTCCGCGGCGATCGCCCGTCCTGGCCTGATCGACGAGATCGCCGACCGCTTCGGTGCGCAGGTGCTCGTGCTGTCGCTCGATGTCAAGCGCGCCGAGGGGATGCCCTCCGGGTTCGCCATCACGACCCACGGCGGACGTACGCTGACGCAGCTCGACGCGCTCGCGTGGGCACGCGAGGCGATCGAGCGCGGTGCGGGCGAGCTGCTGGTCAACTCGATCGACGCCGACGGCACGAAGAACGGCTTCGACCTCGAGCTCGTCGCTCTGATGCGGGAGATCTCTCGCGTTCCGGTCATCGCCTCCGGCGGCGCCGGGCAGGTCGGCGATTTCGCGCCCGCGATCCGAGCCGGCGCCGATGCCGTGCTCGCCGCATCCGTGTTCCACTCCGGTCAGCTCACGGTCGGCGACGTCAAGGACGCGCTGGTCGGAGACGGGATCGAGGTGCGGCGGTGAGCGAGAGCATCGAGGAGCGCATCTCCCGAGTCCGCTTCAACGACCAGGGCCTGGTCGCGGCGATCGTGCAGCAGTGGGACACCCGAGAGGTGCTCATGATGGGCTGGATGGATGCGGAGGCGCTGCGGCGCACGCTCACGTCCGGCCGCGCCACGTACTGGTCGCGCTCGAGGCAGGAGTACTGGCGCAAGGGCGACACCTCGGGGAACATCCAGGTCGTGCACGGTGCCCGTCTGGACTGCGACGGCGATGCCGTGCTGCTGTCCGTCGAACAGACCGGCCCCGCCTGTCACACCGGCACACGGACCTGCTTCGACTCCGACGACCTGGACCCCGTTCGAGGCGGCGAGTGATCCGTCGCGCGCGCTCGAGCGCGGTTCTGGCGATCCTGGTAGGCGGTGCCGCGAGCACCCTGGCGGCCACGCAGACCTGGATCCACGTCGCGCTGACGGACGGCGCGGCCGCCGATGTCGCGGTCGCGGGGACCGCCGCCATCCCCGTGCTCACGCCGCTGAGTCTCGCGGTGCTCGCGTTGGGCGCTGCGTTGTCGATCGTCGGCCGGGTCCTCCGGGTCGTGTTCGGCGCTCTGACGGTGGCTGCCGCGATCGGTATCGCGCTGCTCACGGCGCCCGTCGCCTTCGACGCTCCCATCGACGCCTATGCCCCGAGCGTGACGGAGACCACCGGCATCACCGGTGACTCGTCGGTGGCGGCACTCGTCGCGAGCACGAGCGTCACGGGGTGGCCCGTGGTCACCCTCGTCGCCGCCGTCGTGCTGCTGGTGGCGGGCTCGTTCGTTCTCGTCACCGGTTGGCGCTGGCCGGGCGGAGGGCGCAAGTACGACGCTCCGCGCCGTAGGGGAGCCACCGCCGACGGCGCACCGCTGGACGCGATCGACTCGTGGGACGACCTCTCGCGCGGCGATGATCCGACCTTCCCCGACCCGCCCCGCTAGACTGGATCCGGCCGTCACGAGGCCGCACCCGAAGGAGAGACATGAGCAATTCCATCGACGACCCCGGCCACGGACACTCCCCGGCAGCCTGGACGGCCGTGGTGATCATGCTCGTCGCCGTCGCGCTGGGCACGGTGTTCTTCGTGCTCGACATGCCCGTGCTCGTCTGGGCGTCGGTCGGTCTGCTCGTGGTGGGTCTGATCACCGGGTGGGCTCTGGCCCGCGCCGGTTGGGGCGTCAACGGCCCCAAGTACGTCGCGAAAGAGCACTGATGGTGCTCGCCGACCTCACGGCCGGCGCAGTGGAGGATGCCCGCGAGCGAGAGTCGCGCACGCCTCTGGCGGTCGTGGAGCGCGCTGCGCTGGACCGCCCCGCTGCGCTCGACGCGCTGGCCGCCCTCGCCCCCGCGGACCGCGTGAAGATCATCGCCGAGGTGAAGCGGGCGAGCCCGTCCCGCGGCGACCTGGCGGCGATTCCCGATCCCGCCTTCCAGGCATCTCGATACGAAGAGGGCGGCGCGAGCGCGATCTCGGTGCTCACGGAGGGGCGCAAGTTCAAGGGCAGCCTCGCCGACCTCGAAGCGGTGCGCGAGCGCGTCTCGGTCCCGGTTCTGCGCAAGGACTTCATCGCCACGCCCTACCAGGTGCTCGAAGCCCGCGCATCCGGGGCGGATCTGGTGCTGCTGATCGTCGCGGCCCTCGAGCAACAGCTGCTCGCCGAGCTGCACGAGCTCGTTCTCCAGCTCGGCATGACGCCGCTCGTGGAGACGCACTCGGCCCAAGAGTTGTCCCGCGCAGCCGATCTCGGAGCACGTCTCATCGGGGTCAACGCGCGCAACCTCAGCACGTTCGAACTCGATCGCGATCTGTTCGGCCGTCTCGCCGATTCGTTCCCGAGCGATGCGATCAAGATCGCCGAATCGGCGGTCCTCACTCCCGATGACGTGCGCCACTACCGCTCCGGCGGCGCGGACGTCGTCCTCATCGGCGAGGCTCTCGTGACCTCGGAGCCGGTCGCGACCCTGCACGCTTTCCTGGAGGCTGGATCATGAGTCTGCGCGATGTCAAAGGACCCTTCTTCGGTCAGTACGGCGGGCGCTACATGCCCGAGTCGCTCATCGCCGCGATCGACGAGCTGACTGCTGTCTACGAGTCCGCGATCGTCGATCCCGCCTTCCAGGCGGAGTTCGCGGAGCTGCTGCACTCCTACGCCGGACGTCCTTCGGTGCTCACGGAGGTGCCGAGGTTCGCCGCCCACGCGGGTGGCGGACGCGTGTTCCTCAAGCGCGAGGACCTCAACCACACCGGCTCGCACAAGATCAACAACGTTCTCGGACAGGCCCTGCTCACCAAGCGCCTGGGAAAGACGCGCGTCATCGCGGAAACGGGCGCCGGGCAGCACGGCGTCGCGACCGCGACCGCTGCGGCGCTGTTCGGATTCGAGTGCACGATCTACATGGGCGAAGTCGACACCGAGCGGCAGGCTCTGAACGTCGCGCGGATGCGGCTGCTGGGCGCCGAGGTCATCCCGGTCACGACGGGCTCGCGCACTCTCAAGGACGCCATCAACGAGGCGTATCGCGACTGGGTGGCGAGCGTCGAGACGACGAACTACATCTTCGGTACCGCAGCGGGGCCGCATCCGTTCCCCGCCCTCGTGCGCGACTTCCAGAAGGTCATCGGCGAGGAAGCTCGCGCACAGCTCCTCGATCAGGTGGGCCGGCTTCCCGACGCCGTGTTCGCGTGCGTCGGGGGCGGCTCGAACGCGATCGGCATGTTCGACGCGTTCCTCGACGACGAGTCGGTCGCGCTCTACGGCGTCGAAGCGGCGGGTGACGGGGTCGACACCCCGAAGCACGCGGCCTCCATCGAACGCGGTCGTGCGGGCATCCTGCACGGCGCGAAGACCTATGTGCTCCAGGACGAGGACGGCCAGACCGTCGAGTCCCACTCGATCTCCGCGGGCCTGGACTACCCGGGTGTCGGCCCCGAGCACGCGTGGCTGGCCGACATCGGGCGTGCGTCCTACATCCCGGCGACCGACGACGAGGCCATGCAGGCTCTGCGTCTGCTCTCGCGCACCGAGGGCATCATCCCCGCCATCGAGTCGGCGCATGCGCTGGCGGGCGCGCTGCGCATCGGCAAGGAGCTGGGCCCCGACGCGGTCATCGCCATCAACCTGTCCGGTCGCGGTGACAAGGACATGGACACCGCCGCCCGCTACTTCGACCTTTACGACGCCGCAGGCGAGGAGGGGTCGCCGGTCGATGTCCCGCCGTCGTCCGACGAGGCACGAGGAGAGGGGACCGAGCTGTGAGCTCACGCGTCGCAGCGGCCATCGAGGCCGCCCACGCCGAGGGACGGGGAGCGTTCGTCGGGTACCTCCCGCTCGGTTTCCCCGACATCGCCACCAGCATCGAGGCGGCGGTCATGCTCGCCGAGAACGGCGCGGACATCATCGAGCTCGGCCCGCCGTACTCCGATCCCGTGATGGACGGCCTGGTCATCCAGGAGGCGACGCAAGCCGCGCTGGCCGCAGGCTTCCGACTGCGCGACCTGTTCCCGGCGATCAAGGAGATCACGAGCCGCGTCGACGTTCCGGTCGTCGTGATGACGTACTGGAACCCCGTTTTCCAGTACGGCGTCGATCGATACGCCGACGACCTGCTCGCGGCCGGGGGAGCCGGGCTCATCACCCCCGACATCACTCCGGAGGCGGCTGCCGAATGGATCGCCGCGAGCGAGCGGACGGGACTCGACCGCATCTTCCTCGCCGCACCCACTTCGAGCGACGAGCGGCTCGAGCTCGTCGTGCAGAACTCGACGGGATTCGTCTACACGGTCTCGACGATGGGGATCACCGGGGAGCGCGCCGAGCTGGATGCGGCCGCACGCACGCTCGTGGCGCGACTGCGCGAGAAGGGCGTAGAGCACGCCGCGGTCGGCATCGGAATCTCGAACGCGGAACAGGTCTCCGGCGTCCTGGAGTACGCCGACGGCGCGATCGTGGGAACGGCCCTGGTGCGCGCGCTCCGTGACGGCGGACTCGAGGAGCTGGGGCGCACCGCCCGCGCCCTCGCTGACGGCACGCGTCGCTGAGCCCGGCTCGCGAGGAAGGCTCGGTTCGCGTAGCGTCGCCGAGGTGAGCTCCTCCGTGATCCCCCTGTCGTCGCCGCTCTACGGAGCGTCCTGGGCGCAGGCGATCGCGCGTTACTTCCTGAAGTACGCGACGTTCGCGGGCAGGGCGAGCCGCAGCGAGTTCTGGTGGTGGGTGCTGACGAACGCCCTGGTCGGGATCGGATTCCAGATCGTCTCGACCGCCGCCGGCGAGCCGCTGACCTTCGCGGCGTGGCCCGCACCCTACGTGGTGTGGAACGGCGCACAGTCTGACGCCGGCGTGACGACGGTGATCGGGGCCATCGCCACGCTCTACTCCCTGCTCACCCTCCTGCCCGGTCTCGCCCTGACCTGGCGCCGTCTGCACGACACCGATCGCAGCGGGCTCTGGTTCTTCATCCTGCTGATCCCGCTGATCGGGGCGATCGTCCTGCTGGTGTTCACGATCGAGCGTTCCCGACCCGAGGGCGCGCGCTTCGACAGGTATGCCTGAGCGCGCACGAGCGCACCATCGACGCCTTTAGACTCGTCGTCATGACGTTCGCCCTCACGAGCGCGCCCGCAGGCGTGCTCGCCAGCATCCCGAGCCCTCCGATCAACCACTTCGACCTGTGGCCGGGCGGTCCGGAGATCCGCTTCTACGCGCTGTGCATCATCGCCGGCATCGTCGTGGCCACGATCCTCACCAACCGGCGCCTGACCAAGCGCGGTGGCGAGCCCTGGGTCGTCGTGGACATCGCACTGTTCGCGATTCCTCTCGCCCTCATCGGCGCCAGAGCCTTCCACGTGCTCACGCACCCGGGGTTCTACTTCGGTGACGGCAAGAACACGTGGAACCCCTTCGAGCAGGGTTCCGTGTGGGCCATCTGGGAGGGCGGCATCGCGATCTACGGCGCCCTCATCGGCGGTGCGATCGGCGCGCTGATCGGCTGTCGCTGGACGGGTATCCGGTTCTGGAGCTTCGCCGACGCCCTCGCTCCTGGGCTCATCATCGCCCAGGCGATGGGCCGTTTCGGCAACTACTTCAACCAGGAGCTGTTCGGTCAGCCGACCGACGGGTGGTGGGGGCTGGAGATCGCCCGGCCGAACGACGCGATCCCCGTGGGACTGCCAGAAGGGACGCTTTTCCAGCCGACCTTCCTCTACGAGGTGATCTGGAATCTTCTGGGCGCGGCCGTGATCCTGTGGGCCGGCAAGCGCTTCACGCTCCAGTGGGGTCGTCAGTTCGGTCTCTACCTCGTCTGGTACTCGGCGGGCCGAATCGTCTGGGAGAACATCCGCATCGACCCGAGCGAGGTGTTCCTCGGGCTGCGCTCGAACGTGTGGGCCGCCATCGTCGGCGTCATCCTGGGACTCGTCATCCTGGTCGTGCAGAAGGTGCGTCACACGGGTCTGGAGGCATCGCCGTACCGGCCCGGTCGCGAGTGGGTGGACAAGTCGGCTGTACAATCGCAGAACACCGAGGACTTCGTCGATGTGAGCGCACCCCCCGCCGACGAAACCATCACCACTGGCAGCGCCACAAGCACCGCCGCCAAGTAACTCTCCGGGCCGACGTCGTCCCAGCAACAGCAACAATCGAGGACGGTTGGTATGGCTTCGAGCCCCCGTCACAGCGCCCCCGGATCTGCGGGCTTCGGCGCCTTCCCTGCCAAGCAGGGCATGTACAACCCCGCGTTCGAAAAGGATGCGTGTGGTCTGGCCATGGTCGCGACCCTTCGCGGCGAGGCGGGCCACGACATCATCGATCTCGCCCTGACGGCGCTTCGCAATCTGGAGCACCGCGGCGCGATCGGATCCGACGCCGGCACCGGCGACGGCGCGGGAATCCTGACGCAGATGCCGGACGCGTTCCTGCGCGCCGTCGTCGATTTCGACCTGCCGCCGGTGGGGGAGTACGCGGCCGGTCTCGCGTTCCTGCCGCGCGACGGTGAGGAGCGCGCCGCGCAGAAGGCCGGCATCGAGCGCATCGCCGCGAGCGAGAACCTCGTGGTGCTCGGCTGGCGCGAGGTGCCCACGGAGGAGGAGCACCTCGGCAAGCTGGCTCTCGAGGCGCGTCCGGCGTTCGAGCAGCTCTTCCTGTCGCGTCCGGCGGTGGGCGACGCGCCCGCGCTCAGTGGCATCGACCTGGATCGTCGGGTGTTCCGGCTCCGCAAGCGCGCCCGCAACGAGCTCGACGCCTACTTCGTCTCGCTGTCCAGTCGCACCCTCGGATACAAGGGCATGGTCACGACCCTGCAGCTCGAGCCGTTCTATCCCGACCTGCAGGACGAGCGTTTCGCCTCCGAGCTCGCGGTCGTCCACTCCCGTTACTCGACCAACACGTTCCCGTCGTGGCCGCTCGCGCAGCCGCTGCGGATGGTCGCACACAACGGTGAGATCAACACGGTCAACGGCAACCGCAACTGGATGCGGGCGCGTCAGTCGCAGCTCGAGTCAGAGGTGCTGGGCGACATCCGTCCGCTTCTGCCGATCTGCACCGACGGGGCGAGCGACTCCGCGTCGTTCGACGAGGTGCTGGAGCTTCTGACGCTCACGGGCCGGAGCCTGCCGCACGCCATCATGATGATGGTCCCGGAGGCGTACGAGAAGCAGCCCGACATGGATCCGAAGCTGCGCTCGTTCTACGAGTACCACTCCATGCAGATGGAGCCCTGGGACGGTCCGGCCGCGCTGATCTTCACCGACGGCACCGTCGTCGGTGCCACCCTCGACCGCAATGGGCTGCGCCCGGGACGCTGGACGGAGACGACCGACGGACTGGTCGTCATCGGCAGCGAGACCGGCGTGCTCGATTTCGAGCCCGAGCGCATCAAGCGCCGCGGTCGGCTGCGGCCCGGTCGGATGTTCCTCGTCGACACGGCCCAGCGCCGCATCATCGAGGACGACGAGATCAAGAACGAGCTCGCGACGCTCCAGCCGTGGCAGGAGTGGCTGGATGCGGGCCGCGTGCGCCTGTCCGAGCTTCCCGAGCGCGAGCACATCGTGCATCCCATCGCCTCCATCACACGACGTCAGCGCACCTTCGGCTACACGGAGGAAGAGGTCCGCATCCTCCTGACGCCCATGGGGCAGACCGGCGCCGAACCTCTCGGAGCGATGGGCAGCGACACGCCCGTCGCGGTACTGAGCGAGCGCCCCCGGCTCCTGTTCGACTACTTCACGCAGCAGTTCGCGCAGGTGACCAACCCGCCGCTGGACTCGATCCGTGAAGAGGTCGTGACCTCGCTCTCGCTGGGCCTCGGCCCCGAGCCGAACCTGCTGAGCTGGGGCGCGGAGCACGCGCGTACCGTCACGCTCGACTTCCCGGTGATCGACAACGACGAGCTCGCGAAGATCCAGCACATCGACACGGCTCTGCCGGGTCGCACCTCCGCGACCATCCGAGGCCTCTACCGCGTGCAGGCCGGCGCGAAGGGGATGGAGAAGCGTCTGACGCAGATGTGCGCCGAGGTCGACCGCGCCATCGAGGACGGCGCCGAGTTCATCGTGCTCAGCGACCGCGACTCCAACGCGGATCTGGCACCCATCCCGTCGCTGCTGATGCTCGCCGCGGTGCACCACCACCTCATCCGCAAGGAGACCCGCATGAAGGTCGGCCTCGTGGTCGAGGCGGGCGACGTGCGCGAGGTGCACCACGTGGCCACCCTCATCGGCTACGGAGCCTCGGCGGTGAACCCCTACCTGGCGATGGAGAGCGTCGAGTACCTCGTGCGCGCAGGCTTCATCACGGGCATCTCACCGGAGAAGGCGGTCAAGAACCTGATCAAGGCGCTCGGCAAGGGCGTCCTGAAGATCATGTCGAAGATGGGCATCTCCACGGTCTCGTCGTATGCGGGGGCTCAGGTCTTCGAGGCGGTAGGACTGTCCGAGGAGTTCATCGCGTCCTACTTCACCGGCACCGAGTCGAAGCTCGGCGGCGTGGGTCTGGACGTCATCGCTGCCGAGAACGCGGCACGCCATGCGTTCGCATACCCGGAGGATGCGGCAGCGCGCGCCCACGAGCGGCTGTGGACCGGCGGCGAGTATCAGTGGCGTCGCGACGGTTCGCCGCACCTGTTCAACCCGGACACGGTGTTCCGGCTGCAGCACGCGACCCGCGAGCGCCGCTACGACATCTTCCGCGAGTACACGAAGCTCGTGGACGACCAGGCGAGCGAGCTCAAGACGCTGCGCGGCATGTTCGGCCTGCGCACCGGCGTCCGGCCTCCCGTGCCGATCGACGAGGTCGAGCCGATCTCGGCGATCGTGAAGCGCTTCTCGACCGGGGCGATGAGCTACGGCTCGATCTCCAAGGAGGCGCACGAGACCCTCGCGATCGCGATGAACCGCATCGGCGGAAAGTCGAACACGGGGGAGGGCGGCGAGGACGTCGAGCGCCTGCTCGATCCCGAGCGGCGCAGTGCCATCAAGCAGGTGGCGTCCGGCCGGTTCGGTGTCACGAGCCTGTACCTCACCGAGGCCGACGACATCCAGATCAAGCTCGCCCAGGGCGCGAAGCCCGGTGAGGGCGGACAGCTGCCCCCGCAGAAGGTGTACCCCTGGGTCGCGCGCACGCGCGGCGGCACGCCCGGTGTCGGTCTCATCTCGCCGCCGCCGCACCACGACATCTACTCGATCGAAGACCTCAAGCAGTTGATCTTCGACCTCAAGCGCGCGAACCCGTCGGCACGTGTGCACGCGAAGCTCGTGAGCCAGTCGGGCATCGGCGCGGTCGCGGCGGGCACGGCGAAGGCCCTGGCCGACGTCATCCTGGTCTCCGGATTCGACGGCGGAACGGGCGCCAGCCCCCTCAACTCGCTCAAGCACGCCGGCACCCCGTGGGAGCTGGGCCTCGCCGAGACGCAGCAGACGCTCATGCTCAACGGCATGCGCGATCGCGTGGTCGTGCAGGTCGACGGACAGCTGAAGACGGGCCGCGACGTGATCATCGGTGCGTTGCTGGGTGCCGAGGAGTTCGGATTCGCGACAGCCCCGCTCGTCGTCTCCGGCTGCATCATGATGCGCGTGTGCCATCTCGACACCTGCCCGGTGGGAGTCGCGACGCAGAACCCCGTTCTGCGTGAGCGCTTCACCGGCAAGCCCGAGTTCGTCGTGAACTTCATGGAGTTCATCGCTCAGGAGGTGCGCGAGTACCTCGCCGAGCTCGGGTTCCGCTCGCTCGACGAGGCGATCGGCCACAACGAGCTGCTGGACGTCAACGGTGCGATCGAGCACTGGAAGGCGAGCGGCCTCGATCTGGCTCCCGTCCTGGAGGGCCCCGTGTTCGCCGAGGAGGAGCCGCGTCGGAACGCCCGCGCGCAGCTTCACGAGCTCGAGAAGCATTTCGACGTCGCGCTCATCGAGCGCGCGCAGGATGTCATCGCGCACGGCGGAACGGTCGAGATCACCCTGCCGGTGCGAAACACCGAGCGTGCGGTCGGCACGATGCTCGGTCATCACGTCACGAAGGCGCGCGGTGCGAACGGGCTGCCGAGCGGTTCGATCGTCGTGAACCTCACGGGATCCGCCGGCCAGTCCTTCGGCGCCTTCATGCCGTCGGGAATCACGCTGCGTCTCGAGGGCGACTCGAACGACTACGTCGGCAAGGGCCTCTCGGGCGGTCAGATCGTCGTGCGGCCGCCTCGAGGCTCGAGCTTCGACGCCTCGCAGAACGTGATCGCGGGCAACGTCATCGGCTACGGAGCGACGCAGGGCACCATGTTCCTGCGCGGCGTCGTGGGCGAGCGCTTCCTGGTGCGCAACTCGGGTGCGACCGCCGTCGTCGAGGGTGTCGGCGACCACGCCCTGGAGTACATGACCGGCGGGCTCGCCGTCATTCTCGGAACGACCGGACGCAACCTCGGCGCCGGGATGTCGGGCGGCACGGCCTACGTGTACCGCCTGGACGAGAACCTGGTGAACCGCGAGTCGCTCGCCTCGGGCGAGCTCGAGCTGGGGGAGCTGGGATCCGGCGACGCCGCGATCCTGCGCGATCTGCTCGAGCGCCACACCGCGGAGACGGACTCGTCTCTGGCGGCATCGCTCCTCGAGGACTTCGAGGAGGAAGTGAAGAACTTCGTGCGGGTCATGCCGCGCGACTACGCAGCGGTGCTGCAGACCCGCGAGGAGGCGTTGGCGGAGGGGCTCGACCCCGACGGCGACATCGTGTGGAGCCGCATCATGGAGGTGACCGGTGGCTGACCCCAAGGGCTTTTTGAAGGTGACCGAGCGGGAGCTGCCCGCGCGGCGCCCCGTTCCCGTGCGCATCCTGGACTGGAAAGAGGTCTATGAGCCCGGTGATTCGGCGGTGCTGCGCCGGCAGGCAGGCCGGTGCATGGACTGCGGTATCCCGTTCTGTCACAAGGGATGCCCGCTGGGCAACCTCATCCCGGAGTGGAACGACCTGACCTGGCGCGGTGAGGGACGCAGCGCGATCGAGCGTCTGCACGCGACCAACAACTTCCCGGAGTTCACGGGACGGCTCTGCCCCGCCCCCTGCGAGAGCGCGTGCGTGCTGGGCATCAATCAGCCGGCCGTGACCATCAAGCAGGTCGAGGTGTCGATCATCGACGAGGCCTTCTCCCACGGCTGGGTCGAGCCGGAGCCGCCGGAGCGGCTCACCGGCAAGACGGTCGCCGTCGTCGGCTCCGGACCGGCGGGGCTCGCTGCGGCTCAGCAGCTGACCCGCGCGGGTCACACGGTCGCGGTGTTCGAGCGCGATGACCGCATCGGCGGTCTGCTGCGCTACGGCATCCCCGACTTCAAGATGGAGAAGCGCCACCTGGAGCTTCGACTTCGTCAGATGCAGGACGAGGGCACGCGATTCCGCGCCGGCGTCGAGATCGGGCGCGACATCACGTGGGACGAGCTGCGCAGCCGGTATGACGCGGTCGTCGTCGCGACCGGCTCCACCGTCCCGCGCGACCTCTCCATCCCCGGCCGCGATCTGGCGGGCGTGCACTTCGCGATGGAGTACCTCGTCGAGTCGAACCGCGCGGTCGCCGGTGAGAAGCTCCACACGCAGATCAGCGCCGAGGGCAAGCACGTCGTCGTCATCGGCGGTGGCGACACCGGCGCCGACTGCATCGGAACGGCGCACCGTCAGGGCGCGCTGAGCGTGACGAACCTCGCCATCGGCAAGCAGCCCCCCGCATCCCGCCCGGATGCGCAGCCCTGGCCGACCACGCCCACGATCTTCGAGGTGCAGTCCGCGCATGAAGAGGGCGGGGAGCGCGTCTTCCTCGCGTCCACCGTCGAGTTCCTCTCGAACGAGGTCGGGGAGGTGCGCGCACTGCGCGTGGCCGAGACCGAGTTCGTCGACGGCCGCCGCGTGCCCAAGAGCGGCACCGAGCGGGAGATCCCCGCCGACCTGGTGCTCATCGCGATGGGCTTCACCGGACCGGAGCGCTCGGAGCTCGAGGGTCAGCTGCAGACGCAGTTCACCTCGCGAGGCAACGTCGAGCGCGACGACGCGTACCAGACGACCACGCCCGGCGTGTTCGTCGCTGGTGACGCGGGGCGCGGCCAGTCGCTCATCGTGTGGGCGATCGCCGAAGGGCGTGCGGCGGCCGCATCCGTCGACCGCTATCTGATGGGTTCGACCGCATTGCCCGCTCCTGTACGGCCCACCGATATCGCGATCGGGTTGTAGCCCGCGTAGGCTGAACCTGCATCCCCTTCATCGCTAAAAGACCCGGAGTTCGAACTCGGATGAGACGCGCGAAAATCGTCGCAACCCTAGGCCCGGCAACTTCCTCCTATGAGATGGTCCGCGCGATCATCGACGCAGGTGTGAACGTCGCCCGCCTCAACCTCAGTCATGGTGACTACTCGGTCCACGACGCGAACTTCGCGAACGTGCGCCGTGCCGCGGAGGACGCCGGCTCCGCCGTCGCGATCCTCGTCGACCTGCAGGGGCCCAAGATCCGCCTCGGCAAGTTCGCCGATGGACCACACGAGCTCGCCGTGGGTGACATCTTCAAGATCACGGTCGAGGACATCCTGGGTACCAAGGAGATCGTCTCGACGACCTTCAAGGGCCTGCCGCAGGACGTCAAGCCGGGCGACTTCCTCCTGATCGATGACGGCAAGGTGCGCGTCGAGGTCGTCGAGACCGACGGCACCGTCGTCACCACGAAGGTCATCGTCGCCGGCCCCGTCTCCAACAACAAGGGCATCAACCTGCCCGGCGTGGCCGTCAACGTCCCTGCGCTCTCGGAGAAGGACGAGGCGGATCTTCGCTGGGGTCTGAACGCGGGTGCGGACATCATCGCCCTGTCGTTCGTCCGCAACGCGGAGGACGTCAACCGCGTGCACGAGATCATGGCGGAAGAGGGTCGGCGTGTGCCGGTCATCGCCAAGATCGAGAAGCCGCAGGCGGTCGACAACCTCGAGGAGATCATCGACGCCTTCGACGGCATCATGGTCGCTCGTGGCGACCTCGGTGTGGAGCTCCCGCTGGAGGCCGTCCCGATCGTGCAGAAGCGCGCGGTCGAGCTGTGCCGCCGGATGGCGAAGCCCGTCATCGTGGCCACACAGATGCTCGAGTCCATGATCGAGAACCCGGTTCCCACTCGCGCCGAGACGAGCGACGTCGCCAACGCCGTCCTCGACGGTGCGGATGCGGTCATGCTCTCCGGCGAGACGAGCGTCGGCAAGTATCCGGTCGGCGTCGTCGAGACGATGGCGCGCATCGTCGCCTCCACGGAGGAGCACGGTCTCGACCGCATCGCTCCGCTGAACACGAAGCCGCGCACGCAGGGTGGCGCGATCACCCTCGCCGCGATGGAGGTCGCTCAGTTCGTCGAGGCGAGCTGGCTCTGCATCTTCACCGAGTCCGGCGACACCGCCCGCCGCATGTCGCGCCTGCGTCCCAGCATCCCGATGATGGCGTTCACGCCGGACCCGGCGATCCGCCGCCGCATGGCCGTCACGTGGGGCATCCAGTCCGCGCTGGTGGAGCACGTGCCGCACACCGACCACATGTTCATGCAGGTGGACGAGTTCTTCCTCTCCAAGGGCCTGGCGAAGGAGGGTGACAAGGTCGTCGTGATCTCCGGTTCCCCTCCCGGAATCGCCGGGTCGACGAACGACATCCGCATCCACAAGATCGGCGACGCCGTCAACGGCCGCGCCCCGATCTGGTCGGGCGAGTAACCCGCGAGGTGCACAGAAGGGACCTTCCCCACCGGGGGAGGTCCCTTCTGCTGTGCGACGCCTGCAGGTCTGGTGCGGCTTGCGGTGCGCGACGCAGGCATGCGCGGCTCAGCCCTTCACGAGGGAGGCCCCGAGAACGTGCACGAGTGAGACACGAAGGACCCAAGGCAGCCCGCACAGGGATGCGTGTCTCAACCCTTCACGTTCCCGGGGGCGCGAGCGTGCACAAGTGCGACACGGAGCCGTCACGGCCCCTAGCCCGGCGGTGCGTGTCTCAACCCTTCACGCAGGAGGCCCGGGGAACGTGCACGCGTGAGACACGAAGGACCCGGGGCGGCCCGCACAGGGATGCGTGTCTCAACCCTTCACGCAGGAGGCTCCCGGAACGTGCACGCGTGAGACACGAAGGACCCGGGGCGGCCCGCACAGGGATGCGTGTCTCAACCCTTCACGCAGGAGGCTCCCGGAACGTGCATGAGTGAGACACGAAGGACCCGGGGCGGCCCGCACAGGGATGCGTGTCTCAACCCTTCACGCGGGAGGCCCCAGCAACGTGCACAAATGAGACACGGATGCGGGGGAGACACGGATGCGGGGGAGACCGTGCCGCGGGAGGTGCGGGTCTCCCGCTGGGTGCCGGCGGTGGGAGTCGAACCCACACACCCTTTCGAGTAACCGAGTTTGAGTCGGTCGCGTCTGCCATTCCGCCACGCCGGCAATCGGCCACTCACGTGGCCGGATTCGACTTTATCGCACCGCTCGCCCGCTTCCCGCCGCCGGGAGGTCCGGTCCGGCCGCGCGGTTTCCTCGGGGGCGGAAGATCGCCTCGCAGACCCCGGCCGGCCGCATCCTGGGCGAGGGCGGTGTCGCATCCGGATGCGGGGTGGCCGCGTGCCGTAGGATTCAAAGGTGACTGAGCAGGAAACCGCCGCGACCAACCCGACCGCCCCCCGCCGCGTGGTGGTGGCAGAGGACGAGTCGCTGATCCGCCTCGACATCGTCGAGATCCTCCGCGACAACGGCTTCGACGTCGTCGGCGAGGCCGGAGACGGTGAGACCGCCGTGCAGCTCGCGACCGATCTGCGTCCCGACCTCGTGATCATGGATGTGAAGATGCCGCAGCTCGACGGCATCAGCGCAGCGGAGAAGCTGAACAAGAACCACATCGCGCCGGTCGTTCTCCTCACCGCCTTCAGTCAGAAGGAGCTCGTGGAGCGCGCGAGCGAGGCCGGAGCGCTCGCCTACGTGGTGAAGCCGTTCACGCCGAACGACCTGCTGCCCGCGATCGAGATCGCCCTGGCCCGCTACGAGCAGATCATCACGCTCGAGGCCGAGGTCGCTGACATGGTCGAGCGCTTCGAGACCCGCAAGCTCGTCGACCGGGCCAAGGGCCTGCTGAACGAGAAGATGGGCCTGAGCGAGCCCGAGGCGTTCCGCTGGATCCAGAAGGCGTCGATGGACCGCCGCCTGACGATGCAGGATGTCGCGAAGGCGATCATCGAGCAGCTCGCCCCGAAGAAGTGAGGCTCATCGCCTGATCCGATGGATCAGGCGATGCCGTCGGTGTCCTTCACGAGGTTCGTGATGCGCACGGTCGAGCAGCGGCGCCCCGCGTCGTCCGAGAGGACGATCTCGTGCACCATCAGCGTGCGTCCGACGTGCAGGGGAGTGCACACTCCTGTGACGAATCCGGACGTGGCGGACCGCGTGTGCGTCGCGTTGATGTCGACCCCGACGGCGAGGCGCCCGGGTCCCGCGAGATAGTTCGCGTGCATCGAACCCAGCGATTCGCCGAGCACGACGTAAGCCCCGCCGTGGAAGAGACCAACGGGCTGGGTGTTGCCCTCGACGGGCATGCGTGCGATTCCGCGCTCCGCGGTGAACTCGAGCCACTCGAGCCCCATCTTGTCGGCGAGGGCGCCCGTGCCGCGGCGCGTCACCCATTCCAGCGGATCGATCGTGTACTCGGGCGCGGTCATGCTGCTCCTGGGTTCCGGGGTGTCGTGTCCGCAGGCCTTACTAGGCTGTCAGGGTGACGGACTCCGAAAAGCCTACTCTGCTGGTCGTCGACGGCCATTCGCTCGCCTTCCGGGCCTTCTACGCCCTTCCCGTCGACAACTTCACGACGAAGGACGGGCAGCACACCAACGGGGTCTACGGCTTCCTCTCGATGTTCGTGAATCTGTTGAAAGCCGAGAAGCCGACACACCTGGCGGTCGCCTTCGACACCTCGCGGGTCTCCTTCCGAACCCGGGAGTACCCCGAGTACAAGGCGACGCGCAGCGAGACCCCGCCGGAGTTCTCCGGGCAGATCCCCCTGCTGCAGGAGTGCCTGCGCGCCATGAACGTCACGGTGCTGACGAAGGAAGACATCGAGGCGGATGACATCCTCGCGACCCTGGCGACCGAGGGCGTCGCTGCGGGCTACGACGTCCTCGTCTGCTCCGGCGATCGCGACACCATCCAGCTCGTGACCGACGAGGTGACGCTGCTCTACCCGAGCGTCCAGGGCGTCTCGCAGCTCAAGCGCTACACACCCGAGACGGTGCGTGAGCGCTATGGCGTGGCCCCCGAGCAGTACCCCGAGATCGCGGCTCTGGTGGGGGAGACGAGCGACAATCTTCCGGGCGTACCCAAGGTCGGCGAGAAGACGGCCGTGAAGTGGCTCACGCAGTGGGGATCGCTCGACGAGCTGCTGGCCAACGCCGACAAGATCACCGGCGTCGTGGGCAACAACCTGCGCGAGCACATCGACGACGTGCGTCGCAATCGCACGCTCAACCGTCTCCTGCGAGACGTGGAGCTGCCCGTGACGCCGGACGACCTCGCCGTGCGTCCGATCGACGCGCAGGGGGTGCGCGACATCTTCGCGCGGCTGGAGTTCCGCACGCTCCTGCCGCGCGTGTTCGAGGCGACCGGAGCGGATGCGGCCGGCGCCGTCGCCGACGAGGCACCCGTCGTCGCGGCCCCCGCGCCCGTGGAGGCGGCAGACCCCGCGATGCTCACCGCCTGGCTCGACGAGGCCGGAGACGCAGAGGTCGGAGTGACCGTCGTTTTGGGTGCCTCGGTGCCCGTGCGCATCGGGCTCGCCCGCGCTTCCGGGGTGATCGAGGCGGGCTGGAGCGACGGCGTCGCCGAAGCCCTCGCTCCCTGGCTCGCCTCCGACCGGCCCAAGACGTTCACCGACGCCAAGGGGCAGGTGAAGGCGCTGCGGCGCGCGGGACTCACGGTCGCCGGCGTGGCGTTCGACACGCTCCTCGCCGGCTGGCTGATCCGTCCGAGCCTTCCCGACAAGTCGCTCGGCGATCTCGTCGACCGCTACCTCGGAGAGAAGCTCCCGGAGGCCGATCCGTCCCAGCTCGTGCCGGAGACCGAGGGAGCCACCCCCGGTCAGCTCGCGTGGTACACGCTCCGCGTGGCCGAGCCGCTGCGCGCCGCCCTGGGCGAAGGCCCGTCGTCGGTCCTCACCGACATCGAGCTGCCGACGCTGCTCGCCCTCGCGGACATGGAGATCGCGGGTGTGGCGGTGTCGCACGACGTGCTGTCGGGGTTCTCGACCGAACTCGCCGAGCGTGCGGACGGCTTGGCCCAGCGCGCATATGCGGCGATCGACCGCGAGGTGAACCTCGGTTCTCCCAAACAGCTGCAGGAGGTCCTCTTCGAGCAGCTTCAGCTGCCCAAGACCCGCAAGACGAAGACGGGCTACTCGACGGATGCAGCCGTCCTGGCCGATCTGCAGGAGTCGCATCCGCATCCGTTCCTCGATCTGCTGCTGCAGCACCGTGAAGCGACGAAGCTGCGACAGATCATCGAGACGCTGGATGCCGCGATCGCATCCGACGGGCGGATCCACACGACCTATCTGCAGACGGGTTCGCAGACGGGCCGTCTGTCGAGCACGGACCCGAACCTGCAGAACATCCCGATCCGCACCGAGGAGAGCCGCCGCATCCGCTCCGCCTTCCAGGTCGGCGCCGGCTACGAGACCCTTCTCACCGCCGACTACTCGCAGATCGAGATGCGCATCATGGCGCACCTGTCGGAAGACCCGGGGCTGATCGAGGCGTTCAACACCGGGGAGGATCTGCACCGTTTCGTCGGCGCGCGCGTGTTCGGTGTGGCTCCCGACGAGGTCACCTCGCAGATGCGCACGAAGGTCAAGGCGATGTCGTACGGCCTCGTCTACGGACTGTCTGCGTTCGGGCTCTCGAAGCAGCTGCGCATCGAGCAGTCCGAGGCGAAGCAGCTGATGGGTGAGTACTTCGCGCGCTTCGGTGCGGTGCGCGATTACCTGCGCGCGTCCGTCGAGAAGGCCCGTGAAGACGGCTACACCGAGACGATCTTCAAGCGGCGCCGTCCGTTCCCCGACCTCTCCAGCCCCAACCGGGTGCTGCGCGAGAATGCGGAGCGTGCGGCGCTCAACGCCCCGATCCAGGGCAGCGCGGCCGACATCATGAAGATCGCCCTGTTCCGCATCCACGCGGAGTTCCAGGAGCGGGGGCTGGCCTCGCGCGTGCTCCTGCAGATCCACGACGAACTTGTCGTCGAGGTCGCCGCGGGGGAGTGGGACCAGGCTGAGCAGATCGTGCGCGCGCGCATGGGGGATGCGGCGCAGCTCACCGTCCCGCTCGATGTACAGATCGGGCGCGGTGCCGATTGGAACGCGGCCGGGCACTGAAGCGTGACGGCCCTCGGCGTAGGCTCGAAACCATGAGTGAAACGTCTCGCCCCTCCACTCCCATCGACGCCATCGCCGACACGTGGGTCGACACCGTGGCCGAGCTGTCGCCCACGACCGCCACCTACATCGGCCGGTTCGAGTACAACGACCGTTTCGGGGACTACTCGCCCGAGGGGGCGGAGCGCTACGCCGACGCGGCTCGCCGCACGCTCGACCAGCTCGAAGCCACCGCGCCCCTCGACGACATCGACGGCGTGACGAAGGCTGACCTGTCGCGCGAGCTGCGCCTGGACCTCGAGCTGCACGATGCGCGGGCCGGCCTGCGAGACCTCAACGTCATCGCGTCGCCGGCGCAGGACATCCGTTCCGTGTTCGATCTCATGCCCACCGACACGGTGGAGGACTGGGAAGTCGTCGCCCGTCGTCTGCAGGCACTCCCCGGGGCTATCGACGGCTACATCGCCACCCTCCGGGCGGGCATCGCAGCGGGCACGGTCCCCGCGCGTCGGCAGGTGCTGGAGGTCGTCGCCCAGATCGAGCGGTACACCGCGGAGACCGGATTCTTCGCGAGCTTCGCGGGCGATGCCGCGCCCGCCGAGGGGCAGCTGCCCGCATCCCTCGCTCGCGAGCTGGCCGATCAGTCCGGCGCAGCCCGCGTCGCGTACGACGATCTTGCAAGATTCCTTTCGGCGGAGCTCGCCCCGGTCGCGAGCGAGCAGGATGCGGTGGGGCGCGAGTTGTACGCTCTGCACTCGCGTCGCTTCCTGGGTGCCGAGATCGACCTCGACGAGACCTACGAGTGGGGTATCGAGGAACTGGCCCGGATGGTCGCCGAGCAGGAGGCCATCGCGAACGAGATCCTCCCCGGCGCCAGCGTCGCAGAAGCCGTCGCCCATCTCGAAGCGGATCCGTCGCGCAAGCTGCACGGCACCCAGGCGTTGCAGGAATGGATGCAGGCGACGAGTGACCGCGCCGTAGCCGAACTCGGCCGCACCCACTTCGACATCGCTGAGCCGATCCGCCGACTCGAGTGCATGATCGCCCCGACGCAGGAGGGTGGGATCTACTACACCGGCCCGACCGACGACTTCTCGCGACCCGGCCGTATGTGGTGGTCGGTCCCCGAGGGCGTCACCGAGTTCGACACGTGGCGCGAACTCACCACGGTCTACCACGAGGGGGTTCCGGGACATCACCTCCAGATCGCGCAGGCCGTCTACAACCGCGCGCAGTTGAACTCGTGGCGGCGTCTGCTGGCCGGCACCTCCGGACACGCCGAGGGCTGGGCCCTGTACGCCGAGCGACTCATGGAGCAGCTGGGATACCTTGACGACCCCGCCGACCGGCTGGGCATGCTCGACGGTCAGCGGATGCGGGCGGCCCGTGTGGTCCTCGACATCGGTGTGCACCTGGGCAAGCAGCGCCCGGACGGCGGCGGCACCTGGGACCACGATTTCGCGCTCGCCTTCATGCGGCAGAACGTCAACATGCCGGACGCGTTCATCCAGTTCGAAGTCAACCGCTACCTCGGATGGCCGGGTCAGGCCCCCTCGTACAAGGTCGGTCAGCGCATCTGGGAGCAGATCCGCGACGATGCGCGTGAGGCGCAGGGCGAGGCGTTCTCCATCAAGCAGTTCCACAAGCGCGCGCTCGACATCGGCGGGGTCGGCCTCGACACGCTGCGCGACGCGCTGCGTGCTCACTGAGGGAATGGTGAGGCCCGCCCGCGAGTTGTATCCGTCTGAATGAAAGGTGGTCGCGATGACCGTGGAATTCGGGCTGGACACTTTCGGTGACGTCACCGCAGACGAGCACGGTGTGCCCCTGACGGACGCTCAGACGATCCGCAACGTGGTCGAGCAGGCGGTGCGTGCCGACGAGGTCGGGCTGGCATTCTTCGGCGTGGGGGAGCACCACCGCAAGGAGTTCGCCGTCTCGAGCCCGGAGATCGTTCTGGCTGCCGCTGCTGCCCGAACCCGCGACATCCATCTCGGCACCGCTGTGACAGTGCTCTCCTCCGACGACCCGGTGCGCGTGTATGAGCGTTTCGCGACGCTGGATGCGGTCTCGAACGGCCGCGCGGAGGTCATCCTCGGACGCGGGTCGTTCATCGAGTCGTTCCCGCTCTTCGGGTTCGATCTCGCCGACTACGAGGTGCTCTTCGACGAGCGCCTGGATCTGTTCAGCAGGCTGCGCGACGAGACGCCGGTGACCTGGCAGGGGAGTACCCGCGCGGCTCTGAACAATGCCGACGTGTTCCCCAAGACCGAGAACGGCTTCCGCGCGTGGGTGGGCGTGGGTGGCTCGCCGGAGTCCGTCGTGCGCGCGGCGCACCACGGCTACGCGCTGATGCTGGCAATCATCGGGGGAGCGGCGGCACGATTCCGTCCCTATGTCGACCTCTTCCACCGGACGCGTGACTCGATGGGAGCGGATCGCCTGCCGGTCGGCGTCCACTCGCCGGGCCACATCGCCGACACGGACGAGCAGGCGTGGGACGAGATGTATCCGGCGATGGAGGCCAACCGCAACGCGATCGGACGCGAGCGTGGCTGGCCGCCGTACAGCCGCGCACAGTTCCAGAACGACGTCGGGCCCGAAAGCGCCGTGTACGCCGGATCGCCGGAGACCGTCGCGCGCAAGCTCGCGACCACCATCCGTACTCTTGGTATCGACCGGTTCGATCTGAAGTTCTCGAACGGCACGCTCGCGCACGAGAAGATGCTGCACTCCATCGAGCTCTACGGCACGGCGGTCGCCCCGCGGGTGCGCGAGCTGCTGGCCGAGGCCGGCGAGTAGGCTCGACAGGTCGGGCGCAGGAAGCCGGCGGAACAGGGGGACGCGTGCCCGACATCCGGTACGTCGCGATCGGCGATTCCTTCACCGAGGGAGTGGGGGACGAGCTTCCGGACGGTCGTGTGCGCGGCTGGGCGGACCTCACCGCCCAGGGATGGGCGAATTCGCTCGGTGACGAAATCTCGTACGCGAACCTCGCGATCCGCGGCAAGCTGATCTGGCCGATCGTCGCCGAGCAACTGGAACCGGCGCTCGCGCTCCGGCCGACTCACCTCTCGTTCAACGGCGGCGGCAACGACATGCTGCGACCGCGCACCGCGATCTCGCACCTGGCGGATGCCTTCGACCAGGTGCTGCGTCGGTGCGACGAGGAGGGAGTGACCCTCATCGTGCTCAGCGGTGCGAATCCTGCGCCGCATCTGCCGATGGGCCGTCTCATCCAGCGCCGCGGCGACGAGCTCTCGGCCGCCGTCGTGTCGCGCATCGAGCACCGTCCGGACGTCGTCCAGGCTCTGAACTGGCCCGACACCGAGCTGTCGTCACGGGGCTACTGGTCGGACGACCGCCTGCACATGAATGCGCGAGGCCATCATCGCGTCGCGGCACGCGTGCTGGACTCTCTTGGAGAGACCCCGGATTCCTCGTGGTGGTCGCTTCCGACCGAGACCGCCGCGCGCACGAGCTCCGGCCTCGCGTACTACCGCACGCACGTGGGTCCCTGGGTTCAGCGTCGGCTGACCGGCCGGTCGTCGGGCGACGGTCGCGTACCGAAATTCGGAGACTGGGTCACGGTGACACCGACAGCGTGACCTGCGCGAAGGGCCCGTCCATGGCGGCTTCCTCGACGCGCAATCGCGCGGAGTCCAGCCGTCGCGGCAGCAGGGGGCGTCCCGATCCGAGGGTCGCCGGAGCGTACGTCACGATGATGCGATCCAGACGGCCGATGTCGGCGAACTGACCCGCGAGGTCACCGCCGCCGACGATCCAGACATCTCGTCCCGCGGCCGCCGCTTCGATGTCCGCGAGGTGCGACGAGACGGTTCCGTGGACGTGTCGGATATCGGCCCCCGTAACCGGTGCGACCTGACGTGAGCTGAAGACGAACGCGGGGCGCTCGGCGTAGGCGCTACGCCAGCGCTCGGGGTGGTCGTGCAGGTTCTCGTGCCGGTGCACCCAGTCGAAGGTCGTCGATCCCATCACGAGAGCGCCGACGCCGTCGAGGAATGTGGCGAAGGCGCTGGCTCCGTCGCCCCCGGGCACGTTGAGCAGCCAGTCCAGGCTGTCCGCGTCATCGGCGAGGAACCCGTCGAGAGTGGATGCAGTGCAGTAGACGTAACGAACCATCGTGTCACCGTATGCGCAGGGTCCGACATCCGTGCGGCGTTCGTGAAACCTCAGCGGCGACAGTCGTCGTCAGGGGAGGGGAGTGGCCGCAGCGGAGAGTCGCCCCCGACCGAACGGAAAGAGCGGCGCGCGGTAGACCAGTGGCACCTGCGCGCCGGGTTCGAGATCGATGACTGCCGTTCCGAATCTCCAGACGCGGTTGAACAGAAACACGCCGATGCGCTCGGGCTCCGTCGCCGACACCTGCCACGTGCCGCGTCCCCATTGCGCGGGCTGCCCGCGGCCGCCGATCACGACGGTCGGTCGCACGGAGTACAGGGCGAAGCGCGGCTTTCGCAGATCGAACTCGACCCGTCGGGTGGCGGGGGTGGGATCGGAGGACATGTGCTCGAGAGTAGTCGGCCGCGTCTCCGTCATACGATGAAGGGATGTCCGTGCAGATCCGCCCCGCCGTCGCGGCCGACCTCCCGCACCTCGAGCGAGTCGAGAATGAGGCCGACGCACTCCTGGTGGACTTGCTCCAACCGGATCAGTGGCACCCCGCGCCGACGGATGCCGAGCGGCTCGCCGACGGAGGGATCATCCTGGTCGCGGAGGGGGAGGACAGCGCCGTCGTCGGTTTCGTGCACGTTCTCGAGTTCGACGGGGGTGCGCATCTCGAGCAGGTGTCCGTCCTCCCGGCCTTCGGCGGTCGCGGCATCGGACGCGCGCTCGTCGAAGCGGCCAAGGATGCGGCGCGCAATGCCGGCTACGACAGGCTGACGCTGCGGACGTTCGCCGACGTCCCCTGGAACGCGCCGTTCTACGCATCCGCCGGATTCGTGATCGAGGAGCCGACCGACGACTTCCACCGCATGCTCGTCGAGACGGAGACGAGACTCGGGCTGGACCGGTTCGGGCTCCGCGTGCAGATGGGCGTCGACCTCGGCGCGAGCCGGCGGGACTGACTGACCGACGCGCGAGCGGACTGCGCGTCGGTCACGCTCTGCGCGAGGTGCGCCGGGGAGTAGGTCGAACCGTCACAGGCTTACGCCACAGCTCCCATAATGACATAATGTGCATTATCGGCAATTGCGGCGAGACGCACACATGAACCGATCAACGACCGCCCGGTCCTCGGAGTCTGTCCGAGCAATCGGCTCCGCGCACAGGCGCACCATAGGCTGAAGGTGTGCTGGAGACGTTGACCGGATTCGCCGTCGTCGGAACCGCCATCATCGTCGGCTACATCATCGGGCGCGTCGACCTCCTCGGCCCTCACGCACGGCATGTCCTGAGTCGGCTCACGTTTTACGTGCTCTCGCCGTTCCTCCTCTTCACCGTGCTCAGCCAGGCGGACATCACGACTCTCTTCTCCGCGCTGCTTCCGGTGTCGACGGCCGCCGCAGCGATGATCATCGGGCTGCAGTGGCTCCTGTCTCGCTTCATATGGCGACGCAGCGTGGCGGATGCGACGATCTCCTCGCTGTCGGCCGGTCAGGTCAACTCCAACAACATCGGTATCCCCCTGTCGTTGTACCTGCTGGGCAGCGCCGCATACCCGGCGCCCGTCATCCTGATGCAGCTGCTCCTGTTGACGCCGATCGCGCTGGCCATCCTGGATGCCGCCACCACCGGCACCAGGTCCTTCTGGCGCGTGTTGGGCCGGACCGCCCGCAATCCCATCGTGATCGGTTCGGCGCTCGGAACGCTCGTGTCGATCTCGGGCGTCTCGCTCCCGACAATCGTCTTGGAGCCGGCGCTGCTGATTGCCAACGCGTGCGTTCCCGTCCTCCTGATCAGTTACGGGATCTCGCTCCACGGTCAGCGCGTCCTGGCGGATGCCGGCCGCCGCGGTGAGGTCCTGATTGCGAGCGTACTGAAACTGTTCGCGATGCCCGCTGCAGCGTGGGCGTTGGCGACGCTCTTCGGGCTCTCGGCTCACGAAGTCCTCGTCGTCACGGTGCTGGCGGCTCTGCCGACGGCGCAGAACGTCTTCAACTACGCCCAGCGCTACGCCGTCGGCGAGTCCGTCGCGCGCGACACGATCTTCCTCACGACCCTCGGGAGCGTGCCCGTGCTGCTGGGGATCGTACTGCTGCTGTGACGCAGCGAGTCGGTCGCCACTCCCCTACATCGCTTCACCGCGCTACGGTGGATTCGTACACTCAGCTTCTTCTCAGAAAGAGTAGGACATGTCCGAGACCGTTACTCCCAGCGCCGACAAGACCTTCGTCAACGGCATCCGCACCGCCTTCGGCATCGGCGGCGCGATCGCCCTCATCGTCGGTATCCTCATCCTCGTATGGCCGCTGAAGACGGCAGCCGTGGGAACCGCGATCATCGCCGTCTACGCCATCGCGTCCGGCCTGGTGTACGCGGGTCTCGGCATCTTCTCGAAGACCCTCGGCGGATGGTCCCGTGTGGGTCATATCGTGCTCGGTCTGCTGTTCGTTGCGGCGGGCATCATCGCGCTCGCCAACCTCGGCGACACCACGGTGTTCCTCGCGATCTTCGTCGGGGTCTTCATCGGCATCACCTGGATCGTGGAAGGCGTCGTCGCCTTGACGACACTGGGCAACAGCGCGTCGCGGGGATGGACCATCTTCTTCGCGGTGATGAGCCTCATCGCGGGCGTCATCCTCGTGTTCTCGCCGCTCTACGTCGCGCTGCTCTGGCTGTTCGTCGGCGCCTCGCTCGTCATCCTGGGAATCATCCAGATCGTTCGCGCATTCTCCTTCGGCCGCGCCTGAAAACAACGCGAGAACGCCCCCGGATCCTCGGAACCGGGGGCGTTCTGCATGCTCATCACTCGGCGACGAAAGAGCTGGTCTCCCCCACGAGGCGCGTGTTGTCCGCGGGCACCGGCTCCACCGCCGCGAGAGCGACCTCTGCCGCGAACTCCGACACGTTGTAGAGCTTTCCGGCATCCTCTCGGCGCGACGCGATGGCGCCGGGGTTCGCGCGCTCCAGGAGCGTCGCGGTGATGGTGCCCTCGATCATGTCGCCCGAGACGACCACGAACTCGACGCCGCGCTCGAAAAGGCCGGGGATCCGCTCGCGAAGCGCATCCTCACCGGCGCGCTTGGAGAGCGCGACCGGCTCGTACTCGGGCATGGTGGGCGACGTGTGGATGAAGTGCGCCTGGTGGCTCGTGACGAAGACGACGCGCGAACCCGACCCCAGCAGAGGCAGCGCGGTCTCCAGCACACGCACCTGTGCATCCCGGTTCAGCTGCAGCGCGTAGTCCGCGGCCATGCCGCCCTCCATGCCTCCGGAGGCGTTGAGCACGAGGATGTCGAGCGATCCGAACGTCTGCTCCACCTCCGAGAACATCGCCGTAACGGACGCCTCATCCGTCAGATCCGCTCCGACCACGAGAACCTGCACCCCGAGTTCGCGCAGCTGTGCGGCGAGCTTCTCGGCGCGCGGCGCCTTGTTCCGGAAGTTGATCACGACATTCGCGCCGGCCTGCGCGAAGTAGCGCACGGTGTCGGCTCCGATACCGCGCGACGATCCGGTCACGAGGGCGGTCTTGCCGGCGAGGGAACCGGCGGCGAGGGGGGTGAGCGAATCGGTCACGGGCACTCCTGAATCTGGCGCGAAAAGGCATCGCCGCGCGCCGAAACGGCGCATCGGGGCGACACCCGACCCTACCAATCCCCGCTCGGCGTCGCGCGCGATAACGTGGGCGCCGTGACGCATCCGTACCTGAGTGGCACACCTCGCCCGCGGGTCCTCGCTCATCGAGGACTCGTGCCCGTGGGAAGCCCCGAGATGGTCGAGAACTCCTTCGCAGCGATCGCCGCCGCTCATGCCGCGGGCGCCGTCTACGTGGAGTCGGATTGTCATCTGACACGTGACGGAGAAGTCGTCCTCTTCCACGACGACGACCTCTCGCGGGTGGCCGGAGACCCCCGTCTGATTCGCGATGTCACGCTGCGGGAGCTCGAAGAGCTCATGGCCGACCGTGGTGGACTCGCGAGCTTCGAACAGGCGCTGCAGAGCTTCCCCGACGTGCGCTTCAACATCGACGTCAAAGCGGATGCGGCCGCCGAACCCGCGGGCCGCCTCGCCGCGAGCGCGGCTGAGCGCGTCCTGCTGACGAGCTTCTCGGAGCGCCGGCGCCGAACCGCTCTCGCGGCGGCGGCGCGCGCTCGCCCGGCTCTCCAGCCCGCCACATCCGCCGGCGCGACGCTGGTCGCGCGCGTCGCCGCGGCCGCGGTCACCGGTTCCCGTGGGCTCGTGCGTCGTACACTGGCGGGCATCGACGCCCTCCAGGTGCCGGAATACCAGAATCGCATCCGTGTGGTCACGCCGCGCTTCCTTGATGCCGCCCATGACGCGGGCGTGGAAGTCCACGTGTGGACCGTCAACGACGAGGCCGACATGCGACGCCTGATCGGGATGGGGGTCGACGGCCTGGTGACCGACCGCGCCGAACTCGCGCTGCGGATTCTCGGCCCTGGTCGCTGAAGATAGACTGTGAGTTGTGCTCCGTCATAGCCGCCTCGGATGATCCTCCCACCTCGACGCGTTATACCGGGTAAGCACCACGCGACGAGAGGACCACACAATGGCAGACCGCAGTCTTCGCGGCATCCGACTCGGCGCCCAGAGCCTACAGAGCGAAGAGGGCGTCGTTTTTCATGAGCGCGCGCAGCAGACCTACGTCTGCAGCGTATGTTCGAAAGAGACCACATTGACTTTCGCGGCAGACGCTGAGCCGCCGCAGACCTGGGAATGCCGCGCGTGCGGCGGAGAGGCGTTGCTGCGCGTGGGCGAGCAGACCGTCTCCGTCGACCACAGCGACGACAAGGCCGCACGTACCCACTGGGACATGCTGCTCGAGCGCCGCACCATCCCGGAGCTCGAGGAGCTGCTGGAAGAGCGTCTCGCCTTCGTGCGCGCCCGCCGCGGCGCCGGCGACGACGTCACCAAGAAGACGGCCTGACCGCATTCTCTTCGAAAGGCGCCGCACCCCGCGGGTGCGGCGCCTTCTTCGTTATCCGCGCTCCCGGCGTGGTGCGCGCAGCCGCGCCGCGAGTCCCGCTCCCAGGAGCGCGACCAGGCTCCCCCATGCGAACACGGCGTGCAGAGCCGGGCCGAGCACCATTGCGGCGGTCGTGCCGGTGCGCAGCGGAACCTCGGTCACCATCGCACCGGCGGTGTCGGCGGCGATGCCGTCGATGACCTCGCCGGAGGGCGCGATCACCTGGCTCGTCCCCACGGTCGAGATGTTCACGACGGCTCGTCCGGTCTCGATCGCCCGAGCGCGCGCGAACGCCAGCTGCTGAAGATTCTCATCGGTCCCGCGGAAGTCCGCGTTGTTGGTCTGGTAGATGTACACCTGCGCGCCGCCGTCGGAGGCCGCCCAGATCACGTCGTCGTAGATCACGTCGAAGCAGATGGCGAGGCCGATCGGGGTGTCACCGAGTTCGACGACAGGTTCGGCGGTGCCCGGGGTGTACTCCCGCTGGATGAGGTTGATGAGATCCGGCGCCAACGCGGCGAAGAAGGAACGATCGGGGACGTACTCGCCGAACGGCACTGGATGGATCTTGTCGTAGGACGCGACGACGCCCTTCCCCGGCTGCCACAGCATCGACGTGTTGAAGTAGCGATCGCCGCGAGCCGTGGCCGCGTTGACGAGGAGAGGTGCGCCGATGCGATTCGACAGCGCATCCAGCGTGGCGGCCGTGGTCCGGTTGGCCGTCGGATCGGAATCGATGCCGCCTTCGGGCCAGACGAGCAGATCCATACGATCGTCCGCGATCGCCTCGGTGGCCTTCATCTGGGCGTCGAGGAGCGCACCCCGCGTGCGCTGGTCGAAGTAGCCCGCGGGGCCGTTTCCCTGCACCGACCCGATGCGCAACGTACCGGCGGCGGCGGTGTCGAACGCGGGCATCGCGAACGCGATCACGGCGACGAGCACGACCGGGACGGGCGTGCGGATGTCCGTGAACCTGCGCACCCGCACATACTCGATCGCCGCGGCGCACAGCAGGACGATGACGAAGCCGACACCCGACATCCCGATCCACGACAGGAGCGGGGCGAACGGGCCGTTGACCTGCGTCACGCCCACTCTTCCCCAGGGGAAGCCGCCGTACGGGAACGTTCCGACCCATTGCTCGCGCAGCACCCAGAGGCCTGCGACGAGGAGAGGTAGCACGGTGAGGCGAGGCCAGGTGGCCCGCAGTGCCTGCGGGACCCACCGATACGCCCAGGCGATGAGGACGGCGGCAGCGCCGGTCAGGACAGCTTCGAGCACCGACAGCGCGAGCCAGGGCACGGGTCCCAGATAGCGAGCGGTGAAGGAGACGTTGACGAGGAAGAACGCGGCTCCGTAGGAGGTTCCGACGAGGAACGCGCCGCCCGCGCTGCGGCCGATGAGCGAGACGAGTGCGAGCGGGATCGCGACGAACACCATCGGCCACCAGCTCAACGCCGGGAACGCCGTCGTGAGGGCGAGACCGCCGAGCACGGATGCGAGCACGGCGGCCCACAGCGGAAGGAGGGCACGCGGTCTCGGCACGATCTCCAGCCTAAGCCGAGCCGGCCGGGCGTCCGCCGTCAGACGCCGGCGTACGCGACGATGCCGCGGCGGACCGCGTCGAGCGCGGTGCGCGCGGTCGTCGCCAGGGGCGCGTCGGCCACGAGCGAGAGCTGATCGAGCAGGTCGATCGTCTGCTTGGCCCACCGCACGAAGTCGCCGGCCGCCATGTCGGCCTCCGTGAGCACGCGATCGAGGATCGACCCCCGAGCCCACGAGTACATCGCCTGCGACAGCCCGGCCGCCGGCGGCGCGGATCCGGGAAGGTGGTGGTCGCGCTCGAGGTCGTCGAGGCGCTGCCACAGATCCTCTGTCGCGGTGAGGGCGGTGCGGAAGGCACCGCGGGGCAGGCCCCGCTCCCCCACCCCCGCCTCATCTCGTCGGGGCTCGTACACGAGAGCGCACACCAGCGCTGCCAGCGACGGCGCGTCCAGACGATCCCAGATGCCGGTGCGCAGTGACTCCGCCACCAGAAGGTCGCGCTCTCCGTAGATGCGCCGCATCCGTCGACCCGATGCGGTCAGGATGGTGCGTCCGTCGTCGTCGGGAGCGACATAGTCTAGCTCGCTCAGGACGTCCACGACGCGATCGAAGATGCGCGCGACCGTGCCGGTGCGTGAGGAGATCTGGCCGCGCATGCGTTCCACGCGCTTGTTCAGCTTGAGATACCGCTCCGCCCACCGCGCGTGCGATTCGCGCTCCGGACAGGAGTGACACGGGTGATGCTGGAGCCGGCGGCGAAGCGATTGGATGCGGCGCGTACGCTCGTCGCGGGTTGCACGGGAGGCGTTGGCGTCCTTGCGCCCGAGCTTCTCCAGCTCGGAGACCTCCTGACGCAACTGCGCGTACTCAGCGTAGTCGCCACGATCGCAGGTCATCGCTTCGCGGTAGCCCGCGAGGGACTCCTCCGCCGCTCGCACCTCCCGGGCAAGCCCGACGACGGAGCGGTCGGCCTGGAACTGCGCGAACGAGGACTCGAGGATCTCCCGGGCCCTGGCTCGGCCGAACTGGTCGATCAGGTTGACCGCCATGTTGTAGGTGGGCCGGAAGCTCGAGTTCAGCGGGTAGGTGCGTCGCGACGCGAGCGCCGCGACGGCCTGGGGGTCCATCGACTCGCTCCACTGCACCACCGCGTGCCCCTCGACGTCGATGCCACGACGCCCGGCGCGGCCGGTCAACTGCGTGTACTCGCCCGAGGTGATGGCGACACGCGTCTCGCCGTTGAACTTCTCGAGCTTCTCGAGCACGACGGTGCGGGCCGGCATGTTGATGCCCAGGGCCAACGTCTCCGTGGCGAAGACGACTTTCACGAGCTTTCGGCGGAACAGCTCCTCGACGATCTCCTTGAACGCGGGCAGGAGCCCGGCGTGGTGGGCTGCGACGCCCCGTTCGAGGTTCTCGCGCCACTCCCAGAAGCCGAGAACGGCGAGATCCTCGTCCGGCAGATTGCGCGTGCGCTCCTCCACGATCTCTCTGATCGCACGCCGTTCGTCGGCGTCCGTGAGACGAAGTCCCGAACGTCGCACCTGCTGCACGGCCCCATCGCACCCCGCGCGGGAGAAGATGAAGAAGATCGCGGGGAGCAGGTTCGCCCGCCCCAGCAGATCGACGACCTCGGGCCGGTCGATGCGCTCGAGTCGCCGGGCGTTGCCGGAGCGCAGCTGCTTGGTCCCGTGCCGATGCGGACGGCGGTGCGCGTCCGCATCCCGTCGTGCCTGCTGACCGTAGCGCTTGCGCTCGTGCCCCGGTCCCCCACCGGAGCGGATGCGGAGCAGTTCCTGATTCACCTGAGCCGCGGCGACCCCGGCACGGTCGTCGAACAGCGGCAGCAGGTCGCCCCGCACGAGGACGTGCTGTTCGAGAGGCACCGGACGGGTCTCGGAGACGATGATGTCCGTCTCGCCGCGCACGGTGTCCAGCCAGTCGCCGAACTCTTCGGCGTTCGACACGGTCGCCGACAGCGAGACCAGTCGTACGCTCTCGGGGAGGTGGATGATGACCTCTTCCCAGACCGCTCCGCGGAAGCGATCCGCCAGGTAGTGGACCTCATCCATCACGACGAAGCGGAGGTCGCGGAGTGCCGACGAGCCCGCGTAGAGCATGTTGCGCAGCACCTCTGTCGTCATGACCACGATGCGCGCGTTGCCGTTGATGTTGGTGTCGCCGGTGAGAAGCCCGACGTTCTCGGGCCCGTAGACCTCGGTGAGCTCGCGGAACTTCTGGTTCGACAGTGCCTTCATCGGCGTCGTGTAGAAGGCCTTGTCACGCGATGTCAGCATCGCCAGATGAATGGCGAACTCGCCGACGATCGTCTTGCCCGCGCCGGTCGGGGCCGCCACGAGGACGCTCCTGCCCTCCTCGAGGGATGCGCATCCCTCGAGCTGGAACGGATCGAGCTCGAAGCGCTGCGCAGCCGCGAACGCGGCGGTCTCGGGATGGGACGCCCGCGACTGTGCGGCGGCGAATCTCTCAGCGGCGGAGGGCTCCGTCACAGCGTGGTGTCCAAAAGGGCGTTCTCACGCTTCCGTCGGCGGCGGTCGAAGATCATGGACAGACCGGCCGCCGCGAAGAACAGCACGATCAGGATCGCGCCCAGCAGAAGCATGCTGACCACGTCCGCAGCGGGGGTGGCGACCGCGGCGAAGACCGTCGCCAGAAGCACCGCGACGCGCCAGCCCTTGAGGATGGCCATGCCCGACATGATGCCGGCGAGGTTCAGCGCGACGAGGAACACGGGCAGGACGAAGGAGATTCCGATGACGATCATCAGCTTGAAGATGAAGTCGTAGTACTCGGACGCGGAGTAGAAGTTCACCGCGCCCTCCGGCGTGAAGCTCCACATGACTTCGATGACGTGCGGCATGACCAGAACGGCGACGTAGCAGCCGGCGAAGAAGAGCGGGATCGCCGCAGCGACGAAACCGATCGTGTAACGGATCTCCTTGCGGGTGAGCCCGGGCATGACGAACGCCCAGATCTGCCACAGCCAGACGGGTGCGGACAGGAAGATGCCGATCGTCACCGCGATGCGCATCCGCATCTCGAACGCGGAGGTCACCGTGGGAAAGTTCAGAGCTGCGAAGTTGTCGCCGCGCTGCTCTGCGACGATGCGGATCGGTCCTGTGAGCCAATCGAGGATCGGGTCCGTCACGAAGAAGGCCACGATCATCGCCGCAACGAGCGCGATGGCCGCGATCATCAGGCGGCGCCGCAGCTCGATGAGGTGCTGCCCCAGCGACATGCGCTTCTCGCGGCGCGGTTCTTCAGCTCCCGTGATGGGCGAGGCCGGGGCCGTCACGACGGGTCAGGCGCGAGTATCGGGCGAAGTCCCCGTGTCGGGGGCCTTCGGAGCGGACTCTGCCGGCGTCGGAGCCGGCGCGGCGGTCGTCGCGGTCGTCGACGCTGCGGCGTCGTCTTCCTTCATAGCCTTCATCTCGCCGCGGAACACCCGGGCGGACTGTCCCACGCTCTTGGCCAGAGCCGGCAGCTTGGCAGCGCCGAAGAGGAGCAGAATCACCGCGAGGATGACCAGCAGGTGCGGCCAACCGAAAGCGCCCATGGAGATCTCCAAAAGTTCGAGGTCTCCCCAGTGTAACCCGCGCATCTGCGACCGGGTCGGGGGTCAGTCGGAGTGTTCGTACTGCGCCAGGCCTGCGTGCGCCCAGGATGCGGCGGCTCGTCGGGCGGCCTCCGGCGCCAGGATCTCGACATCGCCCGCGCGGCGGGCCGCGAGCCGCCGCAGCACACCCTCGTCCGCCAGGCGGACGGTGGCGGTCGCCATGCCGCCTGAGATCTCGATCTCGGCGTGTGACAGGAACTCCCCCAGGAGGGGCGCGACCGCCTCGGGAAACCGCAGACGCGCGACGATGTCGCCCTGCAGCGTGTCGAACAGTGCCGGCAGAGGATCTGCCCCGTGGGTCACCGGGATGCCGGTCACCTCGACGTCGGAGACGCGGTCGAGGTGGAACGTGCGCGTCGCCTGGCGCAGATGGCACCAGCCCTGCAGATACCACTGTCCGTCGGCGATGTGGACCTTCACCGGGTCGACCGTGCGAGTCGTCGCAGCCGCATCCGGGGTCTTGTACGCGAACGAGACGGCGCGCCCGCGACGCAGCGCCTCGTCGACGCGCTCGCGCACCTGGTCGACGGGAGCAGGGGCGACGATGACGTCGGCCGGTGCCGCCGCCGCGCCGCGTGCGAGCTTCGCGAGAAGCCCTTCGAGAAGGGCGGAATCGCTCACCCCGGGCAGCGAGCCCGTGAGCTGCAGCCCGGCGAGCAGCGCCGCGGCCTCTCGTGCCGTCAGGCGAGGCGTGCGCTCGAGGCCGACCGTGTGGGTCAGGGCGACACGGGTCCTGCGAGTCGAGGAGGTCCCAGTCGATGTCGAACAGATCCCCGGGCAGCGACCAGAAGCCGCCCTCTCCCGGACGGCCGATGACCGTCAGCTTCTCGACCATTCCCCGCATCTGCGCGGGACTCACCTCGAAGTCCCGCGCCGCCTCTTCCAGCGATACGTCGCCGCGCTCGAGAAGGTAGGGCACCAGCTGCATGATCAACGCAGCGCGCTCGGTGGCCACCAGCGGACGCGAGGCACTCATGAGCGTTCTCCATGCAGCGCGATCACCGCGCGCAGCCGCTCGACCACGAGCTCCCGGAGCTGGGGCGGGTCCACGACACGCGCTTCCGGACCGTAGGAGGCGAGCTCGTCCGCGAGGATGTGCGCATCGACGTACGGCACCAGGATGCCTTGCGCGGCGGAGCGGCCTCGGCGTGAGAGACGAAGAGCCGCCTCGGTCCCGGGATGCACTTCGACGAGGGCCTCCTGTCGTGCCGCAAGCTCCTGGAGTTCGCGCAGGGCGCGCTCGCCGGCGCCCGCACGCAAGGAGGGATCGAAGCCCTCCTTGGTGATCTGAACGGCGTCGGTGATGCGGGACAGCAGGAACGTGCGCTCCGCGCCGAGCGTGACATCCGTGCCGTAGACGTGCCAGCGTGCTTCGTACTCGACGAGGGCGAGCGGTCGCACACGGCGGCGCCGAGCCGTCGACTCCCCCGGACGCACATAAGTGAACGAGACGACACGAGCCTGCTCGATGGCGCGCTGGAGCGGAGCGAACGCCGTGTCGCGCACGCTGATGCGCGGTGCATAGCCGACGATCTCCGCGTCGACCTCATTGCCCAGCGCACGGATCTTCCGCAGTCCGCTCCGCGCCGGCAGCGACATGCTGTTCTCGCTCCAGACCGTGCCCGCAAGGTTCAGCAGGGCGATCTCCGCCGGTGTGAACGTGATGTCTTCGGGCAGCGCGTACTCCGCCGTCGGCACACGATAGCGGGCCTCGCGGAGGTCGTCGGGATCGGCGTGATCGCCGATCGTCTCGATCGGGACGCCCAGCGCGCGCAGGTTCTCCTTGTCACGCTCGAACATCTTCTCCAGAGCGGTCTTCGACGCGCCGGATTCCGCCTGTTCCCTGTAGCCCGACACCGAGCGGAGGATGGTGTCCTTGGTGAGCCCCTGCTCCGTGGCCATGAGAGCGACGGCGAGGTTCACCAGGCGCTCCTCGGGCGCGACGGAACTCGTCTCGTTCATGGGCACCCCCATATCCTAGGCGCGCCACTGCCCGTCGGCGCGGTGCGGGCGGGGCTCAGCCCAGCGCGCCGAGGATGTCGATCACGTAGATCGAGGCGGCGGAGGAGGCGTCGGCGGGCGGCTCGACGACCAGCACCTGCGATCCGATCGGAAGGCCGGCGATCGTCTGCGAGACGACGGAGTCGCCGCCGAGCGTGACCGCGTCCGGCTTGTCGTCCCACGTGGTCTTCGTCACGCGCTTGCTCTTCCAGTCGACCTGCAGCACGTTCACGACGACGGTGGACCCGTCGGCGGGCACATCGTGGTCGCCCTTCTTCAGGACCTCCACCGTACGCTCGGTCGGCGCGGAACCGTCGGGGACCACGACCCCGGGGTGGCCGTCGTCGGTGAGCACGACGGAGGGCATGCCGTGCGCGTCGTTGTACTGCGGCGCGCCGTCGGCCGCCGAGAGCATGACGGAGCGCAGATCCAGGACAGCGACGAGCGGGGTGCCCTCGGCGAGCCGCAGCTGCTCGAGGAATCCGGGCTCGACCTGGTCGCCGGCGAGACCCACGACGATCCGCGAGCCGCCGGTCGCGCACTCCAGCGCGCTCTTGATCCCCGGCATCGCCTGCGTGAGACCCGTCAGCGGCAGGTAGAGCGGCTGCCCATATCCCTCCGCGGCCAGGACCTCGCCATTCGTCGCGTCGGCGAGGGTGAAGCCCACGTCCACCACCTGGTTGTCGGAGACGATGGCGCTGCCATCCCCGGTCACGAGATCGTCGTACTGCACGCCGTCGATCTTGACCGGCGAGGAGACCTGCACCGTGGGCGCGACGTTGCTGTCGTCCCCGGAGACGGTGACGAGCGAGCCGATCCCGCCGAGCGAGTCCGGGCGGTCACAGCCCGATGCTGTCGACGACGAGCATCCGACGAGGGCCAGGGTCATCAGGCCGACTGCGGCGGCCGCGGCGGGAAGTCTGCGCACCGGATCAGTCTACGTGCTCGTCGGTGTCGTCCTCCGCCGCCGCCTGGCGTGCACCTGCGGCCGCACGCTGCGCCTCGCGCACGCGCTTGCGAAGGTTCTTGTCGGTGATCTGCCGCTCCCCCACCGCGCCGGGCGTCCACAGCTCCACATCCTCGTCGCTGTAGCTCGACTTGGATGCGCGCCGCTTCTGCTCGGGGAGCACGGCTCCCGGGGCGAGTCGCCGCGCCGTCAGCAGGAACCCGGTGTGGGCGACCATGCGGTGATCCGGGCGCACGGCCAGTCCCTCGACGTGCCAGCCGCGCACGAGCGTCTCGCTCGCCTCAGGGTCCGTGAAGAGCTCCGTGTGGCGGATGTACTCCGCGACCCGGCTGAGCTGCGTGGCGGTGGCGACATAGCAGATGACCACACCACCGGGCGCGAGGGCATCGGCGACCACATCGATGCACTCCCAGGGTGCCAGCATGTCCAGCACGACGCGGTCGACGGATGCCGGTTCGACCGCTTCGGGCAGGCGCTCGACGAGATCCCCGACCTCGAGGGCCCAGTTCTCGGGCACGGACCCGAGGAAGGTCTCCATATTGGCACGCGCGACCTCGGCGAAGTCCTCCCGCCGTTCGAACGACGTGAGCCGTCCCGCGGCTCCGACTCCGCGCAGGAGCCAGAGCGCGAGCGCACCCGACCCGACACCGGCTTCGACGACGACCGCCCCGGGAAAGATGTCGGCTTGCGCGACGATCTGCGCCGCATCCTTCGGGTAGACGATCGCCGCGCCGCGTGGCATCGACATGACGAAGTCGCGAAGCAGCGGGCGCAGAGCGAGGTACTCGTGACCGCCGCTGTTGGCGACGACGGAGCCGTCCGGCAGCCCCTCGAGATCGCGATGACGCAGGACGCCGTGATGCGTGTGCAGCTCGCCGCCGTCCTTCAGCGTGATCGTGTGCAGTCGGCCCTTCGGTCCGGTCAGCTGGATGCGGTCGCCGAAACGGAAAGGGCCGCGGGGAGCGGAGGCGGGAGTGGTCATCGTGCGACGTCCTCGAATTCGTGATGTGCGGTGAACAGGCGCGCGATGTCGCCGGCGCCGGTCTCGGCCAGCGTGGGCCACAGGGCGGCGGCACCGACGCCCTCGAGCGAGACCATGTGGGGAACGCCCAGGGCCACGGTTCCGGCTGCGACCGCGGAGCGCAGTCCGTTGGGCGAGTCCTCGATCGCGACGGTACGGGCCGGATCCACGCCGAGTGACGCGCAGGCCTGGAGGTACGGGTCCGGGAACGGCTTCGGACGTGTGGCCTCGTCTCCGGCGATCACGAGGTCGAAGGCGTCGAAGTCGATGAGCTCGACCACCGCATCCGCCATCCGACGCAGCGACATTGTCACGAGGGCCGTGCGCACTCCCGCCGCGCGCAGACTGGCCAGCAGCTCCCGGGCCCCGGGGCGGAAGGGCACGCCGTCCTCCCGCAGCGACTGCATGACACGCGCGGTCAGGGTGTCGATGATCTGATGTTCGGGAAGGCGGACGCCCGCGTCCTGAAGAAGACGCGCCGCGTCGTCGAGCCCGAGACCGACCATCCCCAGTGCCTGTTCATGGGTCCAGACACCGCCGTACTCAGCGACGAGAGGGCCCTCGGCCGCCATCCAGTAGGGCTCGGTGTCGACGAGTGTGCCGTCCATGTCCCACAGGACGGCGTCGGGAAGCTGGGGGTTCACCGTCCCATGCTACGAGGCACCCCGACCGCACCCGCGCCACGTCGCGCCGCTGCGCCTATCCTGGAACGATCCCCGCGGCGCTCAGCTGCCGCGGAAGAGAGGGAGTGACGGTGGAGGGACTGGGTCGGCGCGTTCTGGTCGCCGCCTTCGACGGCTGGAACGATGCGGGTGAGGCGGCATCCGCGGCGCTCGCTCTGCTGCGCGCCGAGGGCGATTACGAGCCCGTGTACTCGGTCGATCCCGAGCTGTACTTCGATTACCAGTACACCCGTCCGACGGTGACAGTCGATGCGGAGGGCAATCGCGCGCTCTCCTGGCCGGAGACGACGCTGCTGCGCCCGTCGCAGCAGACCCGCGGAACGCAGCTGTGGCTGCTGACGGGGGTCGAGCCGGCACGGGCCTGGAAGGCGTTCGCCTCCGAACTCGTCGACTTCGCGCTCGCCGAAGACATCACGGGCTTCGTCGCGCTCGGCTCGATGATGGCGGATGTGCCGCACACCCGTCCGATCTCCATCTTCGCGGGCAGCGACAGTGATGCACTGCGCACCGGCCTGGGCCTCGAGAGGAGCTCCTACGAGGGCCCCGTCGGCATTCTGAGCGTCCTTGCGCATGTCGCGGAACAGGCCGGCATCCCTGCGGCATCGCTCTGGGCCAGCGTCCCGCACTACGTCGCGGGTCACACGCCGTCTCCGAAAGCCACCCTGGCGCTGCTGGACCGCCTCGAGGACATCACCGGGGCGAAGGTGCCCCGCGGCGAGCTGTCGACGCAGGCCGCCGCGTGGGAGGCATCCATCGACGCCGCCGCGGCCGATGACGAGGAGATGACCGAGTACATCCGCGGGCTCGAGCGCACGCGCGACACCTGGGACTCCCCGGACGCATCCGGCGACGCCATCGCCCGCGAGTTCGAGCAGTATCTCCGCCGCCGCGGTGACGGACCGGGCAAGCCCGGCCGCGACGAACCGCGTCGCTGACGCGCAGTCGATCAGGCCGCGATGACCCCGGTCGCCAGCATGATCATCACGAACGCGCCCAACGCGACGCGGTAGATCACGAACGGCAGGAAGCTGCGCTTCGAGATCCAGGCCATGAAGTACTTGATGACCACGAGTGCCACGAAGAACGCGACGACGGTCGCGGCGCCCGTCTCCCACAGGTTGAAGGCGGGATCGACCTCGGGCTCGCGGAGCACCTTGAACAGCTGGTAGAAGCCGCTGCCGAACACCGCCGGGATGGCGAGCAGGAACGCGTACCGCGCCGCCGCCGCACGCTCGTAACCGAGGAAGAGACCCGCGGTGATGGTGCCTCCGGAACGCGACACCCCCGGCACGAGCGCGAGCGACTGCGCCAGACCGAACACGATGCCGTGGCCGACCGTGAGGTCCTTGAGCTTGCGGCGATGTGCGCCGACCGCATCGGCGATACCGAGGAGCACGCCGAAGAAGATGAGCATGCCCGCGACCAGCCAGAGCGAACGGAACACGCCCTCGATCTGATCCTGGAAGAAGAGCCCCAGCGCGACGATCGGCACCGACCCGATGATGATCAGCCAGCCCATCCGTGCGTCGGGATCGTTACGCGGCACGCGTCCGGTGAAGGAGCCGAACCAGTGCGAGATGATGCGGACGATGTCCTTCCAGAAGAAGATGACCACCGCCGCCTCGGTTCCGATCTGCGTGATCGCCGTGAACGCCGCGCCCGGATCCTGAGCGGAGGGCAAGAAGGCACCGAGGATCGCGAGGTGCGCGCTCGAGGAGACCGGGAGGAACTCCGTGAGACCTTGGACGAGGCCCAGGAGGAGCGCTTCGAGGAAATTCTGCATCGACGGCCTTTCGCCTTATCGGATGACGGGTCAGCAGGTGCGGAGGAAGTCGGTCAGCACGCGCTGCCCGAACACGAGCGAATCGATGGGGACGCGCTCGTCGACACCGTGGAACATACCGGTGAAATCCATGCCCGGTGGAAGGCGCAACGGCGCGAAGCCGTAGCCGGTGATCCCCAGACGTGACAGAGCCTTGTTGTCGGTGCCCGCACCGAGCAGGTACGGGATGACGGGTGCCTCGGGATCGTGGCGCGCGAGGGCACCGACCATGCGGTCGACGAGGTCGCCCTCGAACGTCGTCTCCAGGCCCACGTCGCGCACGACCGTCTCGATCTCGATGCCCTCGCCTACGATGCGCCGGATGTCGGCAAGAGCCGCGTCCTCGGTCCCCGGCAGCACACGGACATCGATCAGCGCCTCGGCACGATCGGGGATCACGTTGTGCTTGTAGCCGGCAGCGAGTCCCGTCGCATTCGCCGTCGTGCGCAGGCTCGCCCGGAGGAACGCGGATGCGGGTCCGGCCGCGTCCGCCAACGCGTCGGGGTCGGAGGTGTCGATCCCCGTGAGACGGGACATCTCGGCGAGGAAGCGCTCGGTCGTGTCGGTGAGGCGCAGGGGCCACTCGGTGCGCCCGAGGGCCGCGACGGCTTCGGCGAGGCGGAGCACGGCGTTGTCGGGATGGAACCTGCTGCCGTGGCCGGCTGCACCGCGCGCCACCAGTCGCAACCAGAGAAGCGCCTTCTCCCCGACCTGCAGGAGGTAGGCCCGTCGGGAACCCACGTCGACGGAGAAGCCGCCCACCTCGCTGACGGCCTCGGTCGCGCCGGCGAAGATGTCGGGCCGGTGCTCGACCACCAGCGAAGAGCCCTCGACACCGCCGTTCTCCTCATCGGCGAAGAAAGCCAGCACGAGATCACGCTCCGGCTGCTCACCCGCACGCACGAGCTCCGCGACCGAGGTGAGGATCATGGCGTCCATGTTCTTCATGTCCACCGCGCCGCGCCCCCACAGCATCCCGTCACGGACGACGCCAGCGAACGGGTCGACGCTCCAGTCCTCCGCCACCGCGGGGACGACATCGAGGTGACCGTGGACGACGAGAGCCGGTCGCGTGAGGTCGCGCCCCGGCACACGGGCGAACACGTTCGTGCGGCGCGCGACCGGCTCGTAGTACTGCGCCTCGAGGCCGAGCCGCTCCAGGTAGGCGCCCACGTACTCGGCGGCCTCACGTTCGCCGACGGCACGACCACCGCCGTAGTTCGTCGTGTCGATCCGGATGAGGTCGCGCGCGATCCGCGCGACCTCGGGCAGATCGGGCGCGCCCCCGGCAGTCGCGTCCGTCATGGGGTTCAGGCTACCGGCTCCGTGTGTCCGTCCCGTGACGCGCGACACACGCGGGGCGTGCCGGATTAACGACCGGACACGGGACGTGGTAACGTTGCTCCTCGTTGCGAAAGCGACGAAAACACTGCGCGGGTGGCGGAATAGGTAGACGCGCTAGCTTGAGGTGCTAGTGCCCGTATAGGGCGTGGGGGTTCAAGTCCCCCCTCGCGCACAGTGACGGAAGAGGGTCCCGGAAGGGGCCCTCTTCTTCGTTGTCCGAGCGGCGTCCTGCACTCCGCAGCCGACGACCTGTCAGCTGTGGACGCGCTTGCGCAGCAGCTCGATCCGGGCCTGCAGTTGAGCCACGGTTGCGTGCGACACCGCCGGACCGCCGCACAGTCGACGCAGTTCGGTGTGCACCGCGCCGTGCGGCTCGCCGCTCTGTCGCGCGTACAGCCCTACGAGGCTGTTCAGCAGCTGGCGCTGCTCCTTGAGCGTGCGGTGAAGGGGCGCGGGGATGTCGCTCGGCGGCTCCTGCTCCCCCGCCGCCTCGCGCGCTTCCCTCGCGGAGCGATGGCGTCCCTGACGGGCCTGGCGCTGCATCAGGAGTTCGTGCACGTGCTCCGGTTCGAGCAGCCCCGGGATGCCCAGGAACTCTTCCTCCTCCGGAGTACCGGGCACGGCGAGCTGACCGAACTCCTTGCCGTCGAACAGCACACGGTCGAAGTGGGCGTTCGCTCCGAGTGCCTGGTAGGCGAACTCCTCGGTCAGCGCGTCGGATGCGGAGTCCTCGCGCTCCGCAGCGTTCATCATGTCCTCTTCGGCGTCCCACATGTCCTCCGCGTCGCTTTCGCGGTCGAGCGCGTGGTCGCGCTGGCGCTCCATCTCGTTGGCGAGCGTCAGGAGCTGCGGGACGTTGGGAAGGAACACGCTCGCGGTCTCACCGCGGCGCCGAGCACGCACGAAGCGCCCGATCGCTTGCGCGAAGAAGAGCGGGGTGGACGCGGAGGTCGCATAGACGCCGACGGCGAGGCGCGGAACGTCCACCCCCTCGGACACCATTCGCACGGCCACCATCCAGCGCGAATCGGAGGCGGAGAACGTCTCGATGCGCGACGACGCCTCGGCCTCGTCGGAGAGGACGACGGTGACGGGTTCGCCGGATATCTGCTGCAGGATGTCGGCGTACGCGCGTGCCGCGGTCTGGTCGGTCGCGATGACGAGGCCACCCGCGTCGGGGACCTGCTCCCGCACCTCGGAGAGGCGCCGATCGGCCGAGCGCAGGACGGCGGAGATCCACTCCCCCTCCGGGGCGAGCGCCGTGCGCCACGCCTGAGACGTGATGTCCTTCGTGTTGTCCTGGCCGAGCTGCGCCTCCATCTCGTCGCCCGTCTTGGTGCGCCAGCGCATGTGCCCGGCATAGACCATGAACAGCACGGGCCGCACGACGCCCGTCCTCCAACGCGCGACGGTAGCCGTACGCGTAGTCGGTCCGCGAGATGCGGTTGCCCTTGGCGTCGGGGTGATATTCGACGAACGGGATGGGGGCGGTATCGGAGCGGAAGGGCGTGCCGGACAGCAGGAGCCGACGGGTCGCGCGACCGTACGCCTCGCGCAGCGCATCGCCCCAGCTGAGCGCGTCGCCGCCGTGGTGCACCTCGTCGAGGATGACGAGACTGCGCTTCTCGATGGTCAGGTACTGGTGGACGGACGCCTTGACCGCCACCTGCGCGTACGTCACCGCGACCCCGTGGTACTGCCGAGCCGGAACGGTGTGGCGGTTGCTGAAATGGGGGTCGAGGCGGATGCCCACCCGCGCCGCCGCATCCGCCCACTGGGTCTTGAGGTGCTCCGTCGGTGCGACCACGATGATGCGGTCGACGACGCCACGACGCAGCAGCTCGCTCGCGAGGCGCAGCGCGAAGGTCGTCTTTCCGGCGCCGGGGGTGGCCGCGGCCAGGAAGTCGCGCGGACCCTTGCCGACGCCGTCGGGACCGTCCGTCGAGAAGTAATGGTCGAGGGCCTCCGCCTGCCAGGCGCGCAGCCGCTGTGCGGTTCCCCACGGCGCTCGCTGCGGATACGTCGGAGAGAGGTGCTCGGCGGCGAAACTGCCGATGTGTTCGGCTCCGTGCTCATCGATCCGGTCGGCGTCGATGGTCGTCTCCCGCTCGTCGTCCATCGCACCTCCGTTCTCGAACGCGAGAATCCACGATAGGCGAGATCGCGGACGCCCGAACCCGGGCGGCGCTCAGGGCGCGGGGCTACCCTGAGAGGTCAGGAGGAACGATGACGACCGAATCGGCTCTGCCCCACCGCACGCCCTACGTTGCCAACGATCAGGGGCATCCGTGGCGGCGTTTCGTCGCCATCGGCGACTCCTTCACCGAGGGACTCGGCGATCCGTCGCCCGACTCACCGGGCGGCAACCGGGGGTGGGCGGACCGCGTCGCCGAGGTGCTGGGCGCCGGCGTCGACGACTTCGCGTACGCGAATCTCGCGGTGCGCGGCCGCCTGATCGGCCAGATCGTCGCCGAGCAGATCGAACCGGCCCTCGCCCTCTCCCCCGACCTGATCAGCTTCTGCGCAGGCGGCAACGACGTCATCCGCCCCGGCACCGATCCGGACGAGATCTCGCAGCAGTTCGAGGATGCGGTCATCCGGCTCTCATCGACCGGCGCCACCGTCGTCGTGTTCACGGGCATCGACACGAACTTCTCCCCGGTGTTCCGAGGCTTCCGTGGGAAGGTCGCGATCTACAACGAGAACCTGCGCGCGATCGCCGACCGGTACGACTGCATCGTCGCGGACCAGTGGGGTCTCAAGGAGATCCAGGACACTCGCTTCTTCGCGGACGACCGCCTGCACCTGAACACCCTCGGGCATCACGAGGTCGCACGGATGGTGCTGCGCGCCCTCAACGTCCCCAACGACCTGACCCCCATGCAGCCTGCGCCGATCGCGGTGCGGAACTGGCGTGCGGCCCGCGCCGACGATCTCGTCTGGGCACGGACCTACCTCGTCCCGTGGGTGCTCCGGCGCCTACGGCACCAGTCGTCGGGCGACCATGTGACCGCGAAGCGCCCGGAGCCGTCGCGCGTGGCGCGCATCGACGATCAGGACCCCGCCGCGGGCGGATGAGCGAGCGCCCAGAGCGCCACGGCGCCCGCCGAGGCCACATTCAGCGAGTCGACGCCGCCCGACATCGGGATCGTCACGACCGTGTCGGCGGCGCGTAGCGCGCCGCGACTCAGGCCATCGCCCTCCGCGCCGAGCAGCAGCGCCACCCGATCGGGTCTCGAGGCCGCGAACGACTCGAGCGCGACGGCGTCGTCCGCGAGCGCGAGAGCCGCCAGGTGGAAGCCCGCCTCGTCGAAGAGGTTGCGGGCTTCGGGCCACGCGGGAAGGCGGGTCCACGGCACCTGGAAGACGGTCCCCATGCTGACGCGCACACTGCGCCGGTAGAGCGGGTCGGCGCATCGCTCGGTCACGAGCACCGCATCCGCACCCATCCCCGCAGCCGCGCGCAGTGCAGCGCCGACGTTCGTGTGGTCGACGATGTCCTCGAGGACGAGCACCGTGCGGGCGTCCCGCAGGAGGTCGGCCACCTCCGGCAGCTTCGGTCGGTGCATCGCCGCGAGCGCGCCGCGGTGCACGCTGTAGCCCGTCACCGACTCGGCGACCTCGGCTGGGACCACGTACACCGGCGTCTCCGAGTGCGCCAGGAGCGCCGACACCTCCTCGACCCACTTCTGCTGCACGAGCACGGACCGGGGCCGATGACCCGCCGCGAGCGCACGCGCGATCACCTTCGCGGATTCCGCGATGTACAGCCCCTCCTCCGGTTCCGACACCCGCCGCAGTGCGACGTCGGTGAGGTTCCGGTAGTCGTGCAGGCGCGGGTCGTCGGGGTCGGTGATCTCTTCCAGGTGCATACGTCCTCCTCCGCCAGCTAATCAGCCCCGGACGCCTGCGACGAAACATGCCCGCAAACCGGCAGGCGTAGGCTCGGCAGCAGGAGGTACTGTGCCACTCGTGACGGAACCCGATCCGACCGCCCTCGCCGAGCTGGCGCGTGCGATCGATGCGCTCGCCGGCCGCCGGGTCGCCGTCCTCACCGGCGCCGGGGTATCGACCGACTCCGGCATCCCGGACTACCGCGGACAGGGCGCTCCGGTGCGCAAGCCGATGAGTGTCGAACAGTTCCTCGCCGAAGAGAGCGCCAGACGGCGGTACTGGGTGGGTAGTCATCTGGGATGGCGGCGCTTCGCCGCGGCCCAGCCCAACGAGGGCCACCGAGCGCTCGCGCAGCTCGAGGCTGCGGACATCACGAGCGGTGTGATCACCCAGAACGTCGACGGACTGCACGTGCGTGCCGGGTCTCGTCGCGTGGTCGAGCTGCACGGCACGATGCGCCGCGTGGGCTGCCTCCAGTGCGGGCAGGTGTTCGACCGACGGGATCTCGCCGCCCGGGTGGAGGCGGACAACCCCTGGCTCAGTGAGACGGAGGAGCTCCCGCTCGGTCCCGACGGCGACGTCGCGGGGGCAGAGGTGGAGGGTTTCCGCATCCCCGAATGCAGCGTGTGCGGGGGCGTGCTCAAACCGGACGTCGTCTTCTTTGGCGAGTTCATCCCCGCAGAGCGGTTCCGTGAAGCCGAACAGCTGGTGCGCACGGCCGATGCGCTTCTGGTGGCGGGCTCCTCGCTCGTCGTGAACTCGGGCATCAGATTGGTCGAGCGTGCCCGGCGACGTAGGCTTCCGGTGGTCATCGTCAACCGCGGACAGACCCGGGCCGATGCCCGGGCGACGGTCAAGATCGACGCCGGGACGAGTGAGGTGCTCACCGCCCTGGCCGAGGCTCTTCCCCGCCGACGCTGACTCCGCTTCGACACTCCGACAGGCCTGTGACCCACCTCATCCTCATCCGCCACGGCGAAACCGACTGGAACCGCGCACGCCGCATCCAGGGCGCGACAGACATCCCCCTCAACGACACCGGCCGCGCCCAGGCGCGGGAGGCGGGCCTCGCCCTGCGGGACCGCCTCGAAACGGACACGCCGCTCGTTCTCGTCTCGAGCGACCTGCAGCGCGCCGCCGAGACGGCGGACATCATCGGCGCGATCCTGGGGCGGCCCGTGACCGGCCGTTATCCGGAGCTGAGAGAACGCTCGTACGGCGAAGCCGAGGGCGTGTCCATCGATGAGCTCGCCGAGCGCTGGGGACGCGGGCCGGATGCGCGGGTGCCGGGCGCGGAGACACGCGAGCAGCTGCGGGAGCGCGCGCTGCATGCCGTGTCCAAAGTCGTCGACGACGCATCGGCGGAGGGCGAGCCTCCCGTCGTGGTAGCCGTCGCGCACGGCGCCCTGATCCGCGAGGTGCTCGCCTTCGCGACCGACGAACAGCTTCCCGCCGACGGCGATCGGCTCGGCAACGGATCGGCGCAGGAGTTCTCCTGGGAGAAGGGCGTGCTGCGACTCCTCTCCTACTCGTCCGTCTGAGCCGCGGCGATGCCTCGAGTGCGATGCCGTAGCCTGTCTCCACGATGAGCCGTCGACCGAGGAACGATCCGCACCCGGATGCCGGAGCAGCCTCCCGGCGTGACTTCCTCCGGGTGGGCGGTCTCGCCCTCGGCGGACTGGCACTGGGAGGAGCCGCCGGAGCGGGGGCGGCGACTGTGCAGGCCTCGACGCGTCCGTCACGCGCCGCGAACGAGCCCGCGTTCGCCCACGTCGTGGTCCTCATGGGCGAGAACCGGTCGTTCGACAACCTTCTCGGCCACCTCTACACACCCGAGACGCTGTCCACCGGTGCACGGTTCGACGGTCTCGCGTTCGGCGACTATTCGAACCCTGCACCCGACGGGCGGACGGTGCCTGCGCACGTATACACGGGCAGCACCGATGACATCATGTGCTCGCCCGATCCGGATCCGGGCGAGACGTATCCCCACGTGAACACCCAGATCTTCGGCACGGTCGACCCCGCATCCAACGAGACCTCCTGGCACCGGCCGCTTCGCGCTCCGTGGAACGCCCCGTCCGCGGACAGCACTCCGACGATGCAGGGCTTCGTGCGCGACTACGTGGCGAACTACCGACGCACGAGCAAGGGCAGGGAGCCGTCCCCGACCGACACGGACGTCATCATGGGCGGATTCTCGCCCGCGATGCTGCCGGTGCTGTCCACGCTCGCTCAAGGGTTCGCGGTGTACGACCATTGGCACTGCGCCGTGCCCAGCCAGACGTACTGCAACCGTTCCTTCTTCCACGCGTCGACGTCACACGGCTTCGTCACCAATCGCGGTGGCGGCGGCTACAGCAAGTGGCTGGATGCGGCTCCGGCGCCGACGATCTTCAACCGCCTGGAAGAGGCGGGTCGCAGCTGGCGCATCTACTTCGACGAACAGCAGCTCGTCTCCCTCACGGGTGTCATGCACGCGCCCGTGCTCGAGAAGTACTGGCGTACCGACCATTTCGCGTACATGGACCGGTTCTTCGCGGATGCGAAGGCCGGAACGCTCCCCGACTACGCGTTCATCGAGCCGCGTATGGTCTACAACCACAACGACTTCCACCCACCGTTCGGAGTCGTGCGCGGAAGCGAGGTCGACGGATCCCCCGTGTTCGACTCCGCGGTGTCGGACGTCCGCGCCGGCGAAGCACTCGTGGCGAGCGTCTACGATGCGATCCGAACGTCCGACAGCAGCGACGGCTCCAACGCGCTGAACACCCTGCTGCTCATCACATTCGACGAGCACGGCGGCACCTACGACCACGTCGTCCCGCCCAAGGCCACTCCTCCGGACCCCGAGGCCGCCGAGGGCGAGATGGGCTTCCGATTCGATCGGCTCGGACTGCGGGTGCCCGCGATCGCCGTATCCGCGTACACCAGAGCAGGGACGGTCATCAATGAGGAGATCCATCACGCGGCCGTCATCGCCACACTGTGCCAGCTGCACGGTCTCGAGCCGCTGACCGATCGCGACCGCGGCGCTCCCGCCCTGTTCGGTGCGACGAATCTGACCGAGCCGCGCGACCCGTCCACCTGGCCCACGGTCAGCCCCGCCTATGTGCCGCCTCTGCTGGAGGAGGACGAGCTGGAGGAGATCCGCAGCTCGGACAAGCCGCTGACGTCGCCCGCGAAGGGGCTGCTCGGCCTCCTCCTCGAACGTTACGGTCCGACCGGCGCCCCCGAGCCGGAGACCTACGCCGACGCGTACAACATCCTGAAGGCGCACGGACTGGGGCTGTTCACGACGCAGGGCGCTTCCCCGAGTCCCACCGCGTCGTGACGCCCGCCGCGCAACATGCGCAAACGGAGCTTCCCACTGCTGCTAGCGTTGCGCATCATGCCCGCCTTGGACCGTATCGACATCGAGCTGCTCCGTGCCCTCGCTGACGACCATCGCGCGACGGTCGTCGCTCTCGCGGAGCGCCTCCAGCTGTCCCGCAACACGATCCAGGCACGACTCGCCCGCCTGGACCGCACGGGTGCGTTCCTCAGCTACCAGCGCTCCCTCTCGACGAAAGCCCTCGGGTTCCCCATCGAGGCGTACGTGAGCGTGACGGTGCGCCAGCACGAGCTCCCGCGTATCCGGGAGCAGCTGGCGGAGGTGCCCGAGGTTCTGCAGGCGCACGGCCTCGCCGGCTCGGTCGATCTGCTCGTCCGTGTCGCCTGCCGCGACGCGCAGCATCTGTTCGACACGGATGCCCGCATCCTCGCGATCAGCGGGGTGGAGCGCACGGAGACCTCGCTCGTCATGGACGAGGTGATCCCCTATCGCGTGACGCCTCTCATGGCGTTGGCGCAACCGCAGCGCTAGATACTGCCGCTTTCACGGATGCCGCAGAGGCATCCATCCGCACCAGCACGACGCCGACGATCAGGACCGCACCGCCAACGATCTGAATCGGCCCCGGGGCCTCACCCAGAAGCAGCCACGCGAACAACAGCGCGAAGAGAACCTCGGACAAGCCCACGAAGGATGCCACCCGCGAGCCGAGCATCGGTACGGCGACCACCCCGAGGGCGTAGCCGAGTGTCGTTGCCACCGCACCGACCCAGCCGATGGCCACCCACGCCGGGAGCTCGAGCCCCGCCAACGCGACGGACACATCGGGGGCCGAGAACGCCAGCAGGCCGGTGGCGCAGAGGACACCCATGAGGGCGGCACCGACGATCAGTCCCCCGGCTGCGAGAGCCAGAGCCGGCAGCTCCTCACCGGTGCGCTCGGACAGCAGGAAGTACGCGCCGACGCAGACCGCGGCGCCGAGCGCGAAGATCGTGCCGAGCAGGTCGAAGCGCGCGCCCGCGACGTCCACGACCAGCACGAGACCGACGATCGCGACCGCTGAGCCCATGAGCACCAGTCGGGACGGAGCGCGACGTGTGCGCACCCACGCGAGCAGGACCAGCAGTACCGGGGCGAGGTACTGAACGAGCAGTGCGACAGCCACACGGCATCCGCTGCATCGCGGCGAAGTAGAAGATCTGGCAGCCCGCGACACCCGTCAGACCGAATCCGACGATGAGCGGCCACTGCCGGCTCAGGAGCCCCGGCCGGCGCCGCACCGCGCGGACCAGAGCCGGCGACAAGATGAGCGCCGCGAGCGACATCCTCACCAAGAGGGCGGCTCCCAGAGTCCACCCCGCCTCGATCAGCGGCTTCACGACCGGGCCGCTGGAGGAGAAGGCCAGCGCGGACGCGAGTCCCACGGCGAGCCCGGCGGCGCGGCGACCCGGAACGGGAAGCGGCTCGGTCAGTGCGAGGGAGGAGGTCTGGGCGACCATCGGCATCTCCGACTGTCAGGGGTAAACTGGGACGACGCTGGTGACGCTATCCCCCTTCGAGTCAGGAGTCAACTTGATTTTCACCCCTGACACGCGTTCGTCGCTCATCATGACCGCGGACATGGTCAACACGCTGCCGGGAACGGCCTCGCCGGACGCGGACGGCCTCGTCGACCTCGACGATCTCGCCGCGTACTTGCGGGTTCACCCCTACTCAGGATCGATCCGTCTCGACACCGACGAACTCGATGCGATCCGCCGCATCCGGCCACGCCTGCGGGAGCTCTGGGCGCTCGATCGCGACTCCGCGGTGCCCGTCGTCAACGCGATGCTCCACGACAGCAACGCCGTGCCTCGCCTGGTCCGCCACGACGCCTACGACTGGCACATCCACGCCACGCCCGACGACGGACCACTGGCCGATCGCATCCTCATCGAGGCCGCGATGGCGTTCGTGGACGTCATCCGCGCGAATGCGTACGAACGGATCCGCGTCTGCTCGGCCGATGACTGCGGCGCAGTCTACGTCGATTTCTCCCGCAACGGCTCCAAGCGCTACTGCGACACGGGCAACTGCGGCAACCGGATGAACGTCAACGCGTACCGTCAGCGGAAGGCGCAAGAAACCGACTGATCGCGGCCGCCGCCGGCTCGGGCGTCTCGTAGTGGATCAGGTGCCCGACACCGGGGATCTCGACGAGCTCCGCGTCGCGGAACAGCCGTCGCAGGGTGCGCTCCGCCTCGATCGGAGTGATGTCGTCCAGTTGCGCCGCAATGAGCAGCGTGGGCTGCGAGATGCGCGGCGCGAACTCCCGAACGTCGTGCGAGACGGACGCGACGAACGCCTGCAGAAGGACGTCGCGGTCCGCGAACCGCGAGAAGTAGCGATCGTGCTGATCGTGCACGAACCGTCGCAGCAGCGGCTGACGCGTCTTGACCATGGCGACGCTCATCCCCCGCACGATCGCACGGTTGCGCAGCAGCGCATCGCCGACGGGCGCGGGCAGGCGCGCCGCCGCGCGGTAGTAGAAGACCGCGAGACGAGTGAGGAACCCGCGTGGCCCTTCCAGCGCCGGTGCCCCGATCGGATTGACGAGGACGAGACGTTCCGTCGGGAGCCCTTCCGCCACGGCCGCCGAGGCGACGATCGACCCGAACGAGTGACCGAGGACCGGTGCTCCCGGCGCCACCGCCGCCGCGAAGCCGTGCAGCCATTGCGCGTACAGGTCCAGATCATGGACTCGGTTCGGGATCGGAGCGGTGTCGCCGAAGCCCGGGAGATCGGGGGCGATGACGCGGAATCCCGGAAGGTTCGCGATGACCGGCTCGAGTCCGTGGTGGTCACCGCGGAAGCCGTGGACGAGCAGGAGCGTCGTGTGGGCGTCTTCCTCGCCGTACACCCAGTAGACGGTCTCGCCGCCCAGCACCTCGATGCTTCGCCGATGGACCGGAATGGGCGTGAGCTTGTCGGCGTAGGGATGCGGCGCTGTCACCGTTCGAGTCTACGTCGCGTGCGGCGTGGTCTTCCGGGCGTGGGGGTGGTCTCGCGTAGCGTGATCGCATGCCCGAGGATCCCGTCGCTGCCGGCGCCCCCGAAGCGCTCTTCGACCTCGAGATGTTCCTGCCCGGCCGCCCTCCGGAGTGGGCTCGCCGTATCGGCGTCTTCGACCTCGAGACCACCGGCATCGACGTGACCCGCGACCGCATCGTCACCGCGCACGTCGGTGTGCTGGACGAGACCGGCACCGTGGTCGAGGCCCGCTCGTGGCTCGCGGATCCGGGCATCGCGATCCCGCAGGGCGCGGAGGCGGTGCACGGCATCTCCACGGCGCATGCCCGCGCGCACGGGCGCCCCGCGCGCGAGGTCGTCGCCGAGGTCACCGGCGCCCTTGCGGATCTCTTCGCGGCGGGTACACCCGTCGTCGCGTACAACGCGCCGTACGACTTCTCACTTCTCCGGCACGAGGCCGCGCGTCACGGGGTGTCGCAGATCGAGAACCCTTCGCCCGTGATCGATCCACTCGTCCTCGACAAGGCGTTCGACACCTACCGTCGCGGCAAGCGCACGTTGAGCGTCGTGGCCGAGCACTACCGCGTCGTCCTCGACGGTGCGCACGAGGCCGCAGCGGATGCGGTCGCCGCCGGACGGGTGGCGCTCGCCCTCTGCGAACGCTTCGGCGATCTGCTGCCGGCGGCCGTGACGGAGCTGCACACCAACCAGATCGCGTGGGCGAGGTCTCAGGCGGAGAGCCTGACCGAGTACTTCGTCCGCATCGGCCGCATCGACCCTCTAGACCCCGTCGACGGGCGCTGGCCGATCCGGTGACACGAACGAAGGGCCCCGCGTTCTCGCGGGGCCCTTCGTTCGTGATGGCGTCTTACTTGGCGCCGAAGTTCTTGAAGCGCTGGTTGAACTTCTCGACGCGGCCGGCCGAGTCCATGATGCGCTGCTTGCCCGTGTAGAACGGGTGCGAGGCGGACGAGATCTCGACGTCGACGACGGGGTACTCGACGCCGTCGAGCTCGATCGTCTTGTCGCTCGAGACCGTCGAGCGGGTGAGGAAGGTCTCGCCCGAGCCGAGGTCGCGGAAAACGACGTCGCGGTAGTCGGGGTGGATGTCAGTCTTCATGGGTGTTCCTTGCGGGAGTGCTTCGGAGGAAAGTCTGCGGTGCCGGAAGCACCAAAAGACGAGTCTAACAGGAGGAGCGGCGCTTCGCCGCATCCGGCGCTCAGTGCGCCGCGCGTGCGGCGTAGCGGCCGTCGGCTTCGGTGACCACGATCGACATCCCGAACGTCTCGGAGAGGGTCTGCGCGGTGAGCGTCTCGGCGATCGGCCCCGATGCCACGACGGCGCCCGCGCGCAGCAGCAGCACGTGGGTGAATCCGACCGGAATCTCCTCGACGTGGTGTGTCACCATCACCATCGCCGGCGTCGTGGGCGCCTGTGCGTAGCCGCTCAGCAGCTCAAGGAGCTCCTCGCGAGCACCCAGGTCCAGGCTCGCGGTCGGCTCATCCAGGAGCAGCAGCTCGGGGTCGGTCATGACGGCACGGGCGATCTGGACGCGCTTCTGCTCCCCGTCGGAGAGCGTGCCGAACGTACGATCGGCGAGGTGGTCGAGCTTCCACTCCGCCAGCACACGCAGCGCCCGGCGCTCGTCGATGCGGTCGTACTGCTCGTTCCAGCGTCCGAGCACGGAGAACGCCGCGGTCAGCACGACGTTCAGGACCGTCTCTTCGGCGGGGATGCGCTTGGCCATCGCGCTGGAGGCGAATCCGATGCGGGGACGCAGCTCGAACACATCGGTGCGGCCGAGACGCTCCCCCAGGATGGTCACCGCGCCCGAGGTCGGGTGATCGAGGGTCGCGGCGAGCTGCAGGATGGTCGTCTTGCCCGCACCGTTCGCACCGAGGACCACCCAGCGCTGGTCGCCGTCCACCTGCCAGTCCAGATGGGAGACGATGTCCCTGGCGTTGCGGCGGACGACGACGTCGGAGAAATCCAGCACCTGCGGCATGCCGTCCAGCCTACCGGGACGACGCTTCACGCCGAGCCGGATCAGCGCGCCTGGAGCACCTCGCGATAGAGCTGCTCGGTCTGGGCGGCGATGCGCTTCCAGCTGAACTCCTCGACCGCGCGGCGGCGGCCGGCGGCGCCATAACGCGCGGCCTGCTCGGGGTCGGAGACGACCTCGGTGAGCACTCGGGCGAGATCTTCGACGAAGCGGTCGGGATCGAGCGGCGTCCCCGTCCCGTCCTGGACCTGCTCGATCGGCACGAGGCGCCCCGTCTCACCGTCGACCACGACCTCGGGGATGCCACCGGTGGCGGTTCCGACGACGGCCGCACCGCATGCCATCGCTTCCAGGTTCACGATGCCGAGCGGCTCGTAGATCGACGGACAGACGAAGGTGGTCGCGGCCGTCAGGATGGCGGACAGCTCGGCGCGGGGAAGGTGCCGATCGATCCAGATGACGCCGTCACGCGTCTCCTGCAGCTCGCGCACCAGAGCTTCGACCTCCGCCATGATCTCGGGCGTGTCGGGGGCTCCCGCACAGAGCACCAGCTGCACATCCGCGGACAGCAGCCTTGCCGCGCGGAGCAGGTAGGGCAGGCCCTTCTGCCGCGTGATGCGCCCGACGAAGACCACGGACGGCCTCGTCGGATCGATGCCGAGAGTGCGGAGGAGATCCTCGTCGCGGGTCGGCTGCCAGGCTTCGGCGTCGATGCCGTTGTAGATGACGCGCACACGCTCGGGGTCCACCTGCGGGTACGCGCGCAGGATGTCGGCCCGCATCCCCTCGCTGACCGCGACGATCGCCGCTGCGGACTCGTAGGCCGTGCGTTCGACCCAACTCGACACCGCGTAACCGCCCCCGAGCTGTTCGGCCTTCCACGGCCGCAGCGGCTCGAGCGAGTGCGCAGTGACGACGTGCGGGATCCCGTGCAGCAGCGACGCGAGGTGACTCGCGAAGTTCGCGTACCAGGTGTGGCTGTGCACGATGTCGGCGCCGGCGACGTCGCCGACGATCTCCAGATCGGTTCCCAGCGTCTTCACCGCGGGGTTCGCGTGCGCAAGTTCCGCCGGTGTGGCATACGACGTCGTGTCCGCCTCTTCGCGCGGTTCTCCGAAGGCGCGCACCTGCACCTCGATGCGCTCCCGAAGGGCGCGGACGAGCTCGGCGACATGGACTCCGGCCCCGCCGTAGATCTCGGGCGGATATTCCTTGGAAACGATGTCGACGCGCATGTCATGGACGCTAGTACAGGGGGTGCGTGCGGCATAGTCTGGTGCCATGCCGGCACCCAAGGTCTTCGGAATCATCCTCGCGGGTGGCGAAGGTAAGCGACTCATGCCGTTGACGGCCGACCGGGCTAAGCCGGCGGTGCCGTTCGGCGGACAGTACCGACTCATCGACTTCGCCATCTCGAATCTCATCAACTCGGGACTGCGACAGATCGTCGTGCTCACGCAGTACAAGTCGCACAGCCTCGATCGCCACGTCTCCCAGACCTGGCGCATGTCGGCACTGCTCGACTCCTACGTGACGTCGGTGCCGGCCCAGCAGCGCCTCGGCAAGCGGTGGTTCTCCGGCTCGGCCGACGCGATCCTGCAGAGCCTGAACCTCATCAACGACGAACAGCCCGACATCGTCGTCGTGGTCGGCGCCGACCACGTGTACCGGATGGACTTCCAGCAGATGCTGGACGCGCACATCTCGTCCGGAGCACGCGCGACGGTCGCCGGCATCCGCCAGCCGATCGGGCTGGCCAATCAGTTCGGCGTCATCGACGTCGAGCCGGACGACCCGACCCGCATCCGCGAGTTCCTCGAGAAGCCCCAGAATCCCGCAGGGCTCGTCGACAGCCCGCATGAGGTGCTGGCCTCGATGGGCAACTACATCTTCAACACCGACGCGCTCATCGAGGCCGTCGAAGCCGACGGCGAGCTCCCCACGTCGAATCACGACATGGGCGGCGACATCGTGCCGTACTTCGTCGACCGGGGCGAGGCCGGAGTCTACGACTTCATCCGCAACGAGGTGCCCGGCTCCACCGACCGAGACCGCGCGTACTGGCGCGATGTCGGCACGATCGACTCGTTCTACGACGCGCACCTCGATCTGATCTCCACGCTGCCGATCTTCAACCTGTACAACACGCAGTGGCCGATCCACTCCCAGCTGGTGAACTCGCCGCCCGCGAAGTTCGTGCGGGATGCGGTGGGGCGCATCGGAAACGCCATCGACTCCGTCGTCTCGCTGGGATCCGTCCTGTCGGGAACGCACCTGGAGCGCAGCGTCGTGGGCCCCTGGACATTGGCCGGCGGCGGGTCGACCATCACCGACTCGGTCCTCTTCGACCGCGTCCGCGTGGGGGCAGGCGCGCGCATCCATCGCGCGATCCTCGACAAGAACGTCGTCCTTGCCGACGGCGCGACCGTGGGCGTGGATCGCGAACGCGACCTGGCACGGGGATTCACGGTCACGGACTCGGGGATCACCGTCGTCGGCAAGAACGTCCGCGTCGAGCCGTAACAGCAGCGGAGCCTGTCAAGCGCGCCGCGCCGCGGGCGCTAGCGTGGACGGATGCGTGAGAACCGCCCTCGTCGTCTCCTCGTCGTCCTCGACGCCGACTCCACTCTCATCCGCAACGAGGTCATCGAGCTGATCGCGGACGAGGCCGGTCGAGGTGCCGAGGTCGCGGCGGCGACGGAGGCCGCCATGCGGGGGGACGTCGACTTCGCGACGAGTCTGCGCTCACGTGTCGCCCGCCTGCGCGGTGTGCCCACGGCCTCCTTCGCACGCGTGCGTTCGCGCATCCAACCGACGCCGGGTGTGCGCGAGCTGATCGATACCGTGCATGCCCGCGAGGGCATCGTCGGAGTGGTCTCCGGCGGCTTCCACGAGATCCTCGACGAGATCGCGCCGGCCCTCGGCGTCGACCTCTGGCGCGCAAACCGCCTCGAGGTCGACGCCGGCGTACTCACGGGCATCGTGTCGGGAGAGATCGTCGACGGCGAGGTCAAGGCATCGCAGCTGCGCGAGTGGGCGACTCGATACGAGGTGGATCCGCGCCGCACGATCGCCATCGGCGACGGTGCCAACGACCTGTCGATGATGCGCGCCGCCGCTCTGGGTCTCGCGTTCAACGCCAAACCGGCGGTGCGCGCCGCCGCAGACCTCGTCATCGGTCCCGTGGATCTGCGCGAAGTCATCCCGCTCCTGCCCTGACGGCGTCCGGAGCCGGGCGTAGAGTCCGGGGATGCAGCTCATCCTCGTTCCCGGCCTGTGGCTGGATGCCGGATCATGGCGCGACGTGGTGCCCACGATCGACGATGCCGGCTTCGACGCCGTTCCCCTCACCCTTCCGTCGTCGGCAGAGGCGCACCTGGCCGACTGGGTCGCAGCCGTCGTCACCCGGATCGATGAGGCAGGAGAGCCCGTCGTGCTCGTGGGGCACAGCGGCGGGGGCAACGTCGCCTGGGGCGCCGCGGACGCACGCCCGGAGGCTGTCGCGCGTGTGGTCTTCGTCGACACCGTGCCCGTCCCCGACGGCGCCGGCATCTCCGAGTTCCCGATCGTCGACGGTGTGGTCCCCTTCCCCGGCTGGGGCACGTTCGACGCGCCGGACATCGCCGACCTCGATGCCGCCACGCGCGAGCGCGTCGCAGCTGAGGCGGTGCCGGTCCCGGCATCCGTTCCGACCGACCCGCTGCACCTGCACGACCGGCGCCGACACGGCATCCCCGTCACGGTCCTCTCCGGCAGCACAGACGCCGAGGAGCTCGACGCGCAACTGGCGCAGTGGCCGAGCTATCGCGACGAGTGGCAGGCCATCGTCGACCGCGAGGTGGTGCCGATCGGCTCCGGCCACTGGCCGCAGTTCTCACAGCCCCAGCGCCTGGGAGCGCTCATCGTGAGAGCGGTCGAGCGCTGACGGTCAGTGCCCCATCCCCAGGCCGCCGTCGACCGGGATGACCGCGCCGGAGATGTAGGCGGCGTCGTCGGAGGCGAGCCACGCCACGACCGCGGCGACCTCCGCGGCGGTTCCGTAGCGACCGGCGGGAATCGCCTTCTTGTACTCCGCCTGCGTCTCGGCGGGCAGCTCCGCCGTCATGTCAGTCTCGATGAAACCCGGGGCGACGACATTCGTCGTGACGCCGCGCGCCCCGAGTTCGCGCGTCAGCGACCGGGCGAAGCCGACGAGAGCGCTCTTCGAGCTCGCGTAGTTGATCTGGCCTGCCGACCCGTAGAGGCCGACGACACTGGAGATGAGGATGACGCGACCCCATCGTGCGCGGACCAGTCCCTTGGCGGCGCGCTTGACCACACGGAACGTGCCGCCGAGGTTCGTGTCGATGACATCGTCGAAATCGTCCTCGCTCATGCGCAGAAGCAGCATGTCTCGGGTGATTCCCGCGTTGGCGACGAGGATGGTCACCGGACCGAGCTTCTCTTCGACCTCGGTGTAGGCGGCGTCCAGCGCAGCGGCGTCCGTCACGTCGGCGCGCACCGTGAGCGTGCCCTCCGGGCCTTCACCCGAACGGGCCGTCACCGCGACGCGGTATCCGTCGGACACGAAGCGTTCGGCGATCGCGCGGCCGATGCCGCGGTTGCCTCCGGTGATGAGCACGACACGGTCGCTCGACATGGTTCTCCTCGTCAGATCGGGCAGAGCCCCCAGCCTATCGACAGGCTCGTTTGACACCGCCCGGCGGTCACTGGAAGGCTTCCCTCACAGACGGAAAGGCATCCAGATGAGCGATCAGAACAACGACCTCCCCGCACCCACATCAGCGGGAGAGGGCACCACCCCCGACGCTCAGCCCCGGCCCGCGGAGCCCGCCGCGGCGGCCCCGGCCTCACCCGACTACCCCGCGCCGGCGTACGCACCGCCGTCCTACCCCGCACCGTCGTCGCCGGCCCCGTCTCCCGCGCCGCCCGCCGGCTACCCGGGATACAGCGCGACGCCAGCGGCCCCTGCGGCCTACCCGGCGTACAGCGTTCCGCCCGCTGCCCCCGCGTACCCTCCGTCCTACCAGGGAGCACCGGGCTACGGCGCACCGCCCGTGTACACGCCGTATCCGGCGGGCCCCAAGACGAACAGCCTCGCCGTGGTGTCGCTGGTCTCCTCGATCGTCGGGGTCGTTCTCATCCCGTTCATCGGTTCCATCGTCGGCATCATCACCGGGCACATCTCGCTCAAGCAGATCCGCGATCGCGGAGAGGGCGGTCGCGGGCTGGGGCTGGCCGGCACGATCGCCGGTTACGCGGGCCTGGCGCTCTACGCGATCATCACGGTGCTCTTCGTCCTCTGGATCATCTGGGTCGTGAACCTCTCGAACGGCGCCTACTACGACTACAGCTACTCTTCCTGACCGACCCCGCGAGCGGTGCCTCCGGCGTACTCTGGAAGCACCGTGAAGCAGCCCTCCCCACCACAGTCGGCGACCTCGCTCCCCCACGCGCCGCGTGAGGAGTCGAGCGCTCGCATGCTCAAGTACGTCATCATGATGGGCGTGCGGGTGGCCTGCTTCGTCGCGATGATCCTCGTCACCCCCTACGGCTGGTACACGTGGCTGTTCGCGGCGGGAGCGGTGTTCCTTCCCTACATCGCCGTCGTCGTCGCGAACGTGGGCCAGGAGTCCCGCGCCGCGCCCGCCGAGACGGTCACGCTGCCCGCTCTCGAGCAGCGAGGCGAGAAGCCGTCTCCCACTCCCCCCAGCCAGGTGATCACCATCTCTGAGACACCACCGAACCCGCACGACGCATGAGCGACGCGGCCATCTGTTCGCGCGCGGGATGTCGCGACGGCGCTCACTGGCGCGTGCTGTGGCGCAATCCGCGAATACATGACGCCGAACGGCGAAAGATCTGGTTGGCCTGCGATGCGCATGTGGCGTATCTCCGGGACTTCCTCGCGACCCGTTCCTTCCCGGTCTCCGTCGAGCCTTTCGTGAAACAGGGCACATCGTGAGCATGCGTCGTGACACGGCGCTGCGGTGGGCCGCCTACGTCGGCGTCGCCATCGCGTTCGCGATCGCCTGCGTCTTCCTCTCCAACTGGCAGTTCGCGCGCAACGATGAACGAGCCGCACAGTTGGCCCTCGTGGAGCGGAACTACGACGCGGCCGCGGTCCCCCTGGACGAGCTCCTGCCCGGCGATCAGCTCGATCCCGAATCGGAGTGGCATCCCGTGGTCGTCACGGGCGAGTACGTCCCGGAGCAGCAGGTGGTGGTGCGCAATCGCCCGCACGGCGGCACGAGCGCCTTCGAGGTCCTGACACCCCTGCGCGCATCCGATGGACGCGTGCTCATCGTCGACCGCGGATGGATCCCGCCGGCGGAGAGCGGCGACGGACCCGCCCTCATCCCCGCACCGCCGTCGGGAACGGTCAGCGTCGTCGTGCGGCTTCGCGCCCCGGAGGCCCTCCCGAACTCCGGACGCACGGCACCGGCAGGGCAGGTACCGACGATCAACCTGCCGCTCGTCGCGGAGACCACCGGTTCGGCGACCCTGACCTCCGCCTACGGGGTGCTCGTGAGCGAGGACCCTCCGGTCTCGGACATGCCGTACGCGCTGGCGGCGCCGTCGGAGGATCCTGGACCCCATCTGTCGTACGCGATCCAGTGGATCCTGTTCGCCGTGATGGGATTCGTCTTCATCGGTTACATCATTCGCACCGAACGTCGCAAACGCGTCGAAGACGAGAAGGACGACGATCAGCCGGCCGCGACTCGTGCCGTTCGGCCCCGCAAGCGCGTGGATAGAGACGCCGAGCAGGAGGACGCGATCCTCGACCGCGCCGACGCGTGAGCGATCAGGCGAGCGTGATCAGGTCGACGTAGTCGCGACCCCAGATGTCCTCGACCCCGTCGGGCAGGATGAGGACGCGCTCCGGGTTGAGCGCCTCCACGGCTCCCGCGTCATGCGAGACGAGCACCACAGCGCCCTCGTAGTGCGCGAGCGCACCGAGGATCTCCTCGCGCGAGGCCGGATCGAGGTTGTTCGTCGGCTCGTCGAGGAGCAGCATGTTCGCGCTGGAGACGACCAGGGTCGCCAGCGACAGTCGCGTCTTCTCACCGCCCGAGAGCACCCCGGCAGGCTTGAGGACGTCGTCACCGGTGAACAGGAACGAACCCAGCACCTTGCGGGCCTCCGTCGCCGTGATGTCCGGCGCCGCCGACATCATGTTCTCCAGGACCGACCGCGACACGTCGAGGTTCTCGTGCTCCTGGGCGTAGTAGCCGATCTTCAGGCCGTGCCCGGGCTCGATGGTTCCGGTGTCGGGAGCGTCGACTCCCGCGAGCATCCGGAGCAGTGTCGTCTTCCCGGCGCCGTTGAGGCCCAGCACGACGACCTTCGAGCCGCGATCGATCGCCAGGTCCACATCGGCGAAGATCTCCAGCGAGCCGTACGACTTCGACAGACCACGCGCCATCAGCGGCGTCTTTCCGCAAGGGGCGGGCTTCGGGAAGCGGAGCTTCGCGACGCGATCCTCCTGACGCACCTCGTCGAGACCGGAGAGCATCTTCTCCGCGCGCGCGACCATCTGGTGCGCGGCCGCGGCCTTCGACGCCTTGGCACCGAATCGCGCCGCCTGCAGTTGCAGGGCGGTCGCCTTCTTCTCGACGTTGACGCGCTCCTTCTTGCGGCGTTCCTCGTCGGCCACCCGCTGACGCTGGTAGTTCTTCCAGTTCATGTTGTAGATGTCGATGACCTGGCGGTTGGCGTCGAGGTAGAACACGCGGTTGACTGTTTCGCCCACCAGCTCGACATCGTGACTGATGACGATGAGCCCGCCCTTGTAGTTCTTCAGGAACTCGCGGAGCCAGACGACGCTGTCGGCGTCGAGGTGGTTGGTCGGCTCGTCGAGGATCATCGTGTCCGCGTCCGAGAACAGGATGCGGGCCAGCTCGATGCGCCGGCGTTGGCCGCCGGAGAGCGTCTTCAACGGCTGATCGAGGATGCGATCGGGCAGGGACAGGTTGTGAGCGATCGAGGCCGCCTCCGCCTCTGCCGCGTAGCCGCCGAGCGATTCGAAGCGCTCCGTGAGGGTGCCATAGCGACGCATGGCCTTCGCAGCGACATCGGGATCGTCGTCCGCCATCGCGAGCGATGCCTCCTGCATGCCGAGCGCGAGCGTTCCCAGCCCGCGCGCGTCCAGGATGCGCGTACGTGCCAGCATCTCCGGGTCGCCGGAACGGGGGTCCTGGGGCAGGTAACCGAGCTCTCCCCCGCGCTGCACCTCGCCTGCCGAAGGCAGCAGGTCGCCGGCGAGGACCTTCGTGAGCGTCGTCTTGCCCGCACCGTTGCGTCCGACCAGGCCGATCTTGTCGCCTCGGGAGACGCGGAAGGCGACCTCGGACATGAGAACGCGCGCGCCGACGCGGATCTCGAGGTCATGCACGGCGAGCACGGCGTACGTCCGTTCTGTCGGGAGGGAAGCAGGGAGGCCGCAGAAGGCCATCGTTCAGTCTACCGGCGCGCACCGCGACGGTGGTTCCGACCGGATGGGCGGACGGGCGGATGGATTCGGGTCGAGAACGAGAGTCGAGTTAGGGTAGCCTCGCCTAGCACTCTCCAGAAAGGCCTCCTTCGTCATGCAGCTCAAGCGCTGGACCGCTGTCGCGGTCGCCGCCGTCTCTCTCGCCGCCCTCACTGCCTGCAGCTCGGGAGCAGCGGCCCCCGCTGCCACCGATGACGGCGCGGATCAGAGCGGCGCGTTCCCACTCTCGATCGAGAACGCTTTCGGCACCACCACCATCGATGCCAAGCCGCAGCGCGTCGTCACGGTCGACTGGGGCAATCAGGATGTCGCGCTGGCATTGGGGATCGTTCCCGTCGCGATGCCGAAGGTGACGTACGGCGACGAGGACGGCGACGGGCTTCTGCCCTGGGTGAAGGACAAGCTCGACGAGCTGGGCGCGGAGACCCCCGTGCTCATGGACGAGACGGACGGGTACGACTACGAGGCCATCGCCGATGCCGCGCCCGACGTCATTCTCGCCGCGTACTCCGGGATGACCCAGGAGCAGTACGACACCCTGAGCAAGATCGCGCCGGTCGTCACCTACCAGGACATGGCCTGGGGAACCTCGTGGCAGGACATGACCATCCTCGACGGGACGGCGCTGGGCCTGGCGGATGAGGCGCAGGAGCTCGTCTCGTCGCTCGAGAAGCACGTCGCCGACACGGCCGCCGAGTACCCCGCGATCGCTGGGAAGACCACGCTTCTGTCGTACTTCGACCCCACCGACCTGAGCAACCTCGGCTTCTACAGCCGGTCGGACCCGCGTGTGGGCTACCTCGAGGAGATCGGATTCGCTCCCTCCGCCTACGTCAAGGAGCAGTCGGCCGCATCCGACCAGTTCTGGATCGTCACCAGCACCGAACAGATCGAGAGCTTCGAGGACGTCCAGGTGATCGTGACCTACGGCACGGACGAGACGCTCGCCCAGTGGCAGGCCGACCCGCTCATGTCTCGCATCCCCGCCGTCGCCAAGGGCGCCGTCGCGGTGATCACCTCCGACTCGACGCTCTCTTCCGCCATCACGCCATCGCCTTTGTCGATCGGCACCAGCTACGGCGACGACTACATCAAGCTCGTCGGAGAGGCCGCCGCCAAGGCATCATGATCCGGCCGATGGTCCGCGGGCGCGGGCGGCGATGAGTGCCGCCGTCCCTTCCACCGCTGCCGCCCCCACGTCGTCGTCGCGACGACGCTGGGGGCGGCGGCGGGCGTTGTGGATCCTGATTCTGCTCGCAGCGTTGCTGGCGATCTCCTTCCTGTCGGTGACCTTCGGCGCACGCGCGGTCGGATGGCATGACATCTGGGCGGGGCTCGGCGGGGCGGTCGACACGGCGGGGGCAGCCGCCGTGAACAAGCGCATTCCTCGCACCGTCCTCGCGGTCATGGTCGGCGCGGCGCTCGGTGTCGCGGGCGCGGTCCTCCAGGGCGCGACCCGCAATCCTCTCGCCGACCCGCAGATCCTGGGGATCAACGGCGGAGCCGCCCTCGCCGTCGTCTGCGGCATCGCATTCCTGGGTCTCGCGACGCCGACCGCGTACATCTGGACCGCACTGGTGGGAGCGGCCGTCGCCGCCGTGTTCGTCTACGCGATCGGCGCACTGGGTCGGGGCGGCGCGACGCCGCTCAAGCTCGCTCTCGCGGGCGCGGTGACGGCCGTCGCCTTCTCATCCTTGACGAGTGCGATCCTCCTGCCTCGCGTCGACGTGATGAGCCAGTTCCGGTTCTGGCAGGTGGGCGGCGTCGGAGGCGCGACGATCACGACCATCCTCCAGGTCGCACCGTTCCTGATCGTCGGTCTCGTCGTGTGCCTGGCGTGCAGCCCCGCACTGAACACTCTGGCACTGGGCGACGAGCTCGCCGCGGGGCTCGGTGAGCGCGTGCGCACGGCACGTCTGGCATCCACGCTCGGCGCGGTCCTGCTCTGCGGCGCCGCCACGGCAGTCGCCGGACCCATCGGCTTCGTCGGATTGGTCGTCCCGCACATCTGCCGGTTGCTCATCGGCGTCGACCACCGCTGGCTCCTCCCCTTCAGCGCCGTCGCAGGAGCAGTGCTCCTCACGGGCGCGGATGTCATCGGTCGCGTCATCGCCCGCCCCGAGGAGATCGAGGTCGGCATCATCACCGCCCTCGTCGGCGCGCCGTTCTTCATCGCCATCGTTCGGCGGCAGAAGGTGAAGACGCTGTGACCGTCACCGCCGGAGCCGTCGAGACACTCTCTCTGGTACGCACCGGGCGCCGACGACGGCGCCGACGGTGGATCGTCGTCACGTCCGTCCTCGCCGCAATCGCGATCATCGTCTACGCCCTCTCCCTCATGCTGGGGCAGACGTTCTACTCCCCCGCAGAGGTCTGGGCCGTGGTGACCGGGCAACGCGTGCCGGGCGCGTCCTTCACCGTGGGCGAACTGCGGCTGCCGCGCGCCACGACGGCGCTGCTGACAGGTCTCTGCTTCGGCATGGGCGGCGTCGTCTTCCAGACGATGCTGCGCAACCCGCTCGCAAGTCCGGACGTCATCGGCATCAGTTCGGGCGCGAGTGCCGCCGCCGTCACGGGGATCGTGGTCCTGGGCCTCGGCGAGACATCCGTCTCGTTCCTGGCGACCGGTGCCGCACTGGCCGCAGCTCTGCTCATCTATCTGCTCGCGTACAAGCGCGGCGGCTCGGGAGCCCGTCTGATCCTGATCGGCATCGGCGTGGCGGCCATCTGCAACAGCGTGATCTCCTACGTCATCTCCCGCGCCGCTGAATGGGACCTTCAGACAGCCATGCGCTGGATCACCGGAAACCTCAACGACGCGAGCTGGGCGAAGGTCCTCCCCCTCGCCGCGGTCATGGTCCTGGTCGTGCCCGCGCTGCTGTTCCTGTCGCGCGATCTCGAGCTGCTGCGGGTCGGCGACGAGGCCGCATCCGCTCTCGGGGTACGTGTCGAACGCAGCCGCCTCCTGCTCATCGTGGCCGCCGTCTGCCTGCTGGCATTCGCGACTGCGGCCGCCGGTCCGATCTCGTTCGTGGCCTTCCTCGCCGGCCCCATCGCCGTGAGGATCCTCGGGCCGGTCGGCTCCCCCGTCGTGCCGGCGGGGCTCGTGGGCGCCGTCCTCGTGCTGGTGTCCGACTTCATCGCGCAGTACGCGCTCGGCACACGCCTGCCCGTGGGCGTCGTGACCGGTGTGCTGGGCGCGCCGTATCTCGTCTACCTGCTCATCCGCAGCAGTCGGGCAGGAGGAACCTCGATATGACCGCCGAACACACCCTCGTCGCCGACACGCTCACGCTCGCCTACGGAGAGAGAGTGATCGTCGACGCGCTCGATCTCTCCGTCCCCGCGGGCAGGATCACGACGATCGTGGGGGCCAACGCGTGCGGCAAGTCCACGCTGCTGAAGTCGATGGCACGCCTGTTGACGCCCGAGGCGGGGAGCGTGCTGCTCGACGGGAAGAGTATCCATCGACTGCCCACCCGCCAGGTCGCGCGCGTGCTGGGCCTGCTCCCGCAGTCCCCCATCGCTCCAGACGGCATCGCGGTGGCCGACCTCGTCAGCCGGGGGCGGCATCCGCACCAGGGCCCACTGGCACGGTGGAGCGCCGCCGACGACGCTGCGATCGCGGGGGCGCTCGAGGCGACCGGGACCGCTCATCTCGCCGACCGGTCGGTGGACGAACTCAGCGGTGGTCAGCGCCAGCGCGTCTGGATCGCAATGGCACTGGCGCAGCAGACGGACCTGCTCCTACTCGACGAGCCGACGACGTTCCTCGACATCAGCCATCAGATCGACGTCCTGGATCTACTGACCGATCTGAACCGCGACCGTGGCACGACCATCGTCATGGTGCTGCACGACCTGAACCTGGCGGCCCGCTACGCCGATCATCTCGTCGCGATGGTCGACGGCCGCATCCTCGCCGCGGGAGAGCCCGCGAACGTCCTGACGGCGGATGTGGTGCGCACGGTCTTCGGCCTGGAGAGCAGGATCATGCCGGACCCTCTGACGGGCAGACCCATGGTCATCCCGCTCGGTCGTCATCACACGATCACGGACGCGGACGCACCTGCCTGAGCCCCCGCCGTCTACTCGGTGCGTTCCGAGACGCCGCGGCGCCAGTAGCCCATGAAGGCCACGCGCTTGCGGTCGACGCCGTTGCCCTGGACGAGCAGCCGTCGCAGTGTCTTCACCGTCTGCGACTCACCGGCGATCCAGGCGTAGAACTCGCCCTCCGAGTCTCCCGGGCTGTCCCACAGGAGCTCACGGTCGACATCCACGTCCTCAAGTTCCTGCGGACGGGGCGCCGCGGCACGCGCGAGCACGTCGCCGGCGGTCTGGGTCCAGGAGGCGACGGCCGCGATGAGCGCCTCACCATGGCCCCGTTCTTCGCGGGCGAGCCACGTCACACGCGCGTGCGTCGCGATCGGGAGGTCGTCCTGTCGCGACGGCACCTCGATGAATGCGTCGACGTCCGTGTCGTCCGGCAGCGATTCGAGGATGCCGGCAATGGCCGGCGCGGCGGTCTCGTCACCGGCGAGCAAGAGCCTTCTCGCACTGCCCGGATGCCAGTCGATGCCCAGATGAGAGTCCGGACTGCGCTGGTCCGGACCGACGATCACCAGTTCGTCGCCGGCGACGGCAGCTTCCGCCCACGCACCCGCGGGACCCGGGTCATGGTGGAGCACGAAGTCGATGTCGACCTCGCAGCTCTCGGGGTCGACGCGTCGCACGGTGTACGTGCGGAAGGGGGTGCGCTCCGCCTGCGGCAATCCGCGCCAGCGCGTGTACCAATCGCCCCTGGCGATCGCTTCCTCGTCGCGCTGACCGACGTCGCATATGCGGCCGTCCGTGCCCGGGAACAGGACCTTCAGCCGCTGATCCCGGCCAGCGGTGCCGAAATGCTCGAAGTCCGGGCAGGAGAAGGTGAGACGGACGAAGTGCGGTGACAGCCGAAGCACACGAGAGACGTGCGCGATGTACGGACGATAGGACGGTCGAGTCGCGAGGGCTGTCACCCGATAAGGCTATCCTTACCTGCGCTGAAGCCCAAGCGGGATCAGCGAAGAGCAGCGATCCGCTCGATCGCCGAGATGAGCAACTCCGGTGCGCAGCCGAGAGTCAGACGGATGTGCCCCGCTCCACCCGCGCCGAAGGCAGGACCGGAGTGCACCGCGACGCGTGCCTCGCGGAGGATCCGCCGCGCCGGCGCGTCCCCCCAGCCGTATCGAGAGAGATCCACCCACCCGAGGTATCCGGCCGCGGGCGGACGGAAGCCCGCATCCGGAAGGTGTGTCTCGAGCAAGGCGCGCAGGAGGTCGATGTTCGCATCGATAGCGAGCGCCTGCGCATCCAACCAGGCGTCGGACTCGACCGACAGGGCGGCCACCGTGGCGACGGCGCCGAAGAGTCCGGTGCGCCACGAGACCTCGTCCGGAAGGGAGCGGAGGACGGCGTGGGTCCCGTCGTCCGCGGCCACCATGATCGCGCACTTCAGACCCGCCAGATTGAACGCCTTGCTCGCGGAGACGACGGCGTACCCGCATCGCGCGGCCGCATCCGAGACGGAGAGGAATGGCGTGACGACGTTCCCGACGCGCGGCAGGGGCGCATGGATCTCGTCGCTGACGACAACGGCTCCGTAGCGCACCGCGAGCGCGGCCAGCGAGGCCAGCACGCCCGCCGCGTGGATCGTCCCGGTGGGGTTGTGCGGGTTGCACAGGAGGATGGCGCGCGCGCCCTCGCGGAAAGCGGCCTCGATCCCCTCGAGGTCGAGCTCCCAGCCCACTCCCGTGTCTCGTAGCGGTACGGAATGGACGACCCCGCCGGCTTCGGGCACGGCCTCGAAGAACGGCGGGTACACGGGCGGGGTGATCACGACCCGATCCCCGGGCCCGATGACCCGGCGCAGGATCTCGACGACGCCCATGATGACGTCGCCCGTGATCCGCATCCGCCAGGGATCCGGATCCCATCCGAGACGCCGCGCGGCGAAGGCGGTGTACGCCGCAGTGACCCCCGGATCAGCGGGTGTGTAGCCGGTGTCTCCGCGCGAGACTGCCTCGTGCAGCGCCGTGCTGATCGCGGGCGCCAACGGGTAATCCGTCTCAGCGACGAACAACGGGATCACGTCGTCGGGGTACGACCGCCACTTCGCGCTCCGGCGATGACGCAGCTCATCGAGGGGCAGCGCGCGAAGCGGCTCGATCGTCACCTGAGGAGCCTATCGACGGCCGTCAGATGGCGAAGCCGAGGGCCCGCATCATGTCGCGGCCGTCGTCGGTGATGCGCTCCGGCCCCCACGGCGGCATCCAGACCCAGTTGATCCGGAACCGCTCGACGACCGAATCCAATGCTTGCGCCGTCTGTTCCTCGAGCACATCCGTCAGCGGGCACCCCGCAGAGGTCAGCGTCATGTGGATGACGAGAGCGTCATTCTCGTCATCCCAGGCGAGGTCGTAGATGAGACCCAGGTCGACGACGTTGACACCCAGTTCGGGGTCCATGACGTCCTTGAGAGCCTCGGTGACCTCGTCGTACTTCTCCGGGGTGATCGTCGCGGTCATAGTCGAATCCTACGCGCCGGTCTGCACACCCGGCTCGAGGAACCGGTCGTATCCCTCGTTCTCGAGGCGCTCGGCGAGCTCGGGGCCGCCCTCTTCGGCGACGCGACCGTTGACGAGCACGTGCACGAAGTCGGGGCGGATGTAGTTGAGGATGCGGGTGTAGTGCGTGATGAGGAGTACACCGAGGTCGGTCTCGGCCTTGGCGCGGTTCACACCCTCGGAGACGATCTTCAGCGCGTCGACATCGAGGCCGGAGTCGGTCTCGTCCAGAATCGCGACCTTCGGCTTGAGCAGCTCGAGCTGGAGGATCTCGTGGCGCTTCTTCTCTCCGCCCGAGAAGCCCTCGTTGACGTTGCGCTGGGCGAACTTCGCATCCATGCGCAGATTGCTCATGGCCGCCTTGACGTCCTTGGTCCACGTGCGGATGGCCGGAGCCTCGCCGTCGATCGCGGTCTTGGCCGTGCGCAGGAAGTTGGTCACGGTGATCCCCGGGACCTCGACGGGATACTGCATCGCGAGGAACAGACCCGCGCGTGCACGCTCGTCGACGGTCATCTCGAGGACGTCTTCGCCGTCGAGGGTGATCGAGCCGCCGGTCACGGTGTACTTCGGGTGTCCGGCGATCGTGTAGGCGAGCGTCGACTTGCCCGACCCGTTCGGGCCCATGATGGCGTGGGTCTCACCGGTGCGGATCGTCAGCGTGACGCCGTTCAGGATGGGGGTGGTCCCCTCATCGGTCTCGACCGTCACGTGGAGGTCGCGGATCTCGAGCACAGACATGTCAGTTCCTTCGTCAGTCGACGTTCTTGGTCACGGCGGGATCGATCAGAACATCGTCTCCGTCGATCGTGACTTCGTATACGGGCACCGGCTCGTACGCCGGCAGGTTCAGGGGCTTTCCGGTGCGCAGCGAGAACGCGGATCCGTGCGCCCAGCACTCCAGCGTGTCCCCCTCGACGAATCCGTCCGAGAGCGAGATGTCGCCGTGGGTGCAGGTGTCGCCGATCGCGTGCACCTCGCCGTTGCCGTCCAGCACGACCGCCATCGGCACGCCGTCGATCTCGACGCGACGGGCTTCGTCCTGCTGCAGCTCGCTCAGAGCGCACACGCGCGTCGCGCTCACCGCTGCTCCCCCGCGAGCTCGGCCTCGATCGAGCCGACGAGGCGTTCCTCGAGCTCCGCGATGCCGATCTTCTGCACGATCTCCATGAGGAAGCCGAGCACGACCAGCCGCCGCGCCTGCTCCGCGTCGATGCCGCGGGCCTGCAGGTAGAACAGCTGCTCGTCGTCGAAACGACCGGTCGCGCTCGCGTGCCCCGCTCCGCGGATGTCGCCCGTCTCGATCTCGAGGTTCGGGATGGAATCGGCCCTGGCGCCATCGGTGAGCACCAGGTTGCGATTGGCCTCGTAGGAGTCGGTGCCGACGGCATCCGGTCCGATCAGCACATCGCCGATCCAGACGGAATGCGCGGTATCGCCCTGCAGCGCGCCCTTGTAGAGCACATCGCCGACGGTCTGCGCACCCTTGTGGTGCAGATACACCTGGCTCTCGAGGTGCTGACCGGCATCCGCGAACGAGAGACCGTACAGTTCGCCGCGCGCACCGGTGCCGGCGAGCTCGACGTTCGGGTTCACGCGCACGACGCCGCCGCCGAACGAGACCACGACATGGCGCAGGCTCGCGTCACGATCGACACGCGCCTGATGCGCGGCGACGTGCACCGCCTCGTCGTCCCACTCCTGAAGCGTCACGAGGGTGAGGGCGGCGCCGTCACGGACGACGATCTCGACGTTCTCGGCCAGTTGGGCGACACCCGCATGGCGCAGCAGCACCGTCGCACGCGCGTTCGGCTGTGCCTCGATGACGAGATGCACGTGTGCGCGGCCGCCGGCACCGCGAAGGTCCACGACGACGGGCTCACTCAGCTCCGTGCCCGCGGGGATGCTGAGATACAGCGCCTCTGCGGAACGCTCCCAGGCGATCGCCGCGCTGAGGTCCTCCGCCGTGAAGACCTCGCCGCGCGGCGCCTGGTCGGCGGACAGACCAGCCGCAGCGAGCGGCCCGGTCACGGAGACCGCCACCGCACCGGCGTCACCCGCGACATCCTCGAGCAGACTCCGGATGCGGTCGATCGGCGTGTGCTTCCAGTTCACCTCACGGCCGGTCGGAGCCTCGAAGAACGACACCTCGTTCGCGCGCGGGCGCTCCGAGCGGGTCTGCACCGGCACGAACGCGGCGGCAGGGTCGATGTGCCCCTTCGCGGTCTCGACCACGGGGGCTTCGGCCTGGGGGCTCATCCGACGCTGCCTTCCATGCCCATCTCGATGAGCTTGTTCAACTCCAGTGCGTACTCCATCGGCAGCTCGCGCGCGATGGGCTCGATGAACCCGCGCACGATCATGGCCATCGCCTCGTCTTCCGCGAGCCCGCGGCTCATCAGATAGAAGAGCTGCTCCTCGCTGACCTTCGAGACCGTCGCCTCGTGCCCCAGCTGGACGTCGTCGACGCGGATGTCGATGGCCGGGTACGTGTCCGAGCGCGAGATCGTGTCGACCAGCAGCGCGTCGCATCGCACCGTGTTGGCGGAGTGGTGGGCGTTCGCGTCCACTCGGACCTCGCCCCGGTATCCGGCCCGCCCGCCGCCGCGCGCGATCGACTTCGAGACGATCGAGGACTGCGTGTAAGGCGCCATGTGGATCATCTTGGCGCCGGCGTCCTGGTGCTGACCGGGCCCGGCGAAGGCGACCGACAGGGTCTCGCCCTTCGCGTGCTCCCCCATGAGGTAGATCGAGGGATACTTCATCGTGACCTTCGAGCCGATGTTGCCGTCGACCCATTCCATGGTGGCGCCCTCGTGTGCGACAGCACGCTTGGTCACGAGGTTGTAGACGTTGTTCGACCAGTTCTGGATCGTCGTGTAGCGCACACGGGCGTTCTTCTTCACGATGATCTCGACGACGGCCGAATGCAGCGAGTCGCTCTTGTAGATGGGAGCCGTGCAGCCCTCGATGTAGTGCACGTACGAGCCCTCATCGGCGATGATCAGCGTCCGCTCGAACTGCCCCATGTTCTCCGTGTTGATGCGGAAGTAGGCCTGCAGCGGGATCTCCACGTGCACGCCCTTGGGAACGTAGACGAACGATCCGCCCGACCACACGGCCGTGTTGAGGGCGGCGAACTTGTTGTCACCCGCGGGGATGACGGTGCCGAAGTACTCCTCGAAGAACTCCGGGTGCTCCTTCAACGCCGTGTCGGTGTCCATGAAGATGACGCCCTGGGCCTCCAGATCCTCCTGGATCTGGTGGTAGACGACCTCGGACTCGTACTGCGCCGCGACGCCCGCCACCAACCGGGAGCGCTCCGCCTCGGGGATCCCAAGCTTCTCGTAGGTGTTGCGGATGTCCTCAGGGAGATCCTCCCAGGACTGCGCCTGCTTCTCCGTGGACCGCACGAAGTACTTGATGTTCTCGAAGTCGATGTCGCTGAGGTCCGCGCCCCAGGTCGGCATCGGCTTGCGGCCGAAGAGCTGGAACCCTTTCAGACGGGTCTTCAGCATCCATTCGGGCTCGGCCTTCAACGCGGAGATATCACGAACGACGGCTTCGGTGAGGCCGCGCTTGGCGCTCGCACCCGCTGCGTCGGGGTCGTGCCATCCGAACTCGTACACCCCCAGACCTTCGAGTTCCGGGCGGTCGATCAGCACATCCGACATCACACTCTCCTTATTGGACCGCAACGGTGTCATCCGCCCCGGCATCCGCCGCCCCGTCGAGTCTGCGGGGACGAACGCCGCTCTCGGGCCCTCATCATGGGCGCTCACGTGGCGCCTAAACTGTTGTCGATGCACCCTGCGCGAAGCGCGGCATCGCAACAACCAAGATTCTACAGGTTCCCCCTGACTTCCGGGCCGCGTCCGGGGTCCGGAACGGGCCGGAGGACACATGCCCGCTCGCACTGCTCTGCCCGCATCCGATCGCGTCCGGGGAGGTTCCGGGCTCGTGGTGCGACGACCGCTGCGCGTCCTCGCGTGGCTCTCGTTCCTGACCGAGGTCATCATCATCGGGACCGGCGGCGCAGTACGGCTGACCGGGTCGGGCCTGGGATGCTCGGAGTGGCCGCTGTGCACGCCGGAGTCCCTCGTCCCGCTGCCCGAGCAGGGCATCCATGGCGTCATCGAGTTCGGCAACCGCACGATGACCGGTGTCGTGGGGATCGTCGCGGTGGCCGTCGTCCTGCTGACGCTGCACGCCATCGCGGGCCGCCCCGCTGTGATGCGCGCGCTCGTGTTCGCGGGCGGCGGCATCCTCCTCGCCATCCCGGTCTACGCGCTGGCGGCCGCCCTCAACCTGCCGGCTTTCGGTTTCGCCTCCGGCGCCCTCCTCGCGGCGGTCATCGCCGCGGCGATCGATTCCGGGCGGCGACTTCCTCGACGTCGCGACCTGTCGGCGCTCGCGTGGATCGTGCTGGCCGGCGTCATGGCCCAGGCCGTGGTCGGCGGATTCGCAGTGCTCACGGACCTGAACCCCTTCCTCGTGGGGTTCCACTACACCTGCTCGCTGCTGCTGGTGTGCGTCGCTGCGGCGTATCTGGTGCGACTCGATGCGAGCGAGGGCCCGCGGGAGCGCGTCGTTCCGCTGTGGTTCCAGATCGGGGCGCACGTGACCGGACTCGTTCTGGCCGTGACGATCGTCTTCGGCGTGCTCACCACGGGCTCCGGACCGCACTCGGGTGACGCGAACGTGATCCGCGACGGGTTCGACGCGACGATCCTCGCGCACGTCCACGCCTGGCCGGGCTATGTGCTCGCCGCCCTCGTGCTCGCGCTCACGATCAGCGCGTGGGTCCTGCGCCTGGATCCGCGGCGCTGGCTGCTCGTGCTCGTCGTCGCCATCGCCGTGCAGGTGACCGTCGGGGTGTGGCAGGCGCGAGAGGGCCTGCCCGAGCTTCTCGTGGGGATCCATATGGTGCTCGCCTCGCTCTCCGCGGCCGTCTACACCGTCGTCGTCCTCCACCTGAAGAGAGCGGTCGGGTACGACGACTCCTCAGCAGACGCATAGACGCATCATCGGGCACACCTGGATTCACCCGAGAGGGTGGCCAGGTCGCGGCAACCGTTGCCGCGCGTTCGAGGAGTGATCCACATGACGACCCGTCCCCGCCTGTCCCGCAGCATCCCGTTCTGGGGGCTCATCGCAGGCTCCGCCGCCGCCGTCGGCTTCGGTGCCTGGCTCACGATCGACAAGATCTCGGTCATGACCTCCACCCTCACCGACGGCAGTGCGACCGGCGTCGAGGTGTACGCCGGCCAGGCGTGGGCCCTGTTCGGCGCCGTCATCGCCGGCGCGGGCCTCGTCGGCCTCGTCGCGTCACTCGCGCTCGGTGCGGCACGCAGTCTCGTCACCCCGAAGGTCGACGTCGTGGAGACCATCACGTGGCAGGACGAGGCAGAGCCCGTGGCGGCCGACACCGCGTCCGACGAGCCCGCGGCGCCCGCCGACACGGCGTCGGCGCCGGAGAACGGCCTGGAGGCATCCGCGGAGCAGCCCATCACCCGCTGATCCGGCGACGCTCACGCGAAGCGAAGACCCCTCGGCCCCGTCTTGCGGGCCGAGGGGTCTTCGCGTGTCGCGAAGCGATCAGAACGGCAGCAGCGGATCGATCGCGATGGCGACGAAGAGGAGGGTCAGATAGGTGATCGACGCGTGGAAGACCCTCATCGGGCGCGGTTCGGTGCCGCGCACCGCGCGTGCGTAGAGGCGGTGCGATTCGTAGAGGAACCAGCCGCCGAAGACGAGCGCCGACACCGAGTAGACCATGCCCATGGACGCGACCGGGATCAGCAGCAGCGAACAGGCCACGGTGGCCCAGGCGTACAGGATCACCTGCAGTCCGACCTGGGAGCCCGATCGGGTGGCGCCGAGCATCGGCACGTCGACGTTCTCGTACTGGTCCTTGTACTTCATCGACAGCGGCCAGTAGTGCGGCGGGGTCCACAGGAAGATCAGGACGAAGAGGATCAGCGGCGCCCACGACAGAGAGCCCGTCACAGCAGACCAGCCGATGACGACCGGGAAGCAGCCCGCGATGCCTCCCCACACGATGTTCTGCTCGGTGCGACGCTTGAGCAGGATCGTGTAGACGACCACGTAGAAGAAGATGGCGCCCGCCGACAACGCGGCTGCCAGCCAGTTAGTGGTCAGAAGCAGCCAGACCGTCGACACGACCGCCAGGGTCCACGCGAAGATGAGCGCTCCGCGCGGCGAGACCTCACCGGTCACGAGGGGCCGGTTGACCGTGCGCTGCATATGCGCATCGATGTCCCGATCGAGGTACATGTTGAACGCTGCGGCGGAACCCGCGCTCAGCGATCCACCGATGACCGTCGCCAGCACCAGCCAGAGATTCGGCAACCCGTTCTGCGCCAGGATCATCACCGGCACGGTCGTGACGAGCAGCAGCTCGAGCACGCGCGGCTTGGTCAGGGTGATGTAGGCACGCACCGTCCGACCCATCGAGGGACGGACGGCGGATGCGGGCTCGCCCTGGCTCGTCGTCATGATGTCCATCTGCTGCGTTGTCGCCCCTCGTCAAGCTCCAGACCAGTCTATGCTGAAACCACACGCGCGCCTGCCGTGGTCGTGGCCCTCCCGGGCCGGACTCATCGGACCTCTGTGGCGCACTCCTCTTTGTGAAAGGCGGTCCCGTGGCCGATTTGCGTTGGGATGAGATTGATGCACGCGCCGTGGACACGGCCCGCATCCTCGCGGCGGATGCAGTGGAGAAGGTGGGCAACGGTCATCCCGGCACGGCCATGAGCCTCGCCCCCGCTGCCTACCTGCTCTACCAGCGGGTGCTTCGCCACGACCCCGCCGACCCCCACTGGATCGGCCGCGACCGCTTCATCCTCTCCGTGGGGCACTCCTCCCTCACGCAGTACGTCCAGCTGTACCTGGGTGGATTCGGCCTCGAGCTGAACGACCTCGAGTCGCTGCGCACGTGGGGCTCGCTGACTCCGGGGCACCCGGAGTACGGCCACACCAAGGGCGTCGAGATCACCACCGGCCCCCTGGGTCAGGGGCTCGCGTCCTCCGTCGGCTTCGCATACGCCGCCCGGTACGAGCGCGGCCTGTTCGACCCCGAGGCACCGGCCGGCACCTCGCCCTTCGACCACTTCGTCTACGTCATCGCCGGAGACGGAGACCTGCAGGAAGGTGTGACGAGCGAGGCGTCCTCACTCGCCGGCCACCAGCAGCTCGGCAACCTCGTCGTGATCTACGACTCCAACCAGATCTCCATCGAGGACGACACCAACGTCGCCTTCACCGAGGACGTCGCCGCACGCTACGAGGCCTACGGCTGGCAGGTCCAGACCGTGGACTGGAAGAAGACGGGCCAGTACGTCGAGGACGTCGCAGAGCTCTACGCGGCCATCGAGCGCGCGAAGGGCGAAACCGACAAGCCGTCGCTCATCATCCTCAAGACGATCATCGGCTGGCCCTCCCCCGGCAAGCAGAACAGCGGCAAGATCCACGGCGCGGCACTCGGCGCCGACGAGCTGGCCGCCACGAAGAAGGTGCTCGGGTTCGACCCCGAGAAGAACTTCGCCGTGGCCGAAGACGTCATCGCGCACACTCGCGAGCTCGTGAAGCGCGGCGAACAGGCGAAGGCCGAGTGGCAGCAGTCGTTCGATGCGTGGGCCGCGGCCAACCCGGAGCGCAAGGCGCTTCTCGACCGCCTCGAGGCCCGGGAGCTCCCCGCCGACATCGCCGACGCCCTCCCGGTCTTCGAAGCGGGCAAGGACGTCTCCACCCGCGCCGCCAGCGGCCAGGTCATCAACGCCCTCGCCGCGCAGCTGCCCGAGCTCTGGGGCGGCTCGGCCGACCTGGCCGAGTCGAACCTGACCACCATCAAGGATGCGCGCTCCTTCATCCCGCAGGAGTGGTCGACGCACGAGTGGACCGGCTCGCCCTACGGCCGCGTCCTGCACTTCGGAATCCGTGAGCACGCCATGGGCGCGATCCTGAACGGCATCGTGCTGCACGGACCGACGCGTCCGTTCGGCGGCACGTTCTTGATCTTCAGCGACTACATGCGCCCGCCGGTCCGGCTGGCGGCGCTGATGAACATCCCCACGGTCTTCGTCTGGACGCACGACTCGGTCGCTCTCGGCGAGGACGGCCCCACCCACCAGCCGATCGAGCAGCTGGCGACCCTGCGCGCCATCCCGAACTTCTCGATGGTCCGCCCCGCCGACGCCAACGAGACCGCCGTGGTCTGGCTCGAGATGCTGCGCCGCACCGCAGGCCCCTCGGGCATCGCCCTCACCCGCCAGAACATCCCGGTGTTCGAGCGCGGCGACGGCGCCGCATCCGGTGACGTCTTCGCGTCGGCGGACAACGCCGTCAAGGGCGCCTACGTTCTGGCCGAGGCTCCCGGCGGCATCCCCGACGTGCTCCTGATCGCCACCGGCTCGGAAGTGCAGTTGGCCGTCGAGGCACGCGCGACCCTCGCCCAGGAGGGCGTCTCGGCGCGCGTCGTGTCGGTTCCTTCGCTCGAGTGGTTCGCCGAGCAGGACGCCGAGTACCGCGAATCCGTCCTGCCGTCGTCGGTGAAAGCGCGTGTGTCGGTCGAAGCCGGCTCGGCACTCACCTGGCAGGGAATCGTGGGCGACGCCGGTCGCTCGGTGGCCATCGAGCACTTCGGCGCGTCCGCCGACTACAAGACGCTGTTCCAGAAGTTCGGGATCACCACCGAAGCCGTCGTCACCGCCGCCCGCGAGTCCATCGCCGCGGCAGCCGAGTAAGTACGAGGAGAAGCAAGAAAATGAGCACCCCTACCGAACAGCTCGCCGCGGCGGGCGTCAGCATCTGGCTCGACGACCTCTCGCGTGAGCGCATCACCACGGGCAACCTCAGCGCGCTGATCTCGGACCGCACGGTCTCCGGTGTGACGACCAACCCGACGATCTTCGCCGGCGCCCTCTCGAAGGGCGAGGCGTACGCCGAGCAGGTCGCCACCCTCGCCGCCGCCGGTGCGGACGTCGACACGGCGATCTTCGAGATCACGACGGACGACGTGCAGGCAGCGTCGGACATCTTCCGCCCTGTGTACGACGCCACGAACGGTGTCGACGGGCGCGTGTCGATCGAGGTCTCCCCCGACCTCGCCCATGACACCGCAGCGACCGTGGCGCAGGCCAAGGAACTGTGGGCCAAGGTCGACCGTCCCAACGCGCTGATCAAGATCCCCGCGACCAAGGCGGGGCTCCCCGCGATCACGGAGGTCATCGGAGCCGGCATCTCGGTCAACGTCACGCTCATCTTCAGCCTGGAGCGCTACGCCGCCGTCATCGACGCGTACCTGTCCGGCCTCGAGAAGGCGCGCGACGCGGGCATCGACATCTCCGGCCTGCAGTCGGTGGCATCATTCTTCGTCTCGCGCGTGGACACCGAGGTGGACAAGCGCCTGAAGGCCATCGGCACGGACGAGGCCACCGCGCTGCTGTCCCAGGCGGGTCTGGCCAATGCGCGCCTCGCCTACGAGCTGTTCGAGCGTGAGTTCGGCTCTCCGCGTGCACAGGCCCTGCTCGAGGCCGGCGCGAATCTGCAGCGCCCTCTCTGGGCCTCCACGGGAGTCAAGGACCCGGCGCTGCCCGACACGCTGTACGTGACCGAACTGGTCGCGGCGGGCACGGTGAACACCATGCCGGAGAAGACGCTCGAGGCCACTTTCGACCACGGCGTCATCGAGGGCGACACCGTCACGGGCAACATCGAGGCGGCCCACGCCTTCTTCGACCAGCTCGCCGCGGTGGGCGTCGACTTCGCCGACGTCACCCAGACGCTCGAGGACGAGGGCGTCGAGAAGTTCATCGTGTCCTGGCACGAGCTGCAGGAGACGGTGGAGACGGCGCTCAAGGCTGCGCGATGAGCTTCGACATCCACGTCAGCGGCGACGTCCGCGACGTGGTGGAGGCGGAGCTCCCCGCTCTCGTCGAGTCCCTGATCGCCTCCGGCATCACCGCCGGCGACCCGGACCTCTGGGGTCCGGGCGCCGCCGCGGACGCCGCCGAGCGACTCGGCTGGGTGCAGGCCGTGACCGTGTCCCGACCGCTGGTCGAGGAGATCGTGACGCTGCGCGACGTCCTGCGCGCCGACGGTGTCACACGCATCGTGCTGGCCGGGATGGGCGGCTCGTCCCTCGCTCCCGAGGTGATCGCCGCCACGGCGGGCGTTCCTCTCGTCGTCCTGGACTCCACCGCCCCCGGTGAGGTCGCGGCCGCCATCGGCGGCGACGCGGAGGCCGGCGGTCTTGCACAGACGGCTCTCGTCGTCTCGTCGAAGTCGGGGTCCACGATCGAGACGGACTCCGCCAAGCGCGCGTTCGAGGCCGCCTACCGCGCAGCGGGAATCGACCCGGCCGGCCGCATCGTCGTCGTCACCGATCCGGGTTCTCCACTCGCCCAGTCTGCGGATGCCGACGGCTACCGCCTGTTCACCGCAGACCCCACCGTCGGGGGGCGCTATTCCGCGCTGACCGCGTTCGGGCTCGTGCCGGCAGGCCTGGCGGGCGTGGACATCGACGAGCTTCTCAACGAGGCCGAGGCGACGCTTCTCGAGGTGGCCATCGACGATCCTCGTAACCCTGCGCTCGTCCTCGCGGCGGCCATCGCCGGCGGCGGCGCTGCGCGCAAGGACAAGCTCGGTCTCATCACCGATGGCACGCACATCGTGGGACTGCCCGGCTGGATCGAGCAGCTCGTCGCGGAGTCGACCGGCAAGAACGGCACCGGCATCCTGCCCGTCGTCCTGCTGCCCGTCTCCCCCGAGGTCGAGGAGACCCCCGCTGACCTGCGGCTGCTGCGCCTCGTCGACGACGTGCGCCACGATCACCTGTTCGAGCACCACCGCGGCGAGATCCTCGTCGCCGGATCCCTCGGCGCGCAGTTCGTCGTGTGGGAGTATGCGACGGCCATCGCCGGGCGGATGCTGCAGATCAACCCCTTCGATCAGCCCGACGTGGAGGCCGCGAAGGTCGCTGCTCGAGCTCTCCTGGACGACCGTCCCCAGCCCACCCCCGCCGTCTTCGTGCAGGACGGCATCGAGGTCCGTGTGTCCGATCCGTCGCTTGCCGCGAGCGGCACATTGAGCGGTGTCCTCGACGCCCTCTGGGCCCGCGTCCCCGAGAACGGATATGTGGCGCTGCAGGCATATGTCGACCGACGAGAGCTCGCGCCGCTCGAGGGGCTCCGCGAGCTCGTCGCGGCCGACTCCGGACGGCCCACGACGTTCGGGTGGGGTCCACGGTTCTTGCACTCCACCGGTCAGTATCACAAGGGCGGCCCCGCGGACGGCGTGTTCCTGCAGATCCTGCAGCAGCCCCGTACCGACCTGGCCATCCCCGGCCGCCCCTTCACCTTCGGCGAACTGATCGCCGCGCAGGCCGCCGGCGACGCATCCGTGCTGGCCGACGAGCACGCGCGCCCGGTCGTCACGCTCACCCTCGTCGACGCGCAAGCCGATGTGCTCGCGCTGTTCGACGCCGCCCAGTAGGAGAACACCCTCGATGACTGCCGAGATCTCGCGGGGACACAACCCCCTCCGCGACCCGGATGACCGACGCCTCAGTCGGATCGCTGGCCCCAGCGCCCTCGTGATTTTCGGAGTGACAGGCGATCTGTCGCGCAAGAAGCTCATGCCGGCCGTGTACGACCTCGCCAATCGCGGCCTTCTGCCGCCCGGGTTCGGGCTGGTCGGGTTCGCCCGCCGGGACTGGGAGGACGAGGACTTCGCCGAAGTCGTCCGTGACGCGGTGAAGCAGTACGCGCGCACCGAGTTCCGTGACGAGACCTGGGAGCAACTGCTGCAGGGCATCCGTTTCGTTCAGGGGCAGTTCGACGATCTCGACGCGTTCCGTCGCCTTCGCGAGACCGTCGAGAAGCTCGACGTCGAACGGGGCACGATGGGAAACCACGCGTACTATCTGTCCATCCCGCCGCGGGACTTCCCGATCGTCGCCGAACAGCTCAAGGCCTCCGGCCTCGTGGACGACACCGCAGACGGCGTGGACCGGTGGCGGCGCGTGGTGATCGAGAAGCCCTTCGGCCACGACCTCGAGTCGGCGCGCGAGCTGAACGACGTCGTGCGCTCCGCCTTCCCAGCCGATTCCATCTTCCGCATCGACCACTACCTGGGCAAGGAGACGGTCCAGAACATCCTGGCGCTGCGGTTCGCGAACGAGCTCTACGAGCCCATCTGGAACCGCAACTACGTCGACCACGTTCAGATCACCATGGCCGAAGACATCGGCGTGGGCGGGCGCGCGGGGTACTACGACGGGATCGGCGCAGCGCGCGACGTCATTCAGAACCACCTGCTCCAGCTCCTGGCTCTCACGGCCATGGAGGAGCCCATCACCTTCGACGCTGCGCAGCTGCGCGCCGAGAAGGAGAAGGTCCTCGCGGCGGTGACCCTGCCCGATGACCTCTCCACGGCCACCGCTCGCGGACAGTACGCCGGCGGGTGGCAGGGCGGCGAGAAGGTGCTCGGCTTCCTCGAGGAGGACGGCATGGCCGCCGACTCGACGACCGAGACCTATGCCGCCATCAAGCTCGACATCAACACGCGCCGCTGGGCGGGTGTCCCGTTCTATCTGCGCGCCGGCAAGCGACTCGGCCGTCGGGTGACCGAGATCGCCGTGGTCTTCAAGCGTGCGCCCGAGCACCTGTTCGGGCGCAGTCAGACCGACGGCCTCGGCCAGAACGCGCTCGTGATCCGCGTCCAACCCGATGAGGGCGTCACGATCCGATTCGGATCCAAGGTGCCGGGCGCCGACATGCAGGTGCGCGACGTGACGATGGACTTCGGCTACGGACACGCATTCACCGAGGCCAGTCCCGAAGCCTACGAGCGACTGATCCTCGACGTGCTCCTGGGCGACCCGCCGCTGTTCCCTCGCCATGAAGAGGTGGAACTCAGCTGGAAGATCCTCGACCCGATCGAGAAGTTCTGGTCGGAACAGTCCGGCCCGCTCGAACAGTACTCCCCTGGTTCGTGGGGACCGCAGTCCGCGGACGAGCTCCTCGCCCGCGATGGTCGCACCTGGAGGCGCCCGTGATCATCGATCTGCCCGACACCACTGTCAGCAAGATCTCCCGCGCCCTCGTCAACGTACGGGAGGAGGGCGGAGCGGTCGCTCTCGGCCGCGTCCTGACGCTCATCATCGCGACACGTCGCGGCATCGAGGAAGAGGCGATCGAGGCGGCGAACGACGCGTCCCGCGAACACCCGATGCGGGTCATCGTGCTCATGCTCGACAACCCGAAGGCAGAGCCGCGTCTGGATGCGGAGATCCGCGTCGGCGGCGACGCCGGCGCGAGCGAGGTCATCCTGCTGCACGCCCACGGGCCCGCGGGCTCGAACGCCGAGAGCCTCGTGACGGGCCTCCTCCTGCCCGACGCTCCCGTCGTCGCCTGGTGGCCCGCGGACACTCCCGAGGTTCCGTCGCGTTCCGACATCGGCAAGATCGCCCAGCGTCGGATCACGGATGCCGCGATGCAGAGCGATCCACACGAGTGGGTGCTCAACCTGGGCGGCCACTACGCGCCCGGTGACACCGATCTCGCGTGGACGCGTCTCACACGCTGGCGGGAGCAGCTCGCGGCGGTGCTGGATCAGCCTCCCTACGAGCCGATCACGGCCGTGGAGGTCCTGGGCGGCGGCGACTCCCCCTCGACTCCCCTGCTGGCGGCCTGGCTCCGCCTCCAGCTGAAGGTCGATGTGACCTGGCGCTATCTGGACGGCGACGAGTGGGCGAGCGGGATCAAGTCGGTGCGGCTCACGCGTGCCAGTGGCGACATCGTGCTCGAACGTCCCGACGCGCTGACGGCGGTGTTGACGCAGCCGGGACAGCCCAGCCATGAGTTGGCTTTCCCGCGGCGGTCGCTGCGCGAGTGCCTGGCCGAAGAGCTGCGGCGACTGGATGCCGACCTGCTGTACGGTCGCGTCGTGACCGAGGGCAGCGCCCTCATCGAGCACTGATACGAGGAGCATGATGCCCGAGGCCACCGAGAAGCAGGTCGTCGTCCGTTCGGACCCCGACCGGATCGCGCGCGCTGTGGCCCGTCGCCTCCTCAGCCGGATCGCGAAGCGCGTCGTGGAGGGGAAGCCGGCCCACATCTCGTTGACCGGCGGGTCGATGGGCGGGCGCGTTCTCGCCGCCGTCGCCGAGAATCCGCGGTGCCACGAGATCGACTGGTCGCTCGTCCATTTCTGGTGGAGCGACGAACGGTTCGTGCCGCGGGGATCCGAGGATCGCAACGACGCCGAGGCCTTCACCGCTCTGCTCCATCGCATCCCGGTGCCGGCGGAGAACGTGCACACCATGGCCGCCAGCGACGACGGGCTCAGTATCGAAGATGCCGCCGCGGCATACGAGGCCGAGCTCGCCCGCTTCGCGGATCCGAGCGTCGGCGCGTGGCCGTCGTTCGACGTCTGCTTCCTCGGGGTGGGACCGGACGCGCACATCGCCTCGCTGTTCCCCGATCGTGGCGAGATCCAGGTGACCGATCGCGCGGCATTGGCCGTCCGCGACGCGCCGAAGCCGCCTCCGGAGCGGATCACGGTCACACGGCCAGTGATCAACTCCGCCAAGCGCGTGTGGCTGGTTCTCGTCGGTCCGGACAAGGCGTCCGTCCTCGGGCTCGCTCTTGCAGGAGCCAGCTATCAGAGCGTTCCTGCGGCCGGTGCGAAGGGACGCAAGCGCACCGTGTTCTTCGTCGACGAGGCGGCCGCGGCGAAGGTACCCGTCGAGTTGATCGACAGCGACTACTGACAACACGAGAGGAGCCCCGGTCATCGACCGGGGCTCCTCTCGTGTGAGTTGCGGATCAGTCCTGACCGCGGCGCTCACGCAGCTTGTGCAGCGCCTCATCGAGGAGCTGTTCGGCCTCGTCGTCCGTGCGACGCTCCTTCACGTAGGCGAGGTGCGTCTTGTAGGGCTCCGGCTTGGCCAGCGCGGGCGGATTGGCCTGGTCGCGGCCCGCCGGAAGACCCGAATGCGGCGAGTCGATCGTCTCCGGAATCTCCTCCTCGGCGATGCCCGCGGCGAAGTACCGCACCGTCTCATTGCCCAGAGCGTCCCAGTACGACACCGCCACGCGGTCGGCATGGTAGCCGTGGTCCTGTTCGCCCATCGGCCCCGCTCCCACGCGGGTACCCCGGATCGCGTTTCCCCCGGTGGCCATGATCAGACCAGTCCGGTGAACTTGGTGACCAGGCCGAGAGCCACGATCGAGATGAACCAGACGAGCGCGAGAACGATCGTGAAGCGGTTCAGGTTGCGCTCTGCCAGGCCCGAGGAGCCCAGGGACGAACTCATACCGCCTCCGAACATGTCGGACAGACCGCCGCCGCGCCCCTTGTGGAGCAGGATCAGCAGCGTCAGCAGCAGGCTCGTGATGCCGAGGAGCACCTGGAGCACGAACTCGAGAATCTGCACTGTGTTCGTCACCCTTCTTGGCGATCTCGAGATCGCACAAGGTACAAGTATAGCCATCGGGCCGACCAGAGCCGTGAGACGGGGCCGCGCCCCGTCTCACGGCCGAGATCAGACGCCGACGTGCTTCTGGTAGCGGATGATCGCCGCGAACTCCTCGGCGACCAGGCTGGCACCGCCGACGAGCGCGCCGTCCACGTCGGGCTGGCGCATGAACGTGGCGATGTTGCCAGACTTCACGGACCCGCCGTACAGAACGCGGGTTCGCTGAGCGGCCTCCTCGCCCAGGACCTCTGCCACGACGCCGCGAAGCGTCGCGCAGACATCCTGCGCCTGCTCGGGCGTAGCCGCCTGGCCGGACCCGATGGCCCAGACGGGCTCGTACGCGACGACCACGTCCGCATCAGCCGAGACGCCCTCAAGGGAGACCCGCAACTGACCGACCGGCACGGCGCTCGCACCGAACTTCTCCAGGTCCTCCGCCGTCTCGCCGACGCAGATGACCGGGCTCAGCCCGTGGCGGAGCGCCGCCTGGACCTTCGCTGCGACGACCTCGTCCGTTTCGCTGTGGTACTCACGACGCTCGGAGTGACCGATGATCACGTACTTCGCATCGAGCTTCGCCAGGAACGCACCGGAGATCTCGCCCGTGTAGGCGCCCGAGTCGTGTGTCGACAGATCCTGCGCGCCGAGGGCGAACGGGATCTTGTCGGCGTCGATCAGCGTCTGCACCGTCCGCAGGTCCGTGAACGGCGGGAAGACCGCGACTTCGACGCTGTCCTGCTCGTGCTTCGCGTCCTTCAGCGTCCAGTAGAGCTTCTGAACGAGCGCGACCGCCTGCAGGTGGTCGAGGTTCATCTTCCAGTTGCCCGCGATGAGCGGGGTGCGTGTCACTGCCATCCGAGGACCTCCAGTCCGGGAAGCTTCTTGCCCTCGAGGAACTCGAGGCTGGCGCCGCCGCCGGTGGAGATGTGGCCGAACTGATCGTCACGGAAGCCGAGCTGACGGACAGCCGCGGCGGAGTCCCCTCCACCGACGACCGACAGGCCTTCGACCTCGGTCAGTGCCTTCGCGACCGCGCGTGTGCCGTCGGCGAACGCCGCCATCTCGAACACGCCCATGGGGCCGTTCCAGAACACGGTCTTGCTCGCGGCGATCGCCGCCGCGAACGTCTTCGCGGTCTCCGGACCGATGTCGAGTCCCAGACCCGAGGCACCGAATGGAGTGTCCTCCAGGGCATCGACCGCGGCGACCACGTGCTCCGCATCCGCCGAGAAGGATGCGGCCACGACGGCGTCCACCGGAAGCACGATCTTCACGCCGCGCTCCTCGGCGGCGGACAGGTAGCCCTTGACCGTCTCGATCTGGTCCTTCTCGAGCAGGCTCGCACCCACCTTGTGACCGAGAGCGGCGAGGAAGGTGAACATCATGCCGCCGCCGACGAGCAACGTGTCCACGCGGGGCAGGAGGTGCTCGATGACGCCGAGCTTGTCGCTCACCTTCGAGCCGCCGAGCACGACCGCGTACGGACGCTCGGGGTTCTCGGTCAGGCGGTCGAGCACGTCGACCTCCTTCTCGATGAGCAGACCCGCTTGCCGAGGGGAGGAGCTCGGCCAGCTCGTAGACGCTGGCCTGCTTGCGGTGCACGACACCGAATCCGTCGGAGACGAGAGCGTCGCCGAGCGCGGCGAGCTCCTGCGCGAAGGCGCGGCGCTCGTCCGCATCCTTCGAGGTCTCTCCGGGGTTGAAGCGGAGGTTCTCGATGATGGCGACGTCGCCGTCGGCCAGCGAGGATACCGCTTCTTGCGCCGAGACGCCGACGGTGTCGCGTGCGAAGGCGACGGGCTTGCCGAGCAGCTCGGACAGTCGCTGCGCGACCGGCTCGAGGCTGTACTTCGGGTTGGGTTCGCCGTCGGGACGCCCGAGGTGGGAGCAGACGACGACGCGGGCGCCCTGGTTGATCAGGGCGTTGAGGGTCGGCAGCGTAGCCCGCACGCGACCGTCGTCCGTGATGACCCCGTCCTTGAGAGGAACGTTGAGGTCAGCACGGACGACGACGCGGCGGCCTGCGAGCGACCCCAGCGAATCGAGGGTGCGCAGTGCCATGGTGTGGATCAGAGACGCTCGGCGACGTACTCGGTCAGGTCGACGAGACGGTTGGAGTAGCCCCACTCGTTGTCGTACCAGCTGGAGAGCTTCACCTGGTTGCCGATGACGCGCAGCAGACCGGCGTCGAAGATCGACGAGTGCGGGTCGGTGACGATGTCGCTGGAGACGATCTCGTCCTCGGTGTACTTCAGGATGCCCTTGAGGGGGCCCTCGGCCGCAGCCTTGTACGCGGCCTTGATCTCGTCGACCGTGACCTCACGCGACGCCTCGACCGTGAGGTCGGTGATGGAGCCGGTGGGCACGGGCACACGCAGCGCGAAGCCGTCGAGCTTGCCCTTGAGCTCCGGCAGCACCAGGCCGATGGCCTTCGCGGCGCCGGTCGAGGTCGGCACGATGTTGATCGCGGCGGCACGCGCGCGACGAAGGTCGCTGTGGGGGCCATCCTGCAGGTTCTGGTCGGCCGTGTACGCGTGGACCGTGGTCATGAGGCCGCGCTCGATGCCGAAGTTGTCGTTGAACACCTTCGCCAGCGGGGCGAGGCAGTTCGTGGTGCAGGACGCGTTCGAGATGATGACGTCGGTCTCGGGGTTGTAGTCGCCCTCGTTGACACCCATGACGATGGTGACGTCGTCACCGGTCGCGGGAGCCGAGATGAGGACCTTCTTCGCGCCGCCGGCGATGTGCTTCTTCGCGTCCTCGGCCTTGGTGAAGCGACCGGTGGACTCGATGACGATGTCGACGCCCAGCTCGCCCCAGGGGAGGTTGGCGGGGTCGCGCTCGGCGAGCACCTTGATCTTGTGACCACCGACGGTGATCGAGTCTTCGTCGTACGTGACCTCTGCGTCCAGACGACCCGTGATGGAGTCGTACTTGAGCAGGTGGGCCAGAGTCTTGTTGTCGGTGAGGTCGTTCACCGCCACGATGTCCAGGTCCGCACCCTGCGCGAGCGCTGCGCGCAGGTAGTTGCGTCCGATGCGGCCGAAGCCGTTGATGCCGATCTTGACAGACACGGTGTCTCCCGTTTTCTCGTCGCGCCGCAGCGCCTTTTCCATCCCGGGTTGTCCTCCCGGGGTGAGCCGTGCGTGGGTGCGCATCGACTCGGAGAGGGGGATGCCGGAGCCCCCGCACGGCGAGGGCTCCGAGGCATCCTCACCTGATCATGACCCTACCAGCAGGCCCGCCGTCTTCTCTCGCGCCGTGACAAAGCGGGACTGGACGTTGGACCAGTCGGCGATGTTCCAGAACGCCTTCACGTAGTCGGCACGGACGTTCTTGTAGTCGAGGTAGTACGCGTGCTCCCAGACGTCCAGCAGCAGGAGCGGAACGCTGCCTGCGGCGAACTGGGACTGCTGGTCGAAGAACTGCTGGATGATGAGGTTCTCGCCGATCGAGTCCCAGAACAGACCCGCCCAGCCCGAGCCCTGCACGCCCAGAGCAGCAGCGGTGAAGTGCGCCTGGAACTTGTCGAACGAGCCGAAGTGGTCGTCGATGGCGGCCTCGAGCTCGCCGGTCGGCTTGTCGCCGCCGTTGGGCGAGAGGTTCGTCCAGAAGATCGAGTGGTTGGTGTGACCGCCGAGGTTGAACGCGAGGTCCTTCTCGAGCTTGTTCACGTTCGCGAGGTTTCCGCTGTCGCGGGCCTCCGCCAGCTGCTCCAGCGCGGTGTTCGCGCCGGTGACGTAGGCCTGGTGATGCTTGCTGTGGTGCAGCTCCATGATCGTCGCGCTGATGCTCGGCTCGAGCGCGGCATAGTCGTAAGGGAGCTCGGGCAGCGTGTACTTCGCCATGTTCTCTTCCTCCTGTCGGGCGCAGCGCCGAACGCCTCGGCGATGCGGGGATGACGCCTTCATCCTACTGAGGGAGAACCGAGCGAGGCAGGGGTTGATTCCTTCGATGACGTCGCCCCGTCGGAGCGGTCAGTCCTTGGCGGCGGCGGGCACGGCGGACTCCGTGTCCGGCAGACCCTCGGTCTCGGCCTTCTTGTCGGCCATCGCCAGCAACCGGCGGATGCGGCCGGCGACGGCGTCCTTGGTCAACGGCGGGTCGGCGTGATGGCCGAGCTCGTCCAGGCTCGCATCGCGGTGCGCGAGGCGGAGTTCACCGGCGGCACGCAGATGCTCGGGCACGGTGTCGCCGAGGATCTCGAGCGCGCGCTCGACGCGCGCGCACGCGGCGACGGCAGCCTGCGCGGAACGTCGCAGATTGGCGTCGTCGAAGTTCACGAGGCGGTTGACCCCCGCACGGACTTCGCGACGCTGACGCAGCTGCTCCCACTCCTGAGCGGCGCGACGCGCGCCCATCTCGTGCAGCACGGCGCGGATCGCGTCGCCTTCCCGGACGACGACGCGCGGGAGCCCGCGCACCTCGCGCGCCTTGGCGGCGATCCCGATGCGGTGAGCGGCGCCGACGAGCGCCATCGCGGCCTCACCGGACGGGCACGCGATCTCGAGAGCCGCAGAGCGGCCGGGGTCGCTGAGGCTGCCCGCGGCGAGGAATGCACCGCGCCAGATGGCGGCGAGATCGTGACGAGCGCCCGTCGTCAGGCGATTCGGCAGCCCCCGCACCTGACGGCGACGCTGATCGAGCAGACCCGTCTGGCGGGCGAGGGTCTCGCCGCCGTCGATCACGCGCACCGCATACGTCGTGCCCGGCCGGCCCGAGGTGCCCTGCACGTGCGCGAGCTCGGGCCGCACACCGTACAGGTCGACCAGTTCGCGGGCCACGCGTCGCGCGAGAGCCTCCGAATCGACCTCCGCCTCGACGGCGACGCGCCCCGCGATCGCGTGAAGCCCGCCGGCGAACCGCAGGATAGCGGTCAACTCGGCCACTCGGGCACTCGGACGCGGATCGCGACCGGCGATCAGTTCGGCCTTCACATCGGCGGTCAGCGGCACGGTACTCCTTGTGGGAATGGGGAACGGGACGACGTTCCAGCCTACTCTCGCCCCAGGTCCCGATGTGTGACGCCGACGGCCACATCCGGCATCTCGGACAATCGTGCAGCGATCTCCCGCGCCATGACGACGGACCGGTGCTTGCCACCCGTACAGCCGATCGCGATGATCGAGTGCCTCTTGTTCTCCCGCTGATACCCGGCGATGACGGGGGCCAGCGCGGCGGTGTACGCGTCCAGGAACTCACGCGCTCCGGGCTGCGAGAGCACGAAGTCGCGCACCGCCTCGTCTTCGCCCGTGAGCGAGCGCAGCTCATCCGTCCAATAGGGATTGGGCAGGAAGCGCATGTCGGCGACGAGGTCCGCGTCCGCCGGGAGACCGTACTTGAACCCGAAGCTCATCACCGAGACCGTGTGCAGCGGGCTTCCCTCGGCGGAGAACAGCTCGGCCGCCCGCGTCGTGAGCTGGTGGATGTTGTAAGACGAGGTGTCGATGATCAGGTCGGCGCTCTCGCGCAGCGGAGCCAGGCGCTGACGCTCGCGGTGGATGCCGTCGACGATCGTTCCCGTGCTCTGCAGCGGATGCGGCCGTCGCACGGCTTCGAACCGCCGCACGAGAACCTCGTCGCTGGCGTCGAGGAAGACGATGCGCAGCCGTCGATGCGCACGAAGGGCGTCGGCGATCTCGGGCACGCGCCCGAACAGCTCCCGCCCGCGTACGTCGACGACCACAGCGACCCTCGGGACCGCACCCCCGGCCAGCTCCGAGAGCTCGAGCAGCGGGCGCAGCATCTGGGGAGGAAGGTTGTCGACCACGTACCAATCGAGGTCTTCAAGGGCGTTCGCGACGGTCGAGCGCCCCGCGCCCGACATGCCGGTGACGATCAGCACCTCTCCGGCGTTCGCCGTGTCCGGGTCCGTCATCCCTCTCCCCTGTCCGCCTCGCCCAGACTATCGACTCGTCAGGTGCTCATGCACGGCCGTCGCCAGCTTGGGTCCGATGCCGGGGAGTTCGGCGATCTGTTCCACCGTCGCACCGCGCAACGCCGTGACCGAACCGAAGTGACGCAGCAGCGCCCGGATGCGCGCAGCGCCGAGACCGGGAATCTCCTCCAGCACGCTGGAGATGTCGCGCCGACGGCGTTTGCGCTGGTGTGTGATCGCGAACCGGTGCGCCTCGTCGCGCAGGCGCTGCACGAGATACAGCGCCTCCGAGGTGCGGGGCAGGATGACCGGGTACTCCTCCCCCGGCAGCCAGATCTCCTCCAGCCGCTTGGCGATGCCGCACAACGCGATCTCGGTGTGGCCCGACTCCTCCAGCGCCCGCGCGGCCGCCGCGACCTGCGGCTGGCCGCCGTCCACGATCAGCAGCTGCGGCGGATAGGCGAATCTCGGACGCTTTCGCACGGTCGCCACCTCGCCGTCGGCGGATGCCTGTTCGGCATCGATCGCCGCGGCGGCGATCTCGACGTCGTCCGCGTCCTCGGGGCGATCGAGGTGGGCGAGGCGACGGGTCAAGACCTGGTACAGCGAGTCCGTGTCGTCCGTCGTCTCCGCGACCGAGAAGGACCGGTACTGGTCCTTGCGCGGCAGGCCGTCCTCGAACACGACCATCGAGGCCACCACGTTGGTGCCCGCCAGATGCGAGACGTCGAAGCACTCGATGCGCAACGGCGCCGTCGCGAGCCCCAGCCCCTCCTGGAGGTCGGTCAACGCCTGCGTCCGGGCGACGTAGTCACTCGTGCGCCGGGTCTTGTGCAGCATGAGCGCCTGCTGCGCGTTGAGCGTGGCCGTGCGCATGAGATCGGCCTTGCCGCCGCGCTGGGCGATCTGAATCGTGACGTTCTTGCCGCGCTTGCCCCGCAGCCACTGCTCGAGCTCCGCGACATCGTCCGGAAGGGCCGGCACGAGGACCTGCTTCGGGATGTCGGCGGCAGCCGCATCCCCGTACGTGCGCTGGAGGACCTGGTCCACGAGCTCGGCACCGGAGATGTCGATCTCCTTCTCGATCGTGGTCGCGCGCACACCGCGCACGCGACCGCCGCGCACCACGAAGTGCTGCACGGCGGCTGCCAACTCGTCCTCCGCGATGCCGAACAGATCCGCGTCCGTGTCGTCGGAGAGCACCAGGGCGCTCTTGCCCAGAACGGCCTCGATCGCCTGCAGCTTGTCGCGGTACCCGGCTGCGGCCTCGTAGTCCATCGCTGCGGCGGCCTCTCGCATCCGGGCCGTGAGAGCCCGCGCGAAACGCTGGTCGCCGCCCGCCATGAAGGCGATGAAGTCATCGACGATCGCGCGGTGCTCCTCGATCGTGACCTTCATCGAGCACGGACCGCCGCAGCGCCCGATCTGCCCGGGGAAGCAAGGGCGTCCGGTCGCCATCGCCTTCTTGTAGGACGCATCCGAACAGGTGCGGATCGGGAAGACCTTGATCATGAGGTCGATCACGTCGTGCACGGCCCAGACCTTCGGATACGGCCCGAAGTACTTCGCCCCCTTGATCCGCCGGTTGCGGGTGACGATCACCCGCGGCGCCGCGTCCGCCAGGGTGATCGCCATGTAGGGGTAGGACTTGTCGTCCTTGTAACGCACGTTGAAGGTCGGCGAGAACTCCTGGATCCACATGTACTCCAGCTGCAACGCCTCGACGTCGCTGCCGACGACCGTCCACTCGACCGACGTCGCGGTGGTGACCATGCGGCGCGTGCGCTCGTGGAGGGTATGCAGTGGAGCGAAGTAGTTCGAGAGCCGCGCGCGCAGGTTCTTCGCCTTGCCGACGTAGAGGATGCGGCCCTCGGCGTCACGGAAGCGGTAGACCCCCGGGCTCGTCGGGATCTCCCCCTGCTTGGGTCGATAGGGCAGCACGCTCAGCCGGCCTTGCGCTGTTCGGCGACGCCCAGCACCTCCGCGAGGAACGCGCCGGTGTGGCTCTCGGACACCTGGGCTACCTGCTCCGGCGTGCCGGTCGCGACGATCGTCCCTCCGCCGGAACCGCCCTCGGGGCCGAGGTCGATCACCCAGTCGGCCGACTTGATCACGTCGAGGTTGTGCTCGATCACGATGACGGTGTTGCCCTTGTCGACGAGGCTGTTGAGCACCTCGAGGAGCCGGCTCACGTCCTCGAAGTGCAGACCCGTCGTCGGTTCGTCCAGCACGTAGATGCTGCGCCCGTTCGAGCGTCGCTGAAGCTCGGTCGCGAGCTTCACGCGCTGCGCCTCGCCCCCCGAGAGGGTCGTCGCCGACTGTCCGAGACGGACGTAGCCGAGACCCACGTCGACGAGCGTCTTGAGGTAGCGGTGGATCGCCTGGATCGGCTCGAAGAACTCCGCCGCCTCGGCGATGGGCATCTGCAGAACCTCGGCGATGTTCTTGCCCTTGTAGTGCACCGTGAGCGTGTCGCGGTTGTAGCGCTGGCCGTGGCAGACCTCGCAGTCGACGTACACGTCGGGAAGGAAGTTCATCTCGATCTTGATCGTGCCGTCACCCGAGCACGCCTCGCAGCGCCCGCCCTTGACGTTGAAGCTGAACCGTCCGGCCTGATAGCCGCGCGCCTTGGCTTCGAGGGTCTCCGCGAACAGCGTGCGGATGCGGTCGAAGACGCCGGTGTAGGTGGCGGGGTTCGATCGGGGCGTACGACCGATCGGGGCCTGATCGACGTGCACGACCTTGTCGAGGTTCTCCAGGCCTGTCACCCGCGTGTGCTTGCCGGGAACGCGGCGCGCGCCGTTCAGCCGTGACGCGAGCACCTCGTAGAGGATGCCGTTGACGAGCGATGACTTGCCCGACCCGCTGACGCCGGTCACAGCGGTCAGCACACCCAGCGGGAAGGTCGCGGTGACGTTCTTGAGGTTGTTCTCGCGCGCGCCCACGACCGAGATCTGCCGCTTCTTGTCGATCTTGCGACGCTTGGCCGGCACCGCGATGGAACGCCGGCCGGACAGATATGCGGCGGTGAGCGACTCGGACTCCTCGAGCAGCTGCGGGTAGGTGCCGGAGTGCACGACGCGTCCGCCCTCCACGCCCGCGCGCGGGCCGATGTCGACGATCCAGTCCGCGGCCTGGATCGTCTCCTCGTCGTGCTCGACGACGATGAGCGTGTTGCCGAGGTTCTTGAGCGCCAGCAGCGTTTCGATGAGTCGCCGGTTGTCGCGCTGGTGAAGGCCGATGGAGGGCTCGTCGAGCACGTAGAGCACGCCGGTGAGGCCGGAACCGATCTGTGTCGCGAGCCGGATGCGCTGCGCCTCACCCCCGGAGAGCGAGCCCGCCGCACGGGACAGGCTCAGGTAGGTGAGGCCGACCTGGATGAGGAAGTTCAGACGGGCGCGGATCTCGCGCAGCACGGCGGCGGCGATCTTCGCCTCCCGGTCTGTCAGTTCGAGGCCGTCGAAGAAGCCCTGCGCGTCGATGAGACTGAGACTCGAGGCGTCGGCGATCGAGTGGCCGTGCACCTTGACGGCGAGCACCTCCGGCTTCAGGCGCGTGCCGTCGCACACCGGGCAGGGCACCTCGCGGAGATACTCCCCCCACCGCTGCCGGGCGCTGTCGGACTCGGCCTGCTGGTACTGACGCTCGATGTACGGCACGACGCCCTCGAAGCCGGAGGTGTAGCGCATCTCGCGGCCGTAGCGGTTCTTCCACTTCACCGAGACCTTGAAGTTGTCGCCGTGCAGCACCGCATCCTTGACGTCCTGCGGGAGCTTGCGCCACGGCGTATCGAGTGAGAAGCCGAGGTCGGAGGAGAGTCCTTCGAGCAGGCGCTCGTAGTACTGGAACAACCCCTTGCCCTGCGTCGTCCACGGCACCAGGACGCCCTCGCGGATCGAGAGGTCTTCGTCTCCGAGCATGAGCTCGACGTCGACCGACATCCGCGTGCCGAGGCCCGAGCACGTCGGGCACGCACCGAACGGAGCGTTGAAGGAGAACGTCCGCGGCTCGATCTCGGTGAGCTGGAGAGGGTGTCCGTTCGGGCACGCGAGCTTCTCGCTGAAGTTCTGCCATGCGTCGTCGCCCTCTTCGTCGACGAAGTTGACCTGCATGACCCCGCCCGCGAGACCGAGAGCCGTCTCGACCGAGTCCGTGACGCGCGAGAGGATGTCGGCGCTGGCGACGAGCCGGTCGACGACGACGGCGATGTCGTGCTTGTAGCTCTTCTTCAGCGTCGGCGGCTCGGACAGCTGGATGAGCTCGCCGTCGACCACGGCCCGCGCGTAGCCCTTCGCGCTGAGCTCCTTGAAGAGGTCGACGAACTCCCCCTTCTTCTGTGTGACGACGGGCGCCACGATCTGGTAACGCGTGCGCTCGGGCAGCGTCATCAGCTGGTCGGCGATCTGCTGCACGGTCTGACGCTGGATGACCTCGCCGCACTCCGGACAGTGCGGCACGCCGATGCGCGCCCACAGCAGGCGCATGTAGTCGTGGATCTCGGTGATCGTGCCGACCGTGGAACGCGGGTTGCGGTTGGTGGACTTCTGGTCAATCGACACCGCGGGGCTCAGCCCTTCGATGAAGTCGACGTCGGGACGATCCACCTGCCCCAGGAACTGGCGCGCGTAAGAGCTCAGCGACTCGACATACCGGCGCTGCCCCTCGGCGAAGATCGTGTCGAACGCGAGGCTCGACTTGCCGGATCCGGAGAGACCCGTGAAGACGACGAGGCAGTCGCGAGGGATGTCGAGGTCGACGCCGCGCAGGTTGTGGACCCGGGCGCCACGGACACTGAGAGTTCCGGCGTCGTGGGCGAGTTCGGAGACAGGCGAGATGGGCACCACGCAAGTCTAGGCAGGGCCACGGACACGGGCTCCGAGCTTCGCCGAGAGCGCACGATCGTGTACGGGCGTCCGCTCAGAACTCGGGTCGTCGTCCGGCGAACGGCGCCAGTGAGTCCCGCAGCGCCGCGAGCTGCGCGGCATCCATACCCACGCGCGCCATGATCTGCTGCGGCACGCGGACGGCGGCCTCGCGGAGCTCGCGCCCGGCATCCGTGAGCCCGATCTCCAAGACGCGCTCGTCGTCGGCGCGACGCGTGCGGGTGACCCTTCCCTGTGCCTCGAGCCGCTTCACCAGCGGCGACAGAGTCGCCGGCTCCATCGCCAGCTCTTCCGCGAGCTCCCCCAGGGTGCGCGGCGAGTGCTCCCACAGCGCGAGCAGCACGAGGTACTGCGGATGCGTGAGGCCGAGCGGCTCCAGCACGGGCCGATAGATCGCGACGACGTTGCGCGCCGCGGTCACCAGGGCGAAACAGAGCTGGTTCTCGAGCCGGAGCAGATCGTCGGTCATCGCTCCATCGTACCGATTCATTAGTACACTAATGGTTATGGCACACAAGAACCCGCGTCCACCCCTGCGACAGCGCGTGCGTGACGCAGGCGGCTGGTACGCCTGGATCAACCGCACACTGATCCGCGCGGCGGGTCCGGCATCCGTGGGTCCCTATGAGACGGCGCCGGAGCCGGTGCGCACCGAGAGGCCGTGCCCGCTGTGCGGCGCCCCGATGTCGGCGCACACGTTCGACCGGTCCGGGCCGAAGCCGATCATGCACTGCCCCTGAGCGATGGGCGCGCCAGCCGACCGGCGTGATCGGCCCGCAGCGCGTCGGCACGCGCAGACCGGGACGCTCCCCGATCAGGCGTGGCCGGCGCGCTCCATGGCGCGAAGCTCCTTCTTCAGGTCCTGAACCTCGTCGCGCAGCCGCGCGGCCAGTTCGAACTTCAGCTCCGAAGCCGCCGCGAGCATCTGATCGGACAGATCGGAGATCGTCGCCTCGAGCTGGGCAGCACCCTCGGCCGCGATGCCCTCGCGACGGAGATTCGGTGTGGGCGACTTGCCCTTGCCCTTCGGATCGCGCGAGAGCATCGCCTTCGTGTCGGCGCCCTCGCGGATCAGCGCGTCCGTGATGTCGGCGATCTTCTTGCGCAGCGGCTGGGGATCGATGCCGTTAGCCGTGTTGTAGGCGATCTGCTTCTCGCGGCGCCGCTCGGTCTCGTCGATCGCGTTGCGCATCGAATCGGTGATCTTGTCGGCGTACATGTGCACCTGGCCGGATACGTTGCGCGCGGCGCGACCGATCGTCTGGATCAGGGAGGTTCCGCTGCGCAAGAACCCTTCCTTGTCGGCGTCGAGGATCGACACGAGGGAGACCTCCGGGAGGTCGAGACCCTCGCGCAACAGATTGATGCCCACCAGCACGTCGTAGACCCCCGCTCGCAGTTCGCTCAGCAGCTCGACGCGGCGCAACGTGTCGACGTCGGAGTGCAGGTACCTGACGCGGACGCCGTGCTCGCCGAGGAAGTCGGTCAGTTCCTCCGCCATCTTCTTGGTCAGTGTGGTCACGAGCACACGTTCGTCGCGCTCGACCCGGAGCCGGATCTCTTCCAGCAGATCGTCGATCTGCCCCTTGGAGGGCTTGACCACGATCTCGGGGTCGACGAGACCCGTGGGGCGGATGATCTGCTCCACCACGCCGTCGGCGATTCCCATCTCATACCGACCGGGCGTCGCCGAGAGATAGACCGTCTGGCCGATCCGGTTCTTGAACTCGTCCCACCGCAGCGGTCGGTTGTCCATCGCCGAGGGCAGCCGGAAGCCGTGCTCGACGAGAGTGCGCTTGCGGGACGCATCGCCCTCGTACATCGCCCCGATCTGCGGCACGGTCACGTGCGACTCGTCGATCACGAGGAGGAAGTCGTCCGGGAAGAAGTCGAGCAGCGTGCGCGGAGGCTCGCCCGGCGCGCGCCCGTCCATGTGCCGCGAGTAGTTCTCGATGCCGGAGCAGAATCCGAGCTGCTGCAGCATCTCGAGGTCGAAGGTCGTGCGCATGCGCAGCCGCTGCGCCTCCAGCAGCTTGCCCTGCGACTCGAACTCCTTCAGTCGTTCCGCCAGCTCGGTCTCGATCGTGCCGATCGCGCGCTGCACCACATCCGTTCCTGCGACGTAGTGCGACGCGGGGAAGATCGGCACCGAGTCCATCCGCTCGACGATCTCACCCGTGAGCGGGTGCAGGGTGTACAGCGCCTCGATCTCGTCGCCGAAGAGCTCGATGCGGATCGCGTACTCCTCGTAGACCGGGATGATCTCGATCGTGTCGCCGCGGACGCGGAAGTTGCCGCGCGAGAAGTCGACGTCGTTGCGGTTGTACTGCATCGCGATGAACTGCCGGATGAGAGCGTCGCGGTCATAGCGCTCCCCCACCTGCAGCGCCACCATGGCGCGCAGATACTCCTCGGGTGCACCGAGGCCGTAGATGCAGGAGACCGTGGAGACCACAACGACGTCACGCCGGCTGAGCAGGGAATTCGTCGTCGAGTGACGCAGGCGTTCCACCTCGGCGTTGATCGACGAGTCCTTCTCGATAAACGTATCGGTCTGCGGGACGTACGCCTCAGGCTGGTAATAGTCGTAGTACGACACGAAGTACTCGACGGCGTTGTGCGGCATGAGCTCGCGGAACTCGTTGGCGAGCTGGGCCGCGAGCGTCTTGTTGTGGGCGAGTACGAGAGTCGGGCGCTGCACCTGTTCGATCAGCCAGGCGGTCGTGGCGGACTTGCCCGTGCCGGTGGCGCCCAGCAGCACCACGTCGGTCTCGCCGGCGTTGATTCGGGCGGCGAGGTCGGCGATCGCGGCCGGCTGGTCGCCGGACGGAACGTACTCGCTGACGACCTCGAAGGGGCGAACGGATCGTGTGGTCTGCACCGTTCCAGCGTAGGCGCGACCACGGACATCGGGGCGGTCAGCCCCGTAGCCGCTCCCACAGCTCGTCCGTCTGCGCGAGGGTATCCGCGAGGGAGCCCGACGTGTCGATGACCACATCGGCCACGGCGAGGCGCTCCTCGTCGGAGACCTGGGCGGCGATCCTCGCCCTGGCGTCGCGCTCGCTCGCGCCTCGCAGCTCCACGAGCCGGCGCTCGCGCACCGCGGCAGGGGCGTGGGCGACCACGATCGACTCCCATGGATCGTCGACGCGCGCCTCCACCAGTAGCGGGACGTCGTAGACGACCACCGCATCCGGATCTTCCGTGAAGGCCCGAGCGAAACGCTCGGACGAGGCGCGTCGCACCGCCGGATGGACGATGGCGTTCAAGCGTTCCCGCGCCGCATCGTCCGAGAAGACGATCGCGCCCAGCGCGGCACGATCCAGCGAGCCGTCGCTCTGGATGACCGCGGGCCCGAACTCGGCTGCGATCTGCGCCAACACGGGAGAGCCCACCGACTGCACCTCCCGCACGATGGCATCGGCATCGACGATGACCGCGCCGCGTTCGGCGAGACGACGCGCGATGGTCGACTTGCCGGACGCGATCCCGCCGGTGAGTGCGATGAGAGGCATGCCTCGAGCATGCCACGACGTCAGCCCGGGCCCGGTCCCGCCTCCGCCAGCCCGCCGAACAGCACGGACGACTCGACGCTCGTCGCGGACTGCACGGCCGCAAGGCGCGCAGACTGGACGAGGACCTCCGTTCGATAACCGACAGTCTCCGTCAACGCGACCCCGACTCCCACGGAGGGTATGACCGCACGACTCACGGCGCCGAGCGCCTCGAGCACACCGCGATAGATCACGGCGGCCTGTCGCCGCGCCTCCGCCGCGGTCGCCGCGCGCGTGACGATGATCAGCGCATCCTCTCCGTCCTCGCCGACGAGGGCGAACGACGGCGCGTACCGACGTACGCTCTGCCGCCAATGCTGCAGCACATCGCCCACGACGTCCGCGCCGAACGCCGTGCGGATCTCCGAGAGATCGGCCACGCGCACGGCGACGGTCGACACCAGCTCGCCGCGCCATCGGGCGCGCTCGATGACGTCCGCCATCGCCGTTCGAAGCGTCGCCGCCAGCAGGATGCCGTCCGAGTTGACTCCCCTGCTGCTCATCCACGCGAACGAGCGCAGATCGACCTGCGCCGCCCTGAGCAGCGAGAGCACGACGACGGCGACGACGGTCAGCACGACGGTGAAGAAGCTGGCGACGACGGAGCCGAACGCCTCGAGGAAGAGCGTGCTGCCGGGATCCGCGACGACGAAGACCACGCAACGGGCGAGATAGAACGCAGCGGTCACGAGGAAGACGATGGCGAGCGCCGCGGCGGTTCCGAAGCGGCGCATCGGCGCACGGAGCGTCTCGACCGCGGCGAGGACGGAGAACACGACCACGCCGATGCCCATCGTCAACCACCCCGCCCAGTCTCCGCCGTCGGGTCCTTCGACGATGACGGCGCCGGCCACGATCAGCGCACCCAGCAACGTCACCGCCGTCGCCGAACCGATCGGTCGCTGATTGAAGCTGCGAGAGCCGAGCCACATCACCGCCGTCGTCGTCACGAACAGCGCGTTGCCCACCGCGACGGTGAGCACCTCGCTGACACCCGCCGCCCACATGCTGTACGCGATGGTCGTCGTCATCCCGCACAGGAAGGCGATCGCCCAGATGCGGCCGGGACCGTGGTCACGGCGCAGGATCGTGTCGATGATGAACACGGCCCCGGCCACGTTGCCCACGAGCGCGGTGAACAACGATGCGGTGAGCAGGTCGATGTTCATTCCGGACTCCCGGTCTGCTCGCCGGGCACCGCGGTCGCCCGCACCGGGCGCTCATCGGCGGGAAGATGCACCAGGAACGTCGAGCCCAGACCACGGCTCGTCTGCACCGTGATGTCACCGCCGTGGGCACGCGCGATGTCACGACTGATGGAGAGGCCCAGTCCGGTCCCCTCCACGTCGGTGCGCGCACGGAAGTACCGTTCGAACAACCGACCGAGGTCGGACTCCGGGATGCCCGTTCCGGTGTCTCGGACGAGGATCCACGTCGACTCGCCGTCAGTGGTACAGCCGAGGAAGATGGCGCCGCCGTCGCGGTTGTACTTGACGGCATTGCTGACGAGGTTGTCCAGGACCTGCCTGAGCCGCAGGGGATCGGCGAACGCGCGGGCCGGCTCGATGCCGGATGTGACGATCGTCACCGCGCGCTCGGCCGCCCGGGGGCGCCAGGCCTCGGCCGTCGCCGCCACCAGTTCTGCGACATCGATCGGTTCGGGCGAGATCGTCATGTCGACGGACAAGCGCGATGCACTGGATGCGGCGAGGATGTCGGCCACGATCTCCAGGAGCCGCTCACCGTTCCGCGCCGCGATCTCCAGCGAATGGCGCGCCTGCGCCGGGTCGTCGAGAGTGTCCAGCGCGAGATCGAGATAGCCGAGGACGGACGTCAGGGGCGTTCTCAGCTCGTGCGAGACGGAGGCGACGAGGCGATCTCGTGCCCTCATCGCCGTCATCTCGGGGGTGACGTCCCGCGCGATCAGCACCGCACCCGCATCCGCGCCCTCGGCGTCGTGCATGCGGCGCACAGTGATGCTCATGGCGTGACGACGTTCGTCGGGGTGGCCGAACCACACCACCTGATTCTCGAACACCTCGCCCGCGAGCGCCCGCAGCAGCGGGCGTTCCGCCCGGGGCAACGGGGTGACGCCGTCGGCACGGTACGCGTTCTCGATCTCGCGGCTGCGGGACCCGAATCCCGGGATCGTGTTCTGAAACCGCCCCAGCGCCTCGTTCACCACGGACACCGTTCCATCGGGGGCGATGCGCAGCACACCGAAGTCCACCGCGTCGAGGACATCGATGACGAGCTCCTCCTGGCGCTGGGCGCGCTGCAGCGCGCCGCTGAGAAGCGCCGCCTGCTTCTCGAGCAGGTGCGCCTGCGCTCGCTGCCGCCGCGAGGAGATGAGCGTGGTCGTCGCGACCGCGAGAACGGCCGCCGGGAGCAGGAACGTCGTGTATCCCCAGACGGTCGTTCCCCCCGACACCACGATCGCCGCGTACGCAGCGTTGATGATCGTGAACTGGAGGAGGAATCCGACGACCCCCAGCGTGGCGAGCCACATCGCGGGGAAGACCCACATCAGTCCGAGCCCGCTCATGGGCTCGGCGACGCGGATCACCGCGATACCGGCGATGTCGACGATGGGCAAGACGTAGAGCACCGCGCGAGGGATGCGGGCCCAAGGCACGGCGAGGGTCGCCGTCCCGACGGCGAAGATGATCACGACCCCGATCAGGAACAGGCTCTGGTTGCGCAGTGTCGACGAGAGGACCCCGACCGTTGCCACGATCAGAACCAGGGCACACAGCACGAGCTGATTCAGGACAGCGGAGCGCCCCCGAGCTGCGAACGCACGAGAAGCCCGTGGCGCGGCGAGGCCCGCGTGCAGGAACGCGCGTACGCCTCTCCCCCGGGCGGGAGCAGCATCGCTGTGCATATCGTGGACACTATCGCTCCGTCGGCTCGCCCGGGAACGCAGGAGCGCCGACGCCTCGCGCCTGGGCGAAGACCACCGAGGTCTCGTCGCTCTCGGATGCTTCGACCGCGGCGATCGTCGCCGCTTCCACGAGAACCTCGGGCCCGTAGCCCAGGGTCTGGCTGAGGGCGACGCCGACTCCCACCCCTGGGACCACGATGCCTCTCGCATCCACGAAGCGTTCGATCACGCCGCGGTAGATGAGCCCCGCTTGGCGCCGCGCGTCGGCAGGGCTGGACGCGGTCGTCGCGACGAGGATGATGGTCCGATCGTCCGTCGCCCCCACAGCCGCCACCGGCGACGCGAACTCACGCACCGCAGACCGCAGCACTCGCGTGGTGGCTTCGGCGACCTCCTGCCCGAACGACGCGGTGATCGCTCCGACGTCTTCGACGATCACCGCGATGACCACGACCAGCTCGGTACGATGCGCCGCGCGGCGCAGGATCCGCCGCAGCCTCGCGAGGAACGCGGATGCCGCCAGCACCTCGTCCACGGCGGCGAAACCGGCGGGCTGCTGGTCGCTGACCAGCACGGCGCGGAGCATGAAGAGCGTCAACGAGGACACCGTGCCCAGCACCAATACCACCAGGGTCAGCGAGACCGGACCGAACCAGGCCGCGAAGACCGCGCTGTCCTCTCCCGCCGTCAGGGAGACGACCGCGCGCATCACGTGATAGGCGCCGAAGAGGGTGGTCGAGCCCACGAAGACCCAGGTGGCGACACGAGGTCTCGTCCGGGGGCCGACGGCGTGGATGATCGCCCCGACACACAATCCGGCGATGGCGAGGCTGTACCAGAGGACACTCGTGCTCCCGCCCGCGACCGGCGTCTCGACCACGGTGACCGCCGCGACGAGGAAGGCGAGGGACACGACCATGAGCGAGGGCCCCGCGACCTCCTCGCCGTTGTAGGCACGGAACCCCATCAGGACGCAGCCGGCCGCACCCACGGCGGCGGCGTTGCCCAGAGCGAGCGCCCACACGTTCGTCCACTCCGAGGCGTCGAACAGGCCGATCACCACGGTGCAGACGACGGCGATGATCTGCAGCAGGAAGCCGATTCCCCACAGCTGCGCCCCGCCGCTGTAGCGCCGCGACAGAGTGGTGGCGATGTAGGTGACCGCGACCGTGACCACCGCGATCGCGGTGAAGATGCCTGCGGTGATGGGATCGAGCGTCATCTGGCCTGGTCCCCCTTGCGCCGCGATGCGCCCGTTCCGGTGATGGTGACGATCGCGTCCGGATCGTCCAGCGACTCAGCGCTCGCGGGAAGCTGCACGCTGAAGGTGGAACCGACGCCGGCCGTACTGGTGACGATGATGTCGCCACCGTGCGCGCGCACGAGTTCGCGACTGATCGAGAGCCCGAGCCCGGTTCCGGTCGACGTGTCCGCGACCCGGAAGAAGCGCTCGAAGAGCCTGCCCAGGTCACTCTCGGAGACGCCGACGCCGGTGTCGGTGACCGTGATCATGGTCGTGATCCCGTCGGAGGTCGTGCTGAGCGTGACGCGCCCGCCGTCGCGGTTGTACTTCACCGCGTTGCTGACGAGGTTGTCGATCACCTGCCGCATCCGCAGCGGATCGGCGTACGCCGGCGCGGGGCGAACACCCGCCATGTCGATCGCGATCGCGCGTTCGGCGGCAGCGGGCGCCCAGGACTCTCCGCTCGCCCGCACCACGTCGGCGATGTCCACGTCCTGTTGCGAGATCGTGAGGTCCGCCGACATCTCTGACGTGCTCGACGCCGTCAGGATGTCGGACACGATCTCCAACAGGCGCGAGACGTTCCGCTCGGCCACGTCCAGGTAGCCGCGCGCCCGTTCGGGCACCTCGGGGTCGTCGACGGCGAGTTCGAGATAGCCGATGATCGACGTGAGCGGCGTGCGGAGCTCGTGCGAGACCGAGGAGACCAGCGAGTCCCGCGCGCGGAGCGCCGTGAGCTCGGCCGTGACGTCGCGCGAGACGATCACCGCGCCGTTGTCGGAGCCGTCGACGGCGCGCGTGCGCCGCGCGGTCACGCTGAGGGCGCGGCGACGCGGCCCGTCGCCACCGAACCACACGATCTGGTTGTCGAAGACTTCACCGCGTGCCGCTCGCGCGAACGGCGTGTCGTGCCGATCCACGGGCGTGACGCCGTCGGCCGCGAAGGCGGCGTGACCGCCGCCGGAGCCTGCCTCAGCCGACCGGGCAGCGCGCTGCAGTCGCGCGTGCGCCTCGTTCGCGAGCGTCGTGGAACCGTCGGCGGCGAGACGGATGACGCCGAAGTCGATCGTGTCCAGCACCTCCGCCAACAGCTCCTCCTGCTTCTGCGCTCGGCGCAGGGTGCGGGCCATGGTGCGAGTCTGACGGGTGAAGAGCAGCCGCTGCGCCGTCATCTGCCGTCCCAGAGCGAGGCTGATGGTGGCGACGACCACGATCATCAGCGGCAGGCTGAAGGTGACGTATCCGACCTCGTGGCGAGGGTCGACGATCGCGGTGGTGACCAGGACGGTGGGCGCGACGATGATGCCCACCAGATAGCCGCCGATGCCGAAGTAGATAGCGAGCCAGATGGCAGGGATGAAGAAGAGAACGCCGAACCCACCGGAGGGCAGCGATTGTCGGAGCAGGGCGATCCCCAACAGATCGATGATCGGGACGGCCATGATCCACCATGCGGACACTCTCGCCCATGGGACCAGCAACGCGACGCCGCCCGCTCCGAGCACGACGATCGCACCCAACCAGAAGAGGCCGAGATCGCCGGCGTAGCCCCAGGGCACCGCGATGACGACATAGACGAGCACGACCGCGGCCAGACTGAGCTGGAGTGTCGCCGTCGTCCGCGCGCGACCGGTGTCGAGGAAGGGCGGCAAGGCGAAATGACGACCGAATCCGCGGAGGTACCGCAGAATGCGCCGCGAATCGACGACATGCTCGGCGACGGGGTACGCATCGCCGTCGCCGCTGTTGCTCATGAGTCCGACGTTATCGCGCCCCGGCGTCCGATGCCGACCCACCCACCGCCTCCGCGCGCAATGGACGACCTGGGCGACGGGCCGTCACTGGCCGGCGGGCTCTGACGACGGCGCATCATCGGCTGCGTCGGCCGCAAGATACTCGGCGATCAGGCTGTGCTCGCCGCCGTGCGACGGCAGGAGGACACGCACGAGCACGGCTCCCGAGACGATAGCCACCCCGCCGACCGCGTACGCCCACAGCGCGCAGTCGACCAGGCTCTGCGTCGCCGCAGCCACGATCTCCGCACGGTACTGCGGAAACTGTTCGGCGACATGCAACGCGGAGGCGAAAGACGCCTGTAGCGCTGCCTGCACCTCGGCGGACACCTCCGACGCGGACGGCGAGGCGGCGATGGCCCGAGCGAACGCACCGGCGAACCCGGTCGCCAGGATGGCGCCGAGCAGGGCCTGCATGATCGAGCCGCCCAGGTCGCGCTGGAGGTCCGAGGTCGCGGAGGCCATGCCGACGCGCCGCACCGGGGTCGCATCGGTGAGCGCGCGGGATGCGGGGGTCATGGCGAAGCCGGCGCCGACCCCGATCGTGAAGAACCCGACGCCGATCAGCCAGTAGGGCGTGTGCTCACGCCAGAGCAGCGTCGTGAGGAAACCTGCGAGCACAAAGGCGTACCCGACCAGCATCGTCGTCCTCGAACCGCGCGTGGTGACCATGCGCGCAGAGACCGGCGCAGCGATCAGCAGCCCTGCCGCGGCAGGCACGACCGCCAGACCCGCCTCGAGGGTGTCGTAGCCGAGGATGTTCTGCAGGAACTGCTGGCCCACGAACATGGCTCCCATCAGTGAGCCGAAGACGATCATGCCCGCGACCGCGGGCACCCAGAACAGCCGACGACGGGCGATGGCGAGGTCGTACAGGGGTGACCCGGTCGCGCGTTGCCGCCACAGGAAGCACGCGAGCAGCACGACCGCCAGCGCAATGCTGATCCCGCCTGCCAGGCGTTGCCCGGGTGCGGCGACGACTCCCACCCCGACCACGAGAGCGGCAACACCCAATACCGACAAGATGCCGCCGACGTGATCGACCGGCTCCGCCGACTCGCGGATGTGGGAGGGGACGACGGCGAGGACGAGCACGAACCCGACGGCGGCGATAGGGGCGGCAAGCAAGAAGGCCGCCTGCCAGTGGAAGGCCTCGAGCACCAGGCCGGCCGCGACAGCGCCGAGCACTCCCGACATCGCGCTGACGCTCGACCACAGAGCGATCGCCGCCGTACGGGCGGGCCCGCGGGACCAGAGCGCGGTGATCAACGACAGGGTCGTCGGGTAGGCCATGCCCGCGGCGACGCCGGTGAAGACACGAGCCGCGATGAGCCACTCGAGCGACGGGGCCGCGGCTGCCGCGAAGCTGGCGACGACGGTCAACGCGAGCCCCAGCAGAAGCATCTGCTTACGGCCGTATCGATCCGCGAGGGCACCGAGATACAGCACGGACATCGCAAGCCCGAGCGAGCACCCGAGCGCGACGAGGTTGAGACCGGTCTGGCCGGCAGCGAAGTCGTCACCGATCTCGGGCAGAGCGATGTTGGCCGCGGCGAGATTGAGGTTGCACACCAACGCTGCCAGGACGAGAGCAGCGAGTACCAGACCGGGCCGAGGCGGGACGCCGCTGGCCTCGTCGACGCGCATCGTCCGCTCCACGGTCATGGGCTCACCCTATCCGCGTCACCGGAACGAGAAGAGGGCCGGGATCCGAAGATCCCGGCCCTCTCTCATGAGGATGTCAGTCGATCAACGACCCGACAGCTTCTCGCGCAGAGCCGCGAGAGCCTCGTCGTCGGCGAGGGTGCCCGCGGGGCCCGACTCGCTCGAGTAGGAGGACGAACCGCTGGCCTCGACGGTGCCGACGTTGTTGGCCTCCGCCTCCTGAGCCTTGATGACGGCAGCCTTGTGAGCTTCCCAGCGACCCTGAGCAGCGGCGTACTCCTGCTCCCAAGCCTCGCGCTGAGCGTCGAAGCCTTCCTTCCAGGCGTTGGTCTCGGGGTCGAAGCCCTCGGGGTACTTGTACTCGCCGTTCTCGTCGTACTCCGTGACCATGCCGTAGAGGGCCGGGTCGAACTCGGTGCCGTAGGGGTCGACCGACTCGTTCGCCTGCTTGAGCGAGAGCGAGATACGACGACGCTCGAGATCGATGTCGATGACCTTGACGAAGACCTCTTCGCCCACCGACACGACCTGCTCGGCCAGCTCGACGTGCTTGCCCGACAGCTCGGAGATGTGCACCAGGCCCTCGATGCCGTCTGCGACGCGGACGAACGCGCCGAACGGAACGAGCTTGGTGACCTTGCCCGGCGTGACCTGGCCGATGGCGTGGGTACGCGCGAAGACCTGCCACGGGTCCTCCTGGGTCGCCTTCAGCGACAGCGAGACGCGCTCGCGGTCGAGGTCGACCTCGAGGATCTCGACCGTGACCTCCTGGCCCACCTCGACGACCTCGGAGGCGTGCTCGATGTGCTTCCAGGAGAGCTCGGAGACGTGCACGAGGCCGTCCACGCCGCCCAGGTCGACGAACGCACCGAAGTTGACGATCGACGAGACCGTGCCCTTGCGGACCTGACCCTTGTGCAGGTTGTTGAGGAAGTTGGAGCGCGACTCCGACTGCGTCTGCTCGAGCAGAGCGCGACGGGACAGGACCACGTTGTTGCGGTTCTTGTCGAGTTCGAGGATCTTGGCCTCGAGCTCCTGACCGAGGTACGGGGTGAGGTCGCGGACGCGGCGCAGCTCGATGAGCGATGCGGGCAGGAAGCCGCGCAGGCCGATGTCGACGATGAGGCCACCCTTGACGACCTCGATCACCTGACCGGTGACGACGCCGTCGTTCTCCTTGATCTTCTCCACATCGCCCCACGCGCGCTCGTACTGCGCACGCTTCTTCGACAGGATGAGGCGACCTTCCTTGTCCTCCTTCTGGAGAACCAGGGCCTCGACGTGGTCGCCGACGTTGACGACCTCGTTGGGGTCCACGTCGTGCTTGATGGAGAGCTCACGCGAGGGGATGACGCCCTCGGTCTTGTACCCGACGTCGAGGAGGACCTCGTCGCGGTCGATCTTCACCACGGTGCCCTCGATGAGGTCGCCGTCGTTGAAGAACTTCAGGGTCTTCTCGACCGCGGCCAGGAAGTCCTCGGCAGATCCGATGTCGTTGATCGCGACCTGCTTGGTGGCCGGGGCGGTCGTTGCGGTAGTCATGTAGTGGGTAGTCCTTGTTGGATTGGGGTCTCAGGCTCCGAACGCACGCGCATGCGACGGACGGAGCGGATTGTCTGGATTCTTGTCACCCTGCGCGCACCGTCAGGCACGCGACACGAGTGACGATCAAGGCTATCAGAGCCGGGCACCGCGATCCAGCGCTCCAGAGACCGCCGTCATGCGGCGTCATCGATCCGCGGCGTCTGCCGCACGCGTCAGTACGAGCCCGACGCGACCGAACCCTCCACGACGGCGCGCGTGCTCGAGAGACCGAGGCGCGTCGCGCCCGCGGCGATCATCGCCTCGGCGTCCGCGCGTGTGCGGATCCCGCCCGAGGCCTTGACCTCCAGCCGGTCCCCCACGGTCTGCTTCATCAACTCCACCGCGTGCACCGTGGCGCCGCCGGAGGGGTGGAAGCCCGTCGACGTCTTCACGAAGTCGGCCCCCGCGCGCTCTGCGGCCTCCGAGACCGCCACGATCGCCTCATCGCTCAGCGCGGCCGACTCGATGATGACCTTGAGCACGACCGGCGCCGGGGCGGCCTCGCGGACCGCGCGGATGTCGGACTCGACCGCGTCGTAACGCCCCTCGATCGCGGCACCGACGTCGATCACCATGTCGATCTCGTCTGCGCCCTCGGATGCGGCCAGTGCGGCCTCGGCCGCCTTGATCTGCGAATGGTGCTTGCCACTGGGGAAGCCGACGACCACGGCGAGCTTCAGCCCGTCGGGGATGCTGACCGGGAGGACCGAGGGAGACAGGCACACGCTGTAGGCGCCGAGCGCCGCAGCCTCCGCGATCGTCGCCTCGACATCCGCCGTGGTGGCTTCGGGCTTGAGCAGCGTGTGGTCGACGTAAGGGGCGATGTTCTCGGTCATGCCTTCATGTTCTCATCCGCGGCGGTCGTCGCGGATCGGCCGGGCTTGCGCAGCAGCATCGCCGCCACCGCGCGCCAGCCCACCAGCAGCACGCCGAGGGCGATGGACGCCACGACGATGAAGGCGGGCGCCGTCCCCTGACCCGACAGCATCCGCAGCAACATCGCGCCGGCCACGGTCACGACCCAGACGGGCACCCCCGTGCGGAGCACGGCAAACGGCCGACGCCAGGCGAGCGCGATCCCCCAACCGGCGACGAGTGCGCCCAGGAAAGGCCACGCCGTGAGAAGCAGACCCTGCAGCGGCGACTCGTCGTGACTCGCGCGCCCGATGACGCAGAAGACGGTCACCAGAAGGACATCCGCCGCGACAGCGAAGAGGACGCGTCCACGGGCACGGCTGAGCACGCCTCCAGGGTACGGCGCCCGCGCACCGGCGACGGCGTACAGTGGTGCGCGTGATTCGTGAAATGCAGCCCGCAGGGCGTCAGGAGGTCCCCGGCGCGCATCGCGCCGGCGACAGATGAGGGTCGAGCCCCACGGGCTCCTCTGCATCTGCGTCGGCGATCGGCCGACGTCCACCCGCCGCTTCGGCGGCACGCACACGAAGGCACCTTCATGAACCCTTTGGACGATGCCCGCATCCGGGCCAGTTTCGTCAACGCATCCCTGCGCGAACGTAAAGCCGTTCTTCTCCCGCCGACTCTCGAGACGGTCTCGTGGGACGACCTGGACTACTTCGGCTGGCGCGATCCCAAGCAGCCGAAGATGGGCTACGCCGTCGCCGAGGTCGAGGGCGGGCCCGTTGGCGTGATCCTGCGCGAGGCAGACAGCCGTCCTCGCACGCGCGCCCAATGCGCGTGGTGCAACGACGTCGAGCTGCCGAACGACGTCGTGCTCTTCGTCGCCCGCCGCGCGGGCGACGCCGGTCGCCGTGGCGACACGGTGGGAACGCTCGTCTGCGCCGGCTTCGAGTGCTCGCGCAACGTCCGTCGCCTGCCGCCGTCCGCCTACCTCGGTTTCGACCGGGAGCCGGCGCGGCAGCGACGCATCGACGCCCTCCGCGAGAACGTCACGGCTTTCCTGCGCGACGTACGGGGCGCCGCCTGACGCGGATCAGCCCGCGCCCAGGCGACGCAGCGCTTCTCCCGTGAGGCGCTGCGTCGTCCACTCCGCCATCGGGGCCGCATCCAGCGAGCGGTAGAACGCGATCGCGGACGCGTTCCAGTCCAGCACCGTCCACTCCAGACGGGTGTACCCGCGATCGACGCAGAGCGCGGCCAACGATCCGATCAACGCTCGGCCGAAGCTCCGCCCGCGCTCCGACTCGGCGACGAAGAGGTCTTCCAACCAGATCCCGTGCCGGCCGGTCCACGTGGAGTAGGTGAGGAACCAGATCGCTATGCCGACGATGTCGCCGGCACGTTCCACGACGTGCGCCGAGACGCGCGGCTCGTCCCCGAAGAGCGCCTCCGTGAGCGCCTCCACGGAGTTCGCCACCGCATCCGGCTCGTTCTCATAGCGCGCGAGATCGTGGATCCGAGCGAGGATCCCGGGTTCGTCTCCCGGGCGGGCGGCGCGCAGCTGCGCGCCGTCGGGCAGATCCAGAGGCAGCGACATGCGTCGAGTCTGACGCATCACATCGGCAGAGCGAATTCGCGCGACCGATCCCACGGCTCCGTCCACCCGAGGCGATCGAAGACGGCGTCCAGCAACAGAGCGGTGAAGCCCCAGACGAGAAACTCGTCCGCGGCGTCGTGCACCACGAACGCGGGTCCGCGCCACTCTCGTCCATCGCGTCGGACGACCGTGACGCCCCGACGAGCGGGATCCAGAAGGTCCGCGACCGGAGCCCGGAAGACTGCCGCCGACTCGGCGACGTCCACCACGCTCACCGGTGAGGGACTGCGCCACCAGGCGAGCACGGGCGTGACGACGTGTTGCGAGAACGCGAGCGGCAGGGCCGGAAGAACGCCGAGGACCTCGACGCCCGCGGGATCCAGACCGGTCTCCTCCCGCGCCTCGCGCAGTGCCGCGGCGACGGGGCCGTCGTCGCCTGCCTCGAGGCGGCCTCCGGGGAATGCCATCTGGCCGGGATGCGCGCGCAGCGTCGCCGCCCGCGACAGCAGCAGTACATCGAGGTCGGCCGACACCGCCTCGTCTGCCGCGGCGCGGGCCGCGGGGAGCACATCGAGCACACCGAACAGCATGAGCACGGCCGCCGCCCGATCCGTCGGCGCCGGCGCCGGAAGCTCCGCCACTCGGAAGCCGCCCGCGTCGCGCGCGAGCGCGGCGAGCTCGGCTCGCGCGCCTCCCGACCCGTTCCCACCTCTCATGGCGCTGATCGGGGCGCCGCTCAGTTCAGCGCGCGGGTCGAGGCGGGGATGGATCCGTCGGCGTAGAGCTCTTTGGCGACATCCTGGAGCGCGGTGAGCGCGACGCGTTGCGTGGTGGGTCCGTAGGAGATACGCGCGACGCCCAGCGCCTCGTATTCACCCGCCGTCAGCGCGCTGGGAAGCCCGATGACGCTCACCTTCCGCTCCCCGATACCTTCGACGAGACGGCGGGCGACCGCGGCGTCCAGGATGCCGGGGACGAACACCACGTCGGCGCCGGCGTCGAGGTAGGCGCGGCCGCGCTCGATCGCATCGGCGATGGAGTCCTCGACGGGGCGCCCGCCCGCCCGGACGAACGCGTCGGTACGGGCATTCAGGGCGAACGGCACGCCTTCCGCATCCGCCGCCGCCGTGATCGCAGCGACACGCGCGACGGCCTCTTCGAGCGGCCGCAACCTGTCCTCGACGTTGGCTCCCACGACGCCCACGCCGATGGCGCGACGAACGGTGTCTCCCGGACTCTCGTAACCGTCGTCGAGATCTGCGCTCACGGGAATGTCACCGGCCACTCGAACGATCCGCGAGACCATGTCGAGCGTCGTCTCCAGCGGGATGGTGCCGTCGTCATAGCCGAACGTCGCTGCGATCGAATGCCCGGCCGTGGCGAGCGCGCGGGTCTCGGGCAGGGCGAGCACCGCCCGCGCCGAAACGACGTCCCACACGTTCACGACACGCAGGATCTCGGATGCGGCATGCAGCTCGCGGAGCCTGGTCGCGCGCTCGGCGATGGTCGACGACGGAGTCTCGGTGGTCATGCCCTCACGCTAGAGCACGCGCCGCGCCGAGGGGGATCGCGTCGGGAGCACGCGGCCACGGCATCCGCGACGCGCATACCACTAGCGTCTTCTCGAATCGATTCGATATCCTGATGGATGCGGTCTCTGTCACCGCGCTCATCCCCGCACGATCTCGAGAGCTCTCCCATGTCCACCTCACTCACCACCGGCAGTCCCTGGCGCGTCATCCTCCTCTTCTCCGTCCCCCTGCTCATCGGCAACGTGGTCCAGCAGCTGTACCAGGTGGTCGATGCGATCGTGGTCGGACGCGAGCTTGGCGTGGACGCGCTCGCCGCCGTCGGTGCGACGGGCAGTCTGCTCTTCCTGCTCATCGGGTTCGCGTGGGGATTGACCTCGGGCTTCGCCATTCCCACCGCGCAGGCGTTCGGAGCCGGCGATGCAGCCGCGGTCCGACGTTCCGTCGCCACCGGCGCTCTGCTGACCGCGGCGACCAGCGCCGTGCTCACCGTCGGTGCGCCGCTGGTGTCGCGCCCCCTGCTCCAGCTCCTGCAGACTCCCCCGGAGCTCCTCGACAACGCCACCATCTTCGCGCAGGTGAGCTTCCTGGGAGCCGCGGCGACGATGTTCTTCAACTACCTCGCGGCCACCATCCGCGCCATCGGCGACGCACGCACGCCGCTCGTGTTCCTCACCGTCGCGTGCCTCCTGAACGCCGGGCTCGTCGTGCTCACCGTGGGCCCTCTCGGCTGGGGCGTCGCGGGCGCAGCGGTCGCGACCGTCGTGTCACAGGCCGTGTCGGTCCTGCTGTGTCTGGCGTACGTGCGCCGTCGCGTGCCGATCCTGCATCTGAGCCGAACGGACTGGCGGATCACCCGCGCCGACATCGCCCTGCACCTGCGGCTCGGGCTGCCCATGGGATTCCAGGCCTCGATCATCGCCATCGGCACGCTGGCGGTGCAGGTGCGGCTCAACGAGCTGGGCGCGGATGCCGTCGCCGCGTACACCGCAGCGGCCCGCGTCGACGGACTCGCCGTCGCACTGCTGCAGTCCCTCGGGCTGGCGGTGTCCATGTTCGTCGCACAGAACTTCGGCGGCGGCCGTCCTGACCGCATCCGCGCAGGTGTGCGCCAAGCGTCCTGGCTCGCCGTCGGCGGAGCCGTCGCGCTCGGCGGCCTGCTCATCGCGTTCGGCGCACCCATCGTGCGCCTGTTCGTGGGAGACACCGCGCCGCAGGTCGTCGATCTCGCCGCGCTCAACCTCGTGATCAACGGCGCGAGCTACACGTTCCTCGGCATCCTGTTCGTCCTGCGCGGTGCACTCCAGGGCCTGAGCCACACCGTGATCCCCACCGTCACGGGGGTGATCGAACTCGTGATGCGGGTGGGCGCCGCGATCGCCCTCGGCGCCGCGTTCGGGTTCGCCGGTGTCGCCTTCAGCAACCCGCTCGCCTGGCTCGGAGCCGTGGCCGTCCTGATCCCGGCGTATGTGCGCGCCCACCGCCGCCTGGCCCGCGATCCCATCTCGCGCGGGGAGCACGTCTCCCCCGAGACCACGCCCATCCCCGTCGTGGGCCCGACCAACGGCTCCATGGTCGTTGACGCGATCGTCACGCGTCCGATCCCGATCATCCCCACCCGTACGCGGGGGCGACTGCTGCGCTCGCGCCGCCACTGAGGCGGATGCCGGGTGCGGGACCAAAACCGCCGGGTGCGTTGTTGTATCCGTCGATGCCGCCGACCGGCCGCATCGCAGACAGGCGGATCTACACTCGTGAAAGCCATCACGCGGCGACGATCCGTCCGACAAGGAGCAGTCAGCATGACCACCGACAACGGAACCATCACGCAGATCCCCGGCACCGAGACCGCCGTACTCGCGGGCGGGTGCTTCTGGGGCATGGAGGACCTCATCCGTCGTCAGCCTGGCGTTCTCGACACACGCGTCGGTTACACCGGCGGGCAGAACGATCACGCGACCTACCGCAACCACCCCGGTCACGCGGAGGCCGTCGAGATCGTCTTCGACCCCGCCAAGACGACCTATCGCGACATCCTCGCGTTCTTCTTCCAGATCCATGACCCGTCGACCCTGAACCGTCAGGGCAACGACATCGGCACGAGCTACCGCTCGGCCATCTTCCCCCTCAGCGAGCAGCAGAAGGAGGTGGCCCGCGACACCATCGCGGATGTGGACGCCTCGGGTCTGTGGCCCGGGAAGGCCGTGACGACGATCGAGCAGGCCGGCCCGTTCTGGGAGGCGGAGCCTGAGCACCAGGACTATCTGCAGCGCATCCCGAACGGATACACCTGCCACTTCCCTCGCCGCGGCTGGGTCCTCCCGCGCCGGGAGAGCGCCGCGACGCAGGCCTGAAGCACGCGGATGCGGCGAGCACACGCCCGCCGCATCCGCCTGCGGCGCTGACGGCCGAGCCTGCGTCAGTTCAGGTCGTTCGGATGCGTCCCGACACGGCCGGATCCGTCACCCGGGTCGAGTGCCGTGATCGCGGCGACCTCATCGTCGGAGAGCTCGAAGTCGAACAGATCGAGGTTCTCCGCCATCCGATCGCGATTGACCGTCTTCGGGAACACGATGTTGCCGACCTGCAGGTGCCAGCGCAGGACGACCTGAGCGGGCGTCTTGCCGTGGGATGCCGCGGCATCGTGGATCGCGGGGGTGCCGAAAAGGTCGTACTTGCCCTGCCCCAGCGGCCCCCACGCTTCGATGTGCACCCCGTTGTCCTTAGCCCAGGCGACGACCTCGCGCTGCTGGTACGCGGGGTGCAGCTCGATCTGATTGACGGCGGGCACCTTGCCGGTCGCCGCGACGAGTCGTTCGAGGTGCTCCACGAGGTGGTTGGAGACGCCGATGGAACGGGCGAGTCCGGCTTCGTTGAACGCGACGAGCTTCTCCCACGCGTGCACGTAGTTGTCGTTCGCCGGCGCGGGCCAGTGCACCAGGTACAGATCGACGTGGTCGAGACCGAGCTTGGTGAGGCTCTCCTCCAGTGCCTGCTTCGGCTGCGAGCCGGCCTGCCGGTCGTTCCAGAGCTTCGTCGTGACGAACAACTCGTCGCGCGGGATACCGCTGGCGGCGATGGCACGTCCGACACCTTCCTCATTGCCGTAGATCGCGGCGGTGTCGATGTGCCGGTATCCGAGTTCGAGGGCTTCGGAGACGAATCTCTCGGTCTGAGCGGGGTCGACTTTGAAGACGCCGTACCCGAGCTGCGGGATGTCGTGACCAGAGTTGAGGGCGATCGAGGGGATACGCCCCGCGTTCTCCCGCTTCGCTTCGGCGCGGTGATCTGCGTGATGTTCTGCCATGCGTCCAGCGTACGAAGCGGACGCGACATGCGGGCCGGGCTTGCAAGATCGGGAGATGTACCGCACGACGTTTTCGGCGGATGACCGGGCCATCCGGCTGTCGGGCTCTCGCCGCAGCGCGGGCTCGCGTTGACGTCTCCTCACGTCCGGAGAATGATGGAAGGACCCCGAACGCCGGTAGATCTACCGAAGGAAGTCTTCTATGCCCGCGCCCCGACCGCTCGTGACCGCGATGGTCGCGTCGGCAGGTGCGCTCGTGCTCTCATGCCTGAGCGCGTTCGCTCTCACCGGCGCCGACGCCGCGACCTCACCCCGCGCGGCCAGCACCGACCGTGCGCTGCCCCCGGTCGCGTTGAGCGCTCCCGCATCGCTGGAGGCGGCGATCGGCACGGAGCCCACCCCGATCGCGGAGCCTCCGGCGCCGGACGACACCGCGCCCCCGTCCCGTCGCGAGCGGGGCATGCCACCGACCGTCGGGCGGGTACCGCAGCCCGCCCCGGCTCCTGCCCCCGCTCCCGCGCCGCCGGTCACGCCCGCTCCCACCCCGGCGCCCACTCCGTCGCCGACGGACGAGCCCACACCGTCACCGGCGCCGACGACGACGCCGACCCCGGAACCGCCCGCCGAGGCGCCGGAGCAGCCGACGTCCGGGGAGCGTGCTCCCGACGAGACGTCGGAGTCGCTTCAGGACGACTGACTGCCGTCATCCGCTCTGGGTGACGGAGACCTCCACCTGGATGTCCGCAGCGATCGACTCGAGGCTCACCACGATCTCCGCGACGGACGTCTCCGCGGGGACCGCTGCCACGATCTCCGCATGGAAGAGGCGACCGCCCGACATCGCCGCATCCTGTGTCTGCGTGGTCATCCGGACGACGTTGACGCCGCGCTCAGCCAGCGCGCTGGTCACCTCGCGCACGATTCCGACACGGTCGTTGCCCATCACGCGGATGGCGAGCTCGCTCTGCGGCGCGAGAGGTCGTCCGGGTGTGACGACCACGATGCTCGCCAGCCCCTCCAGGATGCTCAGCGCGTCTCGCAGCTCGTCGGCACGGGATGGAGCGACGTCGACCTGGATGACGCCCGCGAAGGTGCCGGCCAGTTCCGCGAGCTCGCTGTTCTCCCAGTTGCCCCCGTGCGCGCTGATCACTTCGGCGACCGCAGACACGATGCCCGCACGATCGACGCCGATGACGGTGAGAACGAGCGTTGTCATGGCGCCAGCGTAGCCACCGCGCTCAGTCCTCGAAATCGTCCGGCTCGACCTCGTCGAGGAAGCTGCGGAATTCGGCGATGCGCGCGTCCTCGTCCGGCGCCGAGGCCGCATCCGGCTGTTCCGAGACGGTGTCGGCGATGCCCGCCACCGCGATGACGTCGTCCGCGACGAACATCGGAGCGTCCGCCCGGGACGCCAACGCGATGGCGTCCGACGGTCGGGCGTCCACGACGCGAACGCCCAGTGGGGTGTCGAGCGTGACTGCGGCGTAGAAGGTGCCGTCGTCGATGCGTGTCACCTCGACCCGCTCGACACGCGCGGACAACTCCTCGACGATAGAGAGCATCAACTCGTGGGCCAGCGGGCGCGGCGACGGAGCCCCCTGCACGGCCACGAGGATCGCTGTCGCCTCCTGGGCACCGATCCACACCGGGAGGATCCTGTCCCACGGTTCGGCGACAGGCTTCAGCAGGATCACGTGTTCCTGCGCGGGATCCAGAGCCACTCCCAGGACGCGGACGCGGACCATGGCACCTCCCGCTCGTCGACGTGCTGCCATGCTACGCACGACGACGCGGTATGCGGGCCGCGAAGAAGAAGGAGATCGATTCATCGGAATGGTTCCTCGCTCCGTATCGTTGTCCACGACATGGAACGCTTCGGAACACTGTCCTTCGGGCACTACGGCCCCCTCGGCGGCGGCCGCATCCTCACCGCGCGCGACTCGATGCTGCAGGCGATCGACCTCGCGGTGGGTATGGACGAGCTCGGCGTCGACGGCATCTACTTCCGGGTTCACCACTTCGCGCGTCAGCAGGCCTCACCCATGCCGCTTCTCGCCGCGATCGCCGCACGCACCTCGCGCATCGAAATGGGCACCGGCGTGATCGACATGCGCTACGAGAGCCCCCTCTCCTTGGCCGAGGAAGCGGCGGCGGTCGACCTGATCAGCGACGGGAGGCTCGCGCTGGGCGTCAGCCGCGGGTCGGCCGAGTCTGTGGTGCGCGGCTACGAGACCTTCGGATACACGGGTTCCGAAGACCCTCGGGGTGCCGACATCGCGCGTCGGCATTTCGATCTGTTCCTGCGCGCGATCGACGGCGAGCCGCTCGCCGAGCGCGACCCGAACAGCCCCTTCGGCGGCGGAACCGGGATGCAGGCGATCGAACCGCAGTCCCCCGGGCTCCGCTCGCGGGTGTGGTGGGGAGCCGGCAACCGCGACACCGCTGAATGGGCGGGACGCGTCGGGGTGAACCTCATGTCCTCGACTCTGCTCACCGAGGCAGACGGCACGCCCTTCGATCTGCTGCAGGCGCAGCAGATCGACGCGTTCCGTGCGGCGTGGCGCGAGGCGGGCCACGCGGGAACGCCGCGCGTCTCGGTCAGCCGCAGCATCTTCCCGATCACCACCGCCGAGGACGCCATGTACTTCGGCGGTTCGCAGGGCGGCGATCAGATCGGCATCATCGACGGCATACGCTCGACGTTCGGCAAGACGTACGCCGCGGAGCCCGATGTGCTCGTGGAGCAGCTGCTGCAGGATGCGGCGATCCGGTCCGCCGACACGTTGATGCTCACCATCCCCAGCCAACTGGGCGTGGAGTTCAATCTCCGCGTCGTCGAGTCGTTCGCGAAGTACGTCGCACCGGCTCTCGGCTGGAAGGCGACGGTATCGGCCTGAGGGCGCCCGCTCCCGCGTCTCAGTATCCGGCGAGCTCGCTCGGCGGGCGGGCCCGAGGGAACCCTCCTTTCCGTCAGCCGGCGGCGGGGGGGGGGACGCAGTCCAGGACGACGTCTTCGCCCTGCTGACTGATCGCCACGCTGGCGCCTCTCGTCCCCAATCCTCTCGGACGCCCCGAGCCAGCAGCGAGAGCGCCCCGCGACGAGACGCGAACGCGCACTCGATCGTCGGTCATCACGGCGATCGCGACGGCGGCGACACGTGCTGCCGAGTGCTTCACAGCGTTGACCAGCGCTTCATTGACCGCTTCTACGGCGCGCGCGGCCGTCCCGGGATCGGTCAGGGCCAGACGCGCGCCCGCGTCGACCTGGAGCGTCGTGGTGACGACCCCGCTCCAGGCGGACAGGAGACCCTCGACTGATCCTCCGAAGCCCGGCGCGGGGGCACCCTCCGCATCCGGAACTGCTTCGAGGATGGCATCGAACGCCTCGTCCGTCTGGTCACGGAACACCGCGAGGTCCTCCGGTGTCGGTGGGTCGTCGTCCGACTGCGCGGCGAGGATCACGCACCGTCCCTGCACCCGACCGTGGAGCAGCCCCGACGCGCGAATGAGCTGCTCACCGGCCTGCGCCTGCCGCGCTGCGACGCGCTGCGCCACCCGCGCCAGTACACGCGCGGCACGGTGCTCGGCGGAGCGCACCCTGCGCACCGCATCCACGCACAGCGACAGCGCCACCGCCGCCGCAGGGATCGCCACGACACCGACGACGCTGAGCATCCTCAGATCCGGCAGCAGCGCGAAGGTCATCACGGCCACGCCGACTCCGGCCAGCAGCCACGCCCCGATGAACGCGACCGGCCGCACGGAGTCGGGTGTCGGCCCCCGGAGGCGAGGAAGACGGGTCACTGCCCCCGCGGCGATGTCCAGCAGGCACACGCCGAGGTAGCCGAGCCCGACGACCGCGGGCGGCCCGGCAGTGAACGCAAAGGGCAGCGAGGCGATGTTGTAGACGAGCGCGACGACGAGCCACGGCATCGGGATCAGAACGAGCCGTGACCCACCCGCGGCGGCAGCCTCTGTCCCGGGCGCGGACGTCTCCGCGGGAAGACCCTCGTCGTCCGCAAGCTCGGCCAGCCGGTGGCTCCTCTCGCGCACCTTCACGGCGTACGCCCGCACGGTGTCGAAGTCCACGTGACCGCTCAGCATCGCGTCCCGACCGGCGCGCAGGTCGATCACCGTCTGCGCCCGAAGCTCGCGAGTCTGCGCCACACGCTCCTGGGCGCGCTCCAGGCGCGCACGCATGAGCTCCAGAGCGTCAGCCAGCCGCCGAGCGACGAGTCGGCGCCGCGCGAACTGCGTCGTCGCGACGCCGACGATGCCGAACACCACGAGGGTCGTGACGACGTTGGTGAGCGTTCGCGGACCCCACGCACCCGTCGTGGGTGTGTCCCACAGCAGCAGACTCACGGCGTTGTTGACGGGGGCGCGCACGACCGCCGCAGCGACAAGCGCCCCAGCACCACGATCGCCCGCGCGTGAGGTGACGTCAGCCGCCGTTCGGCCGCGGCCGCCGGCAACACGATGATCGAGAGAGCGATCCAGCCGAGCGCACCGACCAGCACCGCCGCCGCGTAGCCCTCGAGCGTCGCATCGCCGACCGTGGGCACGCTGACCGTGCCTGCGACGACGAACGACAACAGCGCGCTCCAACGCGTCAGGAAGGCTCCGCCGGAGACCGCATCCGCGCAGGTCCGGATGGCGCGTCGGAAGCTCCCCCGCACCCGAAGCACCATGCCGTACTCCCTCTGGCGCGCGTGCCTCGCCAGATCCATCGTGCCCCGCATCCGCCACCCCGGCAAGCACACTCCCGCATCCCTTCGCCGGGCCGGATGTTGACACCCGCTCCGTTCGGCCGGATCCTCGAGTGTGACTCGCGTGCGCCTCGACCTCAACATCTCTCTGGACGGCTTCGCCACCACGACCGACCAGACGCCGGAGAACCCGTTCGGCGAGGACTGGGGGCGACTCACCGCCGCGTACGTCGCCACACGCACCTTCCGCCACCGCGTGCTCCACGATGAAAGCGGCTCGGGAACGGCGGGCGTCGACGACGCGTACGCCGCGCGCTACTTCGAGGGCGTGGGCGCCGAGATCATGGGTGCCGGGATGTTCGGCCTGCATCTGCACGGCGACGACCCCGATTGGCGCGGTTGGTGGGAGGACGAGCCTCCGTTCGAGGTCCCCGTCTTCGTTCTCACGCACCGCGAGCGTCCGACGATCGAGATGGCGAACGGCACGGTGTTCCACTTCGTCCAGGGAGCGCCAGCAGCCGTTCTCGATCAGGCGATCGACGCGGCGGGCGGAGCGGACGTGCGGATCGGCGGCGGCGCGAGCACGGCGCGGGCGTTCCTCGGCGAAGGACTCGTCGACGACCTGCACGTGGGCATCTCGCCCATCATCCTCGGTGGCGGCATCCGCCTCTGGGACGATCTGCGCGGCTGGGAGGCGGACTACGAGGCGACCGGCGAGGCCGCGCCGAACGGAGTGATGCACCTGACCTTCCGACGTCGCTCGCGCGCCTGAGCCGGACGGGGGTATCTCCTAGACGGCTTGCGCGAAGCCCTGCCCCTCGGCGTCGATACCCTCGAGCAGGTGTGCGAGTTCCGTCGGGATCCGGCGGCCGTGGGCGCGCATCGACTGGGCCCACAAGCGTCCGGCACGGTACGACGAACGCACCAGGGGGCCCGCGAGCACGCCGAGGAAGCCCATCCGCTCCGCCTCCTGACGGATCGTGACGAACTCGTGCGGTTTCAGCCACCGTGAAACCGGCAGGTGACGCGGCGTCGGTCGGAGATACTGCGTGATCGTGACGATGTCAGTACCCGCGTCGCGGAGATCGCGCAGCGCTTGGAGCACCTCGTCGGGCTCCTCTCCCATGCCGAGGATCAGGTTCGATTTCGTGATCAACCCCGCGGCCCGCGCCCTCGCGAGAACCCCCAGGGAGCGCTCGTAACGGAAAGCCGGCCGGATGCGAGCGAACAGCCTCGGCACGGTCTCCACGTTGTGCGCGAAGACCTCGGGTCGCGAGGAGAACACCTCATCCAGAAGATCCGGATCGCCCGAGAAGTCGGTGGACAGGATCTCGACCCCGGTCCCCGGGTTCTCGGCGTGGATGCGGCGCACGGTCTCCGCGTGAAGCCACGCACCCTCATCCGGCAGGTCATCGCGGGCGACGCCCGTGACCGTCGCATAACGCAGCCGCATCCGTCGCACGCTCTCGGCGACTCGGCGCGGTTCGTCGGTGTCGTAGTCGGCGGGCTTGCCGGTGTCGATCTGGCAGAAGTCGCAGCGCCTGGTGCACTGTGCGCCCCCGATGAGGAACGTCGCCTCGCGATCCTCCCAGCACTCATAGATGTTGGGGCAGCCGGCTTCCTGGCAGACGGTATGGAGGTCTTCCGTCTTCACGAGCTCGCGCAGCGCGGTGTGCTCGGGCCCGGTGCGCGCTTTCGTCTTGATCCACTCGGGCTTGCGCTCGATGGGCGTCTGGGCGTTGCGGACCTCGAGCCGGAGCAGCCGCCGTCCCTCCGGTGCGCTCACGCCGTCACCTCCGCATACTCCAGCCGGAACCGATGGGAGGCCGTTTCCGCGAACTCCTGCGGCGAGATCGAGCGGCCGGCGGCGTCGCTGAGAGTCGTGACACCGGCATCCGTGATCCCGCAGGGGACGATGCGACGAAACGGTGCGAGAGAGTTGTCGCAGTTGACGGCGAAGCCGTGCATGGTGACACCCCGCTCGACGCGCACGCCGATCGCCGCCAGCTTGTCTGCTCCCGCAGCGCCCACGACCCAGACGCCGCTGCGACCCGGCACCTGGTGCGCATCGACGCCGTGATCGGCGACGGCCGCGATCAGCACACGCTCGAGTCGGCGCACGTACGCCACGACGTCCATCGGATCCGGCAGACGCACGATCGGATAGCCCACGAGCTGGCCCGGCCCATGCCAGGTGATGCGGCCCCCGCGATCGACGTCGAGAACCGGGGTCCCGTCGACCGGTCGCTCGGCGGGCTCCGTGCGCGTACCTGCGGTGTACACGGGCTGATGTTCGAGCAGCAGCAGGGTGTCCCCCCGTGCGCCCGCGGCGACCTCCGCGTGCAGGCGCCTCTGCAGCGCCCACGCGCGCTCGTAGGGCACGAGGGCTGGCGCGAAACCCACCGTCACAATGTCGAGCATTCTTCACTCCTTTGTTAGCCTCGGTCCAACAATAGTGAGCGCGCCACACGATTCCTCCTCGTCGACCGCTCTATGCTGGTCCGATGCTGGAGATCCGCACCGTTCGCACCGAAGACCACGCCGTCTGGCTCGAGCTCTGGCAGGGATACCTGAAGTTCTACGAGACGGAACTCTCCGACGACGTCACGCAATACGCCTTCGATCGCATCGTCAATCCCGCATCCGGACTCGACGGCGCGATCGCCTGGCAGGACGGACATGCGGTCGGACTCGTGCACTGGCTGACCCACCAGGCGACCTGGTCCAGGGGCGACTACTGCTACCTCGAGGACCTGTTCGTCTCCCCCGGCGCGCGCGGGTCGGGCGCCGGCCGATCACTCATCGGCCACGTGCGGGATCGGGCGACGGATGCGGGCTGCGCCAAGATCTACTGGCTGACGGCTGAGACGAACACCCGCGCTCGGGCACTGTATGACCAGGTGGCGACGCGCAGCGGGTTCATCCACTACCAGCTGTCGCTCTGACTCAGAGCGCACTCTCCACAGAGCCCCACGACCGGACCCTCGGTCCTGCCATCATGTTGCGAGACCGAGCGACAGGGGGCGCCATGGCCAATGACTCGTTCGCACGGGTTGCGATCACGACAGACGACGTCGGTGACGAGCTCGACAGGTACATCCGCGTCGCGGCGCACGACGGATACTGCATCCTCCACGACCCGATCCGGCGTGAGGGGACGGGCCGTGTCGCGCGGTTCCAGGGCTTCGCCACAGGTCGGTGGGCGTACGAGACGAACCTCCGCGGGTTCTTCGGCGACGCGTCCGGGTGGCGGGACGGCGCGCAGCGGTCAGCGTGGCAGGAGCTTCTCACCGCACTGCGCAGGACGAAGGGCCGCATCCGCTTCGAGATCGTCGACTCCGAAGAGGGAATGGCATGGTTCGCACGCCAGAGCGCCGAGGTGCGGGTGAACTGGCGATCCGCACCGAAGATCCACGTCGCCACACACTCGCACGAAGAGTTGGTATGGCCGACCTTCGCGGACGCGCTCGGGTTGGATGCTGACGTGATCGACGTCGATCTCGAGTTCGACGCGATGAGCTACGTTCGCCAGACTGCTGTGGCTCACGGCGAACTGCCGACCCGCAGCCAGTTGATCGCTTGGGCGCGCACACCCGGCGTCTGAAGCGTTCCTGGCTCAGCGCAGGAACTGCGTGGGGTCGTACTCGTCGATCGGGATCACGCGGATGCGGGGCAGGGGTGCGTCGAACGCCTGCGCGTCGTACTCGATGTCGAAGAAGGTGATTCCGCCGAGCGCCGCGTAACCGGTGTTGCGGAACTCGTTGAACGCGAGGACTCCGACGCGGCGCGTTCCGTCGGCGAGAGGTGCGAGATCCTCGACGAAGTCGCCGTCGTGACTGACGAGCACCACGTCGTCGTCGCGTTCGCGAAGCGCCCGCAGTGTGCGCTGGATCGCGATGTCGACCACCTTCGCGTCCGCCGGGCCCGACAGCGGGACGGGCTCGAAGCCGAGCGCCGTCAGTGCTTGGACGAACGTCATCGGCAGGTTCGTGGAGGCGTTCAGGAAGAAGAGCCCGCGCGCGTGCCCTCCCCAGGTGCGCTCGACGAAAGCCAGCAGGCGGTCCCAGCGCGGGCGCTCGTCGGGCTGCGGGCGACGCCCGAGGATCGACCCGCCCAGGGTGGCGTCGATGTTCTCGCCGTCGACGAGAAGCCAGGTCGTCGCCTGTGCCTGGGCCATCGTCTCGTCTCCTGTCGCCACCGTTTCGCTCACTCCCCCGCCCGCCGGGCGCACCACGCGTCGACTCACGGACGCAGCAGGACCTTCGTCGCCCGGCGCTCGTCCATCGCGGCATAGGCATCGGCTGCCTCGCGGAGCGGAAGCTCGAGATCGAACACGAGGCCGGGACGGATCGCTCCCGAGCGGACGTCGGGCAGGAGCTCCTCGATGTAGCCGCGCACCGGCGCCACACCGCCGTTGACGCCCACGTTCGAGCCGAACATGGTGCGCACGGGCAGCTCGGGGCCCCCGTTCGGGACTCCGACGTAGCCGACCATCCCGCCCGGGCGCGTCGAGCGCAGCGCCTGGTCCATCGACTCCTTCGTGCCGACGCACTCGAGGACGCGGTCGGCACCGATGCCGCCGGTCAGCTCACGCACCTTCTCGATGCCCTCCTCGCCGCGCTCTGCGACGATGTGGGTCGCACCGAACTCGCGGGCCAGCGCCTGCCGTTCGGGGTGACGAGACATCGCGATGATCGTCGTGGCGCCCAGTCGCTTCGCGGCGATGACCGCGCACAGACCGACGGCACCGTCGCCGACGACCGCGACGCTGTCGCCGGGGCCCACTCCCGCGGAGACCGCGGCGTGGTGGCCCGTGCCCATGACATCGCTCAGCGTCAGCAGACCAGGGATCTCGTCGGGCTCGACCGGGCCCGGAACGACCGCGAGAGTGCCGTCGGCAAGAGGGACGCGCACGAACTCGCCCTGACCGCCATCGGCGAAGCCGTCCTCGCGCACGTCAGCGCCCCACCATCCGCCGTTGAGACAGGAGGTGCTGACACCGTTGCGGCAGTTCACGCAGGTTCCATCGCACACGTAGAAGGGCGCGATGACGAAGTCGCCGGCACGGACGTTCTCGACGGCGTCGCCGACTTCCTCCACGACACCGACGAACTCGTGACCGATGCGGTGCGGACGCTCCGTCGGCGTCACCCCGCGGTAGGGCCACAGATCCGAGCCGCACACGCACGCCGCGACGACGCGGACGACCGCGTCGCGCCCCGTGGAGAGCTGCGGTCGCGGGACCTCTTCGACGCGGATGTCACGGGCGGCGTGGATGACGGTTGCGAGCATGATCCGAGCCTACGTGAGCCGGGGACCACGCGGCTCCCCGAGCGGATGCGGCGTCTTGCCCTCCGCGAGCATCCCGACGAGCCGCGCGACTCGCCCCGCCCGCGCCGACGGCGTCGCCGTCGCCACCCGGTGCAGGACCGCGTAGCGGTTCGTCGCGTCCAGGCGCTCGAAGAGCTCCGCCGCCGCGGGTTGCGCGGCGAGAGCGGCCAGGAGGTCGTCCGGCACCTCGATCGTCGCCGACCCGGCGTAGGCGCGTTCCCACCGCCCGTCCTCTTTGGCGCGGTCGATCTCCGCCTGCCCGCGCGGCCGCATCCGCCCCTCCTCGATCAGACGCGCGACCAGCGTCAGGTTGCGCTGGGACCACAGCGAGGCACGGCGCCGCGGTGTGTAGCGCTGCAGGAACGTGGCGTCATCGCGCCCGCGCTTCTGTCCGTCGATCCACCCACTGCACAGCGCCTCATCCAGAGCACCGTCGTATCCGAGAGCAGTCGGCTCGGTCGTGCCCTTCTTCGCGAGCACGAGCCACACTCCCCCGTCGTCGTGCTCGTGCTCGTCGAGCCACGCACGCCACGCGGCGGCATCAGCGACGATCAGCGGGTTGTCGAGGGTATGCACGCCCCCATCCTGGCGTGCGTCGACCGGATGCGCGAGAGGTGCTCAGCGGGCGCGGTCGCCCGCGCTGCGCGGCGGATCCACGCTGACATCCAGCGACTCCAGGCCGCGCAGCGACGTCCACACGAGCTCCTCCCCCTTGGCCGCGTGCTGGGATGCACGGACGGCGCGCTCGTCCGCCCAGCTGTTGAGGCGATGCCCTCGGTGTCCACGGACGTGTTCGAGCACGACGTCGGGAAGCCCCGCCGCACGCCGCGCGTCGCGCACCTCGATGAGCTGCTCGAGGATGTCGCGGTTGGCGGTGGGCTTCTTGGCCGAGGTCACCCAGCCGCGACGGGCATGACCGTCCATCCACTTCGTGTAGGTGTCGATCGCGTACATCGAATCCGCCTGCACGATGAGCTCGGGCACCTCGAAGTGATCCCGGATGGCGTAGAGCAGGCCCAGCAGCTCGCCGATATTGTTCGTGCCGCTCGGAAGCGAGCCTGCGGCCCACTGTCCGTCCTCACCCACCCATGCCCAGCCCGCGGGACCCGGGTTGCCCTTGCAGGCCCCGTCGGTCGCGACGGTGTAACGAGGGGGCGCGGCGTCAGTGGAGGACATCCCTCCATCTTCTCAGGCGTTCCGCTCAGCCCGCCACGAGCTCGGGATGATGGCTGCACGCCGTGCTGCCTCCACACGCCTCGCAGCGCACCACGCGATCGGGGCACCCGACGACCGCGCAGTCGATCATCCGGGAGGTGGGTGCGCCGCATCCGGTGCAACGGCCGATGTGCTCGGCGTCGGCGCCGAAGGTCATCGCCTGCCTGCCGTCGAAGACGTAGAGCGACCCTTCCCAGAGCCCGGTGTTGCCGAAGGTCTCGCCGTATCGGACGATGCCGCCGTCGAGCTGGTAGACCTCCTGGAATCCGCGTGCCGTCATCAGGCTGGAAAGCACCTCGCACCGGATGCCGCCCGTGCAGTACGTGACGATCGGCTTCTCCTTCAGGTGGTCGTATCGCCCGGAGTCGAGTTCCGCGATGAACTCCCGAGTCGTGGAGACATCTGGAACCACGGCGCCGCGGAAACGTCCGATCTCGGCCTCGAACCCGTTGCGTCCGTCGAAGAAGACGACGTCCTCGCCGCGTTCCTCGACGAGCTTGTGCACAGCACCGGGGGTCAGGTGCGTACCGGTGCCGACCACCCCGTCCGCGTCGACGCGCAGTTCGTCGGGAGCGCCGAAGGTGACGATCTCGTCGCGCACCTTCACCGAGAGCTTCGGGAAGTCGAGGCTCCGCCCCGCGTCGTCGAGCCCGGTGCCCTCCGACCACTTCAGGTCGAGCCCGCGGAAGGGCTCGTACTGTCGCGTCTTGCGCGCGTAGGTCTTGACCGCGCCGAGCTCTCCGCCGACCGTTCCGTTGATGCCGTGCCGCGAGATGAGGATGCGGCCACGCAGCCCGAGCAGCTCGCAGAGGTCGCGCTGCCACAGACGCACGGCCTCGGGGTCGGCGATCGGGGTGAACCGGTAGTACAGCAGGATCTTCGAGATGGCCACCGAGACAGCGTAGGCGCTCAGCCGGCCACGAGCGCCCACACCGCCGCGCCCGCCGACACGACGGCCAGGACGAGAGCGGTGCCGATCAGCACCGCATGGACGATGAGGAACCGTGTCGGGCGTCCCGCGGCGTCGCGTGCCCGCGCATCCTTCGCCACGCGGCCGTAGAAGCGAGGCCAGACCACGACGTTGTAGACCGCGTTGACGAGCAGAAGGACGGCGAGCAGGACGATCATGTCCCGAGCGTAATCGCCCTCAGACGACGTGCGTCACGCGGGCGTCGACGATCGTGCCCACGACCTCCATCTCACGCAGGGCAGCCGGCTCCCCCCTCCGCGGGTCCGCAGCGAGAAGCGCGAGATCCGCGCGCTGACCGACGGCGATCGTGTCCGGATCCGCGGACCCGCGATGAGTGGATGCGGCGAGGGCGACGTCCACCGGGACGGTCTCCTCGGGGACCCAGGGCTCGCGTCCGCCGCGCGTGCGAGATGCGGCAGCGGCGATCTGGCGCCACGGGTCGAGCGGGGAGACCGGGGCGTCCGATCCGAAGCGGAGGTCGACGCCCGCAGCCCACAGCGAGCGCAGCGGATACGCACGCGCCGTCTGCGTCGCCCAGATGCTGTCGGTCAGATCGCGGTCGTCGAGCGCGTGCTCCGGCTGCACGCTCGCCGTCACGCCGAGGCGGGCCATGCGCGGGATGTCGGCGGCAGCCACGAGCTGCGCATGCTCGATGGTGCCGTGCGCCCCGGTGGCCGCGTACGCGTCGAGGGCGTGACGCAGTGCGTCGTCGCCGATCGCATGGATCGCACAGTCGAAGCCCGCCGCCGTCGCCCGCGTCATGACCTCGCGCAGATCCCCCGGCGTGATGGTGACCAGCCCGTGCGGATGCGGCCCGTCGGCGTAGGCAACCGAGCAGGCGGCCGTGCGGGTGCCGAGCGATCCGTCTGTGATGGCCTTGAGCGGACCGACCGTGACGAGGCCGTCGTGGTCGCCGCGCAGCGCGTCACCGCTGCGCAGCCCCGCAGCGATGGCGCGGTCGAGGAGGTCCGGGTAGACACCGAACTCCACACGCAGCTGGTCGAAGCCGGTCGAACGTCGTCGCTGCCACGAGGACTCGTTCCACACCATGTCCAGATCGACGACGCCGACGACGCCGCGAGCGGACGCGGCCGCGGCCATCGCGGCCACCGCTGCATCGGAGATCTTCTCGGGAAGCTCGTTGAGGCGCCGCGATATCTCGAAAGCCGGCCCCTCGCGCAGGACGCCGTCGACGGCCGAAACGCCCTCGCGGGCAAGAGCTGCGGAGTTGAGCCACACGCTGTGCACATCGGCGTTGATCAGGTACGTGGGTATGTCGCCCGTCGCCGCATCGAGGACCTCGAGCGAGGGGGCGTCGGGCCAGAACGCGTCACGGAATCCGGTGCCCACGCGCCGACCGTCCACATCTGGGGCCACCCGCCCCATCCGGGCCGCCGCATCCTTCGCCGAGACCGCGTCGCCGAGCGGCTCACGCAACGCCGCCAAGGCCCATTGCGTCACGTGGACGTGATGATCCCAGAGACCCGGGATGACGAAGGCGCCGTCGGCGCGATGCACGGCTCCGCTCAACCGAAGAGCCCCGGCAGGCGCGATGTCGGCGATCCGCCCGTCGCGCAGGACGATGTCGTACACCTCCGCGCCCGGCAGGAGCTCGGCACCCGGTCCCGCGATCCGCACGTCCGCGACCGCGTCGATGCGTGGCCGGGTCATGCCTCAGGCCGCGCGCGCCGGGTGCGGGCCATCTCGTCGGCCAGTGCCGGGTTCGAGTGAGGCCCGTCGGCGCGCAGCATGTCGACGATGTGGTCGACCACCTCCGCCGGCCGGTTCTGGCTCAGCTTCCGCTTGCCGACGACCGAGCTCGGGGTGAGCCGGAATCCGACCGTGCCGCGCTCGAGCCGGTGCACGAACTCGGCGTCGTTCGGTCGCTCCCACATCCGGCGCGGGGCCGGCATGGGCGACTCGAAGCGTTCGACGAGACGGTCGAGCACCCGTAGGTTCTCCTCGGTGCCGAGCAACTCGGGAACGCCGCTCAGATGCGCGGCCACGAAGTTCCACGTAGGCACCGCCGGCACGTCGCCGTACCAGCCGGGCGACACGTAGCCGTGCGGGCCCTGCACCACGACGAGGAGCTCGCGCTCCCCCAGAGCGTGGATGGCGTCGTCGGGCTTGCCGACGTGCGCAACGATGCTCAGGTCGTCCCTCGTGTCATCGAGCAGCACCGCGTAGTGCGACGCGACGAGACCGTCGGGCCCCGCGCTGACGAACGTCGCCCACGGGTTGTGCTCGATGAGCCGCCGGATCTCCGCGACATCGGTCATCGCGAAGCTGGGGTTCTGTCTCACCGCATCCTCACTTCTGGCACACCGGACACCAGTACAGCTTCCGCGCGCCCATCTCCTCCAGCACGATCGACGTGCCGCTGATGCGGCAGGGCAGCCCCGCACGGTGGTAGACCCAATGCCGGTCGTCGCGATGCGCCATCGCCCGGCGCCACTCGTCGGGGGTGAGGTCGTCCATCGTCATCATCTGACCGGTCTCGACCCCGATCCGCAGCAGCCTCACCCAGTCGCGCCAGAGGCCACGGACGACCTCCTCGGGCACGTCTCGCCCCGGAGTGTGCGGATCGAGGCGGGCGCGGAACAGGAGCTCGGCGCGGTAGACGTTGCCGATCCCGCTGACGACGCTCTGGTCCATGAGCAGGAGCCCGATCGGCGTGGGCTTGCGCCGGACGACGCGCGTGAAGCGCTCCTCACCCTCGGCCAGGTCGTCGACGAGGGGATCCGGGCCCAGCTTCGCGATGACCGCCTGCACCTGATCGGGCGTCAGCACCTCGCATGCGGTGGGCCCGCGCAGGTCGGCGCACGTGGCCTCGGTCAGCAGCCGCAGCCGCACCTGGCCCACGATCGGGGGCGGCCAGGTCGCGTCGGTGTCGTCGAGTCCCGACGTCTGCTCCGACATGCGCACGTGTCCGCGCGCCTTTCGAGGCGCACCGATCGAGCTCAGCGAATTCTCGCCGGCGGCGTCCTCGATACGCTCCGTATCGGTGCCCCGCTGGTTCGTCTGTCCCATGCGCCCGTTGGCGGAGGCGATCGTCGGGTCGACAAGGATCTCACCCGAGAAGTCCCACGCGCCGTACATCCCCAGATGCACCCGCAGCCAGAGATCCCCCTCGAACTCGAGGAACATCTGCTTGCCGACAGCGCGCACCGACAGCGCCTCGCGGCCGTCCAGCAGCGCGGCGCCCTCGGCGAATCGCCCCTGAGGGCTCGACGCGAGGACCCGGTGTCCGACGACGTTGCGATCGAACTGCCGGGCGATCCGATGAACGGAATGGCCTTCGGGCATCAGCCCGCTTCCGGGTCGAAGCTGCTGGACGCGTCGTCGAGCACATCGGGGTGCGCGAGGCCCGCACGCGGATCGGGAAGAAGCGAGCCGTCGCGCTCGAAGTCCGCGATCTGCGCGATGCGGCGCACGTGCCGCTCCTCGTTCGAGAACGGTGTGGCGATGAAGCGGTCGATGAAGGTGGTGGCCTCCTCGAACGTGTGCTGGCGCGCGCCGATCGCGATGACGTTCGCGTCGTTGTGCTCGCGCGCGAGTTCGGCCGTCGCGATGTTCCACACCAGCGCCGCACGGATCCCCGCGACCTTGTTCGCCGCGATCTGCTCGCCGTTGCCGGAGCCGCCGAACACGATGCCCAGCGTCTCGATGCCGGCCGCCTGATCGCGAACGACCGCCTGCGCGGCGCGGATGCAGAACGCCGGATAGTCGTCGACCGGGTCGTATTCCAGCGGCCCGTGGTCGACGACGTCGTGACCGGCTTCGGCGAGATGGTGCTGCAGGCGCGTCGAGAACTCGAGGCCGGCGTGATCCGTGGCGATGTGGATGCGCATGATGCTCATCCTAGGGACGCGCGGACCCGCCCCGCACTCACGGGGCGATGCCGGCGGCTGCGGGCTTGAAGCCCGACCTGATGTTCTCGCAGCAACCGGGGCGGCACACGTCGAACCACGGTCCGAGCGACGTCCGGTGCAGACGCTGATCGGCCGGAGTACCGGCGAGTCGCTCCTCGATCAGATCCACGAGTCCCGACACGTATGCGGGATCGATGCCGGGCGTCGGTGTGCGGACGGCACGGATGCCGACCTCCTCCGCCGTCTCCATGGCCTCCGTGTCGAGGTCCCACAGAACCTCCATGTGGTCGCTCACGAAGCCGAGTGGCACGATCGCCACGGCCGTGACTCCGGCCGCCGCGAGTTCCGTGATCTCGTCGTTGATGTCGGGCTCGAGCCAGGGCTGGGATGCGGGACCCGAACGCGACTGGTAAACGAGCTTCCACCCGATCTCCGGTGCCGACTGCGCCATGACGACCTCCGCGACCGCCAGGTGCTGAGCCTCGTAGGCGCCGCCGGGGCCGAAGTCGCGGTCCCGCGGGCCGGAGCGCTGCGCGTCGGCGGTCGGAATGGAGTGCGTCGAGAACAGCACGCGGATCTGCTCGGCCGGCACGCCCTCGGCGAGGAAGCCCGAAACGGCCTCGCTGACGCCCTCGATGAACGTCGACACGAATCCCGGGTGGTCGAAGAACTGACGTACCTTGTCGATCGTCACCTGCCCGCCCAGGTTCGTCGCGTCCAGGACGCGGGCGAAGTCCTCGCGGTACTGGCGACAGCTGGAGAACGAGCTGTAGGCGCTCGTCGCGACCGCCAGCAGGGTGGTGTGACCGGCATCCGCGGCCTCCTGCACGGCCTCCTCCAGGTACGGCCCCCAGTTGCGGTTTCCCCAGTAGACCGGCAGCGCGAGACCGCGCCGCGCGATCTCCGCCTCGAGCGCGGCCTTCAGCGCGCGGTTCTGCGCGTTGATCGGGCTCACGCCTCCGAAGTGGCGGTAGTGGTGCGCCACCTCCTCCAGACGTTCGTCCGGGATACCGCGCCCGCGGGTGACGTTGCGCAGGAACGGGATGACGTCATCCTGCCCCTCGGGCCCCCCGAACCCGGCGAGCAGGACGGCGTCGTAGGCGGTGGGCTGCTCGACCCAGGGCGGACCGCTCGCGGCGTGTGCCGATGCGAAGGGCACGGGGGTGCCGGGGCGTCTCGGTCTGAAGAGGGGTCTGTTCAGGGGAAGTCACGCCAACATCCTCGCACCGTGCACGGATCGAGCCGGAGCGATACCGCCGATGCGCAGCAAAACCGTAGGCTGGAGGTCTCGCCCGTGTCGCCAGCAGCGATGCCGCGCCTTTCACACCCTCACCCCATGGGAGCAAACGCAGTGCCTGGAGAGAACCTCACCCGGATCGAGGCGCAGGAGCGCCGCGCGGTCGTCGACACCGAGTCGTACGAGATCGCGCTGGATCTGACCACGGGAGCGGAGCTGTTCCGCTCGACCAGCACCATCCGATTCGCCGCCACCGAGGGCGCTTCGACCTTCGTCGACCTCATCGCCGAGCGTGTGCACCGGATCACGCTCAACGGCGTCGACATCGACCCCTCCGCCTTCGCGGACTCCCGCATCCAGCTGGAGAACCTCGCCGCCCACAACGTGCTGACCGTCGACGCGGACGCGCGGTACACCAACAGCGGCGAGGGCCTGCACCGGTTCGTCGACCCGGTCGACGGCGAGGTCTACCTCTACTCGCAGTTCGAGGTACCCGATTCGCGGCGCGTGTTCGCCGTGTTCGAGCAGCCCGACCTGAAAGCGACCTTCCAGTTCACGATCACCGCTCCCGCGTCCTGGCAGGTCGTCTCCAACTCCCCCACCCCCGAGCCCGCGCCCACGGGCGACTGCATCGCGACGTGGACGTTCGAGCCCACTCCCCGCATCTCGTCGTACATCACGGCGCTCATCGCGGGTCCCTATGAGGTCACCCGCTCCGAGCTCACCAGCTCGTCCGGCCGCGTCATCCCGCTGGGTGTGTTCGCGCGCAAGAGCCTGTGGCAGCACCTCGACGCCGACTACGTCTTCGAGAAGACCCGTCAGGGATTCGCGTACTTCGAGGAGAAGTTCGGCGTCGCCTATCCGTTCGCGAAGTACGACCAGCTCTTCGTGCCGGAGTTCAACGCGGGTGCGATGGAGAACGCGGGCGCCGTGACGTTCACCGAGACGTACGTCTTCCGCAGCAAGGTCACGGATGCGGTGAAGGAGCGTCGTGTCGTCACGATCCTCCACGAGCTGGCCCACATGTGGTTCGGCGATCTCGTCACCATGAAGTGGTGGAACGACCTCTGGCTGAACGAGTCGTTCGCCGAGTGGGCATCCACCATCGCCACCGCCGAGGCCACCGAGTGGACCGAGGCATGGACGACGTTCAACGCGATGGAGAAGTCCTGGGCCTACCGCCAGGACCAGCTGCCCTCGACGCACCCCGTCGTCGCGGAGATCAACGACCTGGAGGATGTCCAGGTCAACTTCGACGGCATCACCTACGCCAAGGGCGGCTCCGTCCTGAAGCAGCTCGCCGCGTGGGTCGGCGTCGAGGCCTTCTTCGCCGGCGTGTCCGCGTACTTCCAGAAGCATGCGTGGGGCAACACCGAGCTGCCCGATCTGCTGACGGAGCTCGAGGCCACGAGCGGCCGCGATCTGTCGGGCTGGTCGAAGAAGTGGCTGGAGACGGCCGGCGTCAACACGCTCACCCCCGCGGTGGACGAGTCCGTGGACGGCACCATCAGCAAGTTCTCCATCATCCAGACGGCTCCGGCGGACTACCCCACCATCCGTCCGCACCGTCTCGGCATCGGCTTCTACGACCTGCAGGGCGACGCCCTCGTGCGCGTGCACCACATCGAGCTCGACGTCGACGGCGACCGCACCGACGTCGCCGAGCTCGTGGGCCACCGTCGCCCCGACCTCATCCTCCTGAACGACGACGACCTCGCGTACGCGAAGATCCGGCTCGACGACCGGTCGTTGGCCACAGCCGTCGCTCACCTGTCGAAGATCAGCGACCCGCTCGCCCGTTCCCTCGTATGGGGCGCCGCCTGGGATCAGACGCGGGATGCGGAGGCCTCCGCCTCGGAGTACGTGCAGCTCGTCCTCGGCAACATCGCGGCCGAGACCGAGTCCACGACCGTGCGCACGACGCTCGCGCAGCTGCAGCTGACCGCGAACGCCTATGTCGACCCCGCCAAGCGCGATGCCACACGTGCCGCCGTCGCCGACGGCCTCTGGGACCTCGCCCAGGGCGCCGCCGCGGGAAGCGACAGCCAGCTGCAGTTCGTGACCGCGTTCGCGTCCGCCGCGACGACCCCGGAGCACTTCGCGCGCGTTCGGAGTCTCCGCGAGCGCGAACTCGTCCTCGACGGTCTGGAGATCGACGCCGACCTGTCCTGGGCGCTGCTCGTCTCGCTCGCAGCGGGCGGACTCGTCACCACGACGGACATCGACGCCGCCCTCGCAGCGGACAACACGGCCAAGGGCGGAGAGTTCGCCGCCCAGGCGAAGGCGGCACTGCCCACGGCAGAGGCCAAGCGGCACGCGTGGGACGCGCTGGTCGGTTCGGACGACCTTCCCAACACCGTCGTCCGCTCGGCCGCAGCCGGCTTCACCCACCCGGCAGGTCGCGATCTGCTGGTCCCGTTCGTGTCGACCTACTTCGACATGCTGCTGCCGGTCTGGGAATCGCGCAGCTACCAGATCGCGAACTACCTCATCGTCGGCCTGTACCCAGCGCCTCTCGCGGATGTCGCGCTGCGCGACGCGACGCGGACCTGGCTCATCGAGAACCGCGACGCACCGGCGGCACTGCGCCGTCTGGTCGCCGAGAACCTCGCCGGCGTGGAGCGCGCCCTCTCCGTCCAGGAGGCGGACGCCTGATCGACTTATCCCGAACGCCCCGTCGACCACCGGTCGACGGGGCGTTCCGTTCGTCTCCGCCTCTGGGACGAGGCGTACCGGAAGAGATCGGTACCACAGGGGGACGCGGCGGCGAGGTGCCGGCTCGTAGCGTGGAGCCATGATCGTCGCAGAGAACCTCACCAAGCAGTTCGGGGACAAGCACGCCGTCTCCGATGTCAGCTTCACCGTCCAGCCCGGCAAGGTCACCGGCTTCCTCGGACCCAACGGCGCCGGCAAGTCCACCACGATGCGCATGATCGTGGGACTCGACCGACCGACCCACGGCAACGTGACCGTCGACGGCGAGGACTACCGCAAGATGCGCTCGCCCCTGACCCGCGTCGGCGTGCTTCTCGACGCCAAGGCCGTGCACACCGGCCGCTCCGCACGCAACCACCTGAGGGCGCTTGCGGCGACACACGGCATCCCGACCTCCCGAGTCGACGAGGTCATCGCGCTGACGGGCCTCGAGTCGGTCGCCAAGAAGCGCGCGGGCGGGTTCTCGCTCGGTATGGGCCAGCGCCTGGGCATCGCGGCGGCGCTGCTGGGCGACCCGCAGACGCTGATCCTCGACGAGCCGGTGAACGGCCTCGACCCCGAGGGCGTACGCTGGGTACGACAGTTCGTGCGCCACTACGCCAGCGAGGGACGCACCGTTCTGCTCTCGAGCCACCTCATGAGCGAGATGGCGATCACCGCCGACCACATCATCGTGCTGGGCAAGGGCCGTGTCCTCGCGGACGCCCCCGTGTCGCAGCTGGTCTCGGAGTGGACGAGCACCCGCATCCGCCTGCGCAGCCCGCGGCTTGCGGAGCTCATCCCCCTCATCTCCGGGGCGGGTATCGAGATCACCCAGACCGAGCCCGGAACGGCCGACGTCGTCGGCGCGCTGCCCGAAGCCGTCGGCGATGCTGCGGCGGCAGCCGGCATCCCCCTTCACGAGCTGAGCCCGCAGAGCGGCTCGCTCGAAGACGCCTACCTCGCCCTCACCGGCGAATCCGTCGAGTACAAGAGCAAGGAAGTCGCATGAGCGCCACCACAACCACCCCCGCGCGTCGCGTCACCGCGACGGAGGCTTCGTACCGCCTCTCCTTCCCCCGACTCGTGCGCAGCGAGACGCTCAAGCTCCTGACGCTGCGCTCCCCCTGGTGGTCGATCGCGATCGTCGCCGTCCTTTCGATCGGCTTCTCACTGCTGATGGCGTGGGCGATCACGAGCTTCGACGGCGGCCCGCAGGGCGACGACGGTTCGTTGGCCACGATGGTGATCCTCGCGCCGACGACGTTCACGATGCTGCTCGCCGTGATCCTGGGCGCCATCCAGGTCACCGGTGAGTACTCGACCGGGATGATGCGCTCCACCCTGACGGCTGCGCCCGGACGACTCGGGTCGCTTCTGGCCAAGACGGTGGTCGTCGCCGGGTTCGTGTTCGTGTCCAGCGTCATCATCTTCGCCATCGCCGCCGCGGCGACCGCACCGATCATGGCGCGCAAGGACCTCGGACTCGACTTCTCGAATCCGGAGGTCTCCGTGCTGCCGCTGCTGGCGGGCGCCCTCACCATGGCCGTCATCGCGATCATCGGCGTCGCAACGGGCTACATCCTCCGCAACGGTCCGGGAGCGATCGCCCTCGGTGTGGGACTCGTGTTCGTCCTGCCCATCGTCCCCGCTTTCTTCGCCGCGCTGCCCGGATGGGGCTGGGTACAGGATGCCGCCCGGTTCCTGCCCTCGAACGCGGGGCAGCTTTTGATGGGCACCTCGGGCGGAAGCGACCAGCTCGAGCCTTGGGCCGCGAGCCTCACGCTCGCCGTCTGGGTCGTCGTCGGCCTCGTTGGCGCGAGCGCCGTCCTGAAGAGCCGCGACGCGTAGAGTCGAGCGGATGAGCAAGCGCGGTCGGGCCGTCGCCGGGGCGGAGAGCACTCCCCCCGACGACGGCCTGCTGCTGCCGCGACCTCCGGGGGCCATCCGCCGGTACTGGTCGCGGCATCCGCGTTTCGCCGACGCACTCGTCGCCTTTTTCGCCTTCGTCCTCTCCGGGCCGGGCCTGATCGCCGCGGCTCCGATGGATCCCGCCTGGGCTCCCGTCGGCGTGATCGTGTCGATCACCGTTCCCGCGAGCACCGCGATCGCGCTCCTCTGGCGTCGGCGCTTCCCGATCACGGTCTTCCTGGTCGCCGCCCTCCCCTACCCGTTCGCGCCGTACCCCATGCTTCCGAGCGGCGTCGCGCTCGCGATCGCCGTCTACTCGCTGTCGGTGTACCGCTCCAGCCGCGCAGCGTGGGCGGGCGCCGGAATCCTCAGCGGCGCCCTCGTGATCTCCGGCCTTGTACGCGTGGGGCTCGGCGAGGGGTGGTCCACGGCGATCGGCGCGACGATCGCGACCATGATCATGCTCCTGATCGGGGCGCTCATCGGCGCGAACGTCGGCGGCCGCAAGCGCTACGTCGAAGCCCTCATCGAACGCTCCCGTCAACTGACGATCGAACGCGACCAGCAGGCACAGCTCGCCACGGCTGCCGAGCGCACCCGTATCGCACGGGAGATGCACGACATCGTGTCGCACTCGCTGACGGTGATCGTGGCGCTGTCGGAGGGCGCCGCGGCGACGACCGACGCCGAGCGCGCGCGCTCCGCCGCCCGCTCGGCCGCCGACACCGCCCGCGGCGCCCTGACCGAGATGCGGGCGATGCTGGGCGTGCTGCGCACGGATGACACCGGCTCCGCACCTCTGGCGCCCCTCACCGCCCCCTCGCCGCGGGAGGTCGTCGCCACCGCGCAGGGCGCGGGCTACCCGGTCGTGCTGCGCACCTCCGGACGCACGAGCACGCATGCGCCGACCACGGAGCTGGCGATCGGTCGCGTCGTGCAGGAGGGGATGACGAACGCCATGCGGCACGCGCCTCGCGCGACGGAGGCCGTCGTCGAGATCCGCGAGGATCCGGATGCGGTGCGAATCAGGATCATGAACAACGGCGTCGCTGACGAGAGCGACGACGAGAACGCAGGTTTCGGGCTTCGCGGACTCACCGAGCGCGTCGCCCATGCCGGCGGCACCCTGCGTACCCGACGCGGCGACGGCACCTGGACCCTCGACGTCTGGCTGCCGACCGAGGAGGAGACCCGATGAACGATCCCATCCGCATCCTGCTCGTCGACGACCAGGAGCTCATTCGTCTCGGCTTCCGCATGGTGCTGGACGCCGAGGACGACCTTCAGGTGGTCGGCGAAGCCGCCGACGGGGAATCCGCCGTCGCGGCCGTCGCGACCCTCGAACCGCACGTCGTCCTCATGGATGTGCGGATGCCGGGCGTCGACGGCATCACCGCGACGGAACGCATCGTCGCCGCTCACCCCGATGCCCGCGTCCTCGTGCTCACGACCTTCGATCTCGACGAGTACGCCTTCGCCGCTCTGCGCGCGGGCGCGAGCGGGTTCCTGCTGAAAGACGCGCAACGCCACGAACTCATCTCGGCGATCCACGCGGTGCACCGAGGCGATGCCACACTCTCGCCGCGCGTGACGCGCCGGATGATCGAGTTGCTCGGCACACCGCCCGTGCGCTCGGCAGCACCCGATCCGACCGAGACGCTGACGGAGAGGGAGCGCGAGGTGTTCCTCGCCATGGCTCAGGGTGCCACGAACGCCGAGATCGCGGCGGCCCTGTTCCTGGGCGAGTCCACCGTGAAGACGCACGTCGGTCGCATCCTCGCCAAGCTCGGCGCACGCGACCGCGTGCAGGCGGTCGTGATCGCCCACCGTGCGGGGCTCGTCGACGGCGGCGGCATCCAGCTCGGTGAGAGCGGCGATCGGTAGCATCGAGAAGGTGACGCACACCTTCGTCTTCGACCCCAACGACCCGGCGTTCTGGCCGAACATCGGGTCGTTCTTCACCACCGCCGGATTCAAGGCGCTCGGCGTGCTCGCCATCATCGTCGGCGCCATCATCGTCTCCTGGATCCTCCGCGGCGTGATCCACCGGGTCGTGGAGCGCATCGTCTCCGGCGCGAAGAGCAAAGCTCAGGTCACCGACACCCAGGCGCTGGATCGCTCCCCGCTCGCCGCCGTGCGACTGGTCCAGCGCACCCGCACGCTCGGCTCGATCCTGCAGAACATCGTCAACGTCACGATCGTGATCATCGGCATCATCCTGATCGTCAACACGATCGACTCGGGCATCCTCGGCTCCTTCGCGCTGCTCACGGCGGCGATCGGCGCAGGGCTCGGCTTCGGCGCGCAGAACATCGTCAAGGACGTGCTCAACGGCATCTTCATCGTCGCCGAGGATCAGGTGGGCATCGGCGACGTCGTCGACCTCGGACTCGCGACCGGTGTCGTCGAGTACGTCAGCGTGCGCGTCACGCACGTGCGCGACGTCAACGGGACGCTCTGGTACGTGCGCAACGGTGAGATCACCCGGATCGGCAACATGTCGCAAGGGTGGTCGCGGGTCATCATCGACCTTTCTGTCCCCGTCGATGCCGACCTGGATGCGGTGGAGAAGGCGATGCTCGATGCGGCGAAGCATCTCGCGAAGGATCCCAAGTGGCGCACCAGGATCATCGAACAGCCCGAGATCTGGGGGTTGGAATCGATCTCCGGGGATGCTCTCGTGATCCGGCTCGTCATGAAGACCCGCTCCAACGCCAAGGACGACGTCGCGCGAGAGCTCCGGGTGCGCCTGAAGCGTGCGATGGACGCCATGGGCATCCAGCTGCCGTTGCTGAACTCGATCATGCTGAGCGGACTGGAGGCGGCGGGTCGCGTGCGCGGGGCGAACCCTCCCCGCACCAAGCCCATCCCCGTCGCGGCAGACGAACGCCCGGTGTGGCGCCCGAAGCGCACGGGGAGGGGCGCCCGCGCCGCCACGGAAGCCGCCGCAGAGGGCGAGGCGGTCGCCCCCGCCGGAGACGGAGCGCCAACGAGCGATGACACGCATTCGGCGGCGCCGCGAAAGCCACGTAAGCCCCGCACCCCGCCCGAGGAGTCCGCATGAGCCAGCAGCCCGTCAGCTTCTACGCCCAGGTCGGGGGGCACGCCTTCTTCACCAAGCTCGTGGACGCGTTCTACGAAGGCATCGCCGACGACGAGGTCCTGCGGCCCATGTACCCGGAGGCCGACCTCGGTCCCGCCAAGGTCCGCATGCAGACCTTCCTCGAGCAGTACTGGGGCGGACCGACGACCTACAGCGAACAGCGGGGTCATCCGCGGCTGCGCATGCGCCACGCGGCGTTCCACGTCGATCCGGATGCTCGCGACCGGTGGCTCTCGCACATGCGGCACGCCGTCGATGCGTGTGACCTGCCGCCGATCCTCGAGGCGACGCTGTGGGACTACCTGCAGCGCGCGGCCTATGCCATGGTGAACACGTTCGAGCCCGCAGGCATCGGACCTGCGGCGGGGACACGCTCCTCCCTCCCGGTCGATCCTGCGGCGACCACGAAGGAGTGACCGTGACCGCATCCCACCGCACCGATGTTCTCGTCGTGGGATGGGGTCTGGCCGGACTCGTGGCAGCCTGCGAGGCCCTGCGCGCCGGGCGGTCGGTGACGATCGTCGACCAGCAGCCGCGTGTAGACCTCGGAGGGCAGGCGTGGTGGTCGTTCGGCGGGCTGTTCCTGGTCGACTCGCCCGAGCAGCGCCGCATGGGGATCAGAGACTCCCCCGAGCTCGCCGCGCAGGACTGGTTCGCCACGGCCGGCTTCGACCGGGCCGAGGACGAGTGGCCCGCGCGATGGGCTCGGGCGTACCTCGACTTCGCGCACGGCGAGAAGCGCTCGTGGCTCCGCCGGCGCGGGGTGTCGTTCTTCCCCGTCGTGGGCTGGGCGGAACGCGGTGGTTACACCGCGACCGGCCCCGGCAACTCCGTGCCTCGCTTCCACATCACATGGGGCACCGGCCCCGGACTGGTCGCTCCCTTCGCGGCGGAGATCGAAGAGGCCGAAGCAGCTGGACGCCTGCGCATCCTCGCCCGTCATCGCGTCACGGTGCTCGAAACGAGCGCCGGCGCGGTCACGGGGGCCCGCGGCGACGTTCTCATCTCCGCGGACACCGACCGCGGACGAGCGACTCCGCACGATGTGGTCGGCGACTTCTCGATCGAGGCGGCCACGACCATCGTGACCAGCGGAGGGATCGGCGGCAACCATGCGCTGGTCCGCGAGCGCTGGCCGGAGCGGCTGGCGACGCCGCCCGCGACTATGGTCGCCGGCGTCCCGGCCTATGTCAACGGTTCGATGCTCTCGGTCGCGGAACAGGCGGGAGCAACGCTCATCGGCAGCGACCGGATGTGGCACTACGTCGAGGGGCTGCAGAACTGGGATCCCGTCTGGCCGCAGCACGGGATCCGCATCCTCCCAGGCCCCTCCTCCATCTGGCTGGACGCGACCGGCGAGCGGCTGCCCGTCCCCCTGTTCCCCGGCTTCGACACCCTCGGAACCCTGGCCCATCTGCGCGCCACCGGACACGACCACTCGTGGTTCGTCCTGTCCGAACGCATCGTCGAGAAGGAGTTCACGCTCTCCGGCAGCGAGCAGAATCCGGACCTGACCGGCAAGGACGTCTCACTGCTCCTGCGCTCGCGGCTCGGAAAGGGCGCATCGGGTCCGGTGCGCGCGTTCCTGGAGCACGGCGCAGACTTCGTGCGCGCCGACCGACTCGAGGATCTGCTCGCCGGCATGCGGCGTATGCCCGGCGGCGACGCCCTCGATCCCGATCGGGCCCGGCGGGAGATCGAGGCGCGAGACCGCGAGATGGACAAACCCGTTCACCAAGGACGCCCAGGTGGCGATGCTGCGCTCCGCGCGGGCGTTCCGCGGCGATCGGCTGGTGCGCACAGCCCGGCCGCATCGCATCCTCGATCGCGCGGGCGGTGGCTTGATCGCCGTCAAGCTCCACGTGCTGACACGCAAGTCTCTCGGCGGCATCCTGACGGACCTCGACGCGAGAGCGCTCGATGCGCACGGTGAGGCGATCCCGGGGCTCTACGCCGCTGGCGAGGCCGCCGGCTTCGGGGGCGGCGGCGTGCACGGTTACCGCGCCCTGGAGGGGACGTTCCTCGGCGGCTGCCTCTACTCCGGCCGCGCCGCGGGACGCGCCGCCGCGAGCGCCGTCTGAACCGTCAGGAGCCCGTCGCACGCACGGCTGTCATCCCTGACCGCATCGGTACGCGCACGAGGATGTGACCCCGCGACAACGAGACGCGCGTCCACCCGGGGGCGGAGAACACTCGAGCGTGCTCCGCGCCGAGCACGAAGCCCATCGCGACCGCGCCGAAAGCGACGGCGCGCAGCTGGGAGCCCAGCGCCTCGTCCGGCTCCGCCCACACCCGGAGCCGAGCCGAGCGCACGACCTCCTCGCCGGGGTCGCTCGGCAGCGCATCGGCGACGGCCGCCATCCCCCACTGCGCTCGTGCGGCCAGCACCTCCGATGCGATCCGGTCCGACGGCTCCCATCCGGTGCGCGGCGGGGACACGCCCGCCCACGCGGGCCGGACGGCCGTCTCGCCCAGTTCGATCGCGGTGTCTGACGCGGCGGTCAGCTGCGAGGCGGGCACGCTCAGGTCGCACTCGAGCTCCGGGTCGACGGGGAGGACGCGCATGGCCAGCACCGTCGGAGTCGCATCGAGCAGGCCACGGGAGGCCAGCACCGCCGTCGTCATGGTCAGCACACCTCCGGCACCGCGGAAGTGGACGGCCGCTTCGCGGTCGAGCGCTCCGGCCCGTCCGACGAACGTCAGAGCGTCCGCCGCGGCCTCGGGATCGGGGAACAGGAGACGAGCGGACACCCCACCTAAACTAGCAACGCGTGCATGCGGCGAGCCGAGGAGAACCAATGACGATCAGCGATGAACCCACCGTCGGACGCACGGAGCACGGGAGCGACCCGGTCGGCTCCCTCATCGAGGTCCTCTCGATCGCGTCGAGCGATGCGCGCACGACCGAGGACATCTTCACGGGCGACTCGCACGCCATGCCCCTCGGACGCATCTACGGCGGTCAAGTCCTCGGCCAGTCCGTGGTCGCCGCCTCCCGCACGGTCGCCGAGGACCGCCCGATCCACTCCATGCACGGCTACTTCCTGCGCGCCGGCGACTCCTCGCGGGGGTTGACGTTCTCCGTGGACCGCCTGCGCGACGGCCGCTCCTTCTCGGCCCGCCGCACCCAGGCGTACCAGGAGGGCGTACCGATCTTCTCGATGATCGCGTCGTTCCAGACCGAGGATGCCGGCCTCGACCACGCCGAGCCGATGCCGGACGTGCCGGAGCCTGAGGCACTCGTGCCGCAGGAGTCGGACCAGCTGCATCCCCTGTCGATGCGCAGCATCAGCGAGCTGCCGGTCGAGGTCCGCCACGTTCCCGGAACGCTGTTCGAAAGCGAGACGGTGACGCCGGAACCGCATCAGAGCGTCTGGATGCGGCTGCGCCGGGCTCTGCCCGCCGATCCCCTGCTGCATCGCGCGATGCTCGCATACCTTTCGGACATGACCATCCAGGAGTCGATCCTGCGCGCGCATGGCCTCACGTGGCGCACACCGCGGCTCAACGTGGCGAGTCTCGATCATGCGATGTGGTGGCACCGCCCCGCAGCCGTCGACGACTGGCTGCTCTACACGCAGGACTCCCCCAGCGCGCGCGGGGGGCGAGGGCTCGCGACCGGCCGCATCTACACCCGCACCGGCGAGCTCGTCGCCAGCGTCGCGCAGGAGATCATGGTGCGTGTGCCGGCTCCGGGCGAGGCGTCCTAGCGCCGTCGGGCGTAGGCGATCGGCGCGCCGAGGTACGGCTCCCAGGCCTCACGCATCCGTTCGGTGAGTCGCATGGGCCGCCCCGTGGCGGCGTCGACCGTCACCACGACGGCGGACGAGCGGGCGTAGAGAGTCTGCGGCTGCTCGCCCGTCAGCGGACTGAACACCTCGTAGCAGACCTCCATGCTGGATCCGCCGAGGCTCCCGAACCACAACTGGACGTCGAGCGGTGCGCGCTGGTAGGGCACGGGATGCAGGTACTCGATCTCCTGGCGCGCGATGAGAGTCAGCACACCGGCCGTGGCCCCGGCCGGGACGACCGCGGTCGGATACTGCGGCTCGGTGTCATCCGCGGCCCAGAAGGCACGCACGCGCGCCTCCTCGAGAAGCTTGAGCATCGAGGTGTTGTTGACGTGGTTGAACGCGTCGAGGTCGCCCCATCGCAGGTGGATGGGGACATGGAGCCGGCGCTGGGCCTCGGTCATGATCTCTCCCCTGCTCGCATGCACGATACGGATCGCCCGTCAGGGGCGATCCGTATCCGGCATCAGTCGCGCGTCAGCTTGCGGTGCGTCGAACGGTGCGGGTTGGCCGCATCCGGACCGAGTCGCTCGATCTTGTTCTGCTCGTACGCCTCGAAGTTGCCCTCGAACCAGTACCACTGCGCGGGGTTGTCGTCCGTGCCCTCGTAGGCCAGGATGTGGGTCGCGATGCGGTCGAGGAACCACCGGTCGTGCGTGATGACCACGGCGCAGCCGGGGAACTCCAGCAGCGCATTCTCGAGCGAGCTCAGGGTCTCGACATCGAGGTCGTTGGTCGGCTCGTCGAGGAGCAGCAGGTTGCCGCCCTCCTTGAGCGTCAGCGCGAGGTTCAGACGGTTGCGCTCACCGCCCGAGAGAACGCCCGCCTTCTTCTGCTGGTCCGGCCCCTTGAAACCGAACTTGGAGACATAGGCGCGGGACGGGATCTCGGTCTTGCCGACCGTGATGATGTCGAGGCCGTCGGAGACGACCTCCCACAGCGTCTTGTTGGGGTCGATGTTCGCGCGCGACTGGTCGACATAGCTGATCTTGACCGTTTCGCCGACCTTCAGGTCGCCGCCGTCGAGCGGCTCCAGCCCGACGATCGTCTTGAACAGCGTGGTCTTGCCGACACCGTTCGGGCCGATGACACCGACGATCCCGTTCGGCGGCAGGCTGAAGCTGAGTCCGTCGATGAGAACGCGGTCGCCGAAGCCCTTGTGGAGCTTCTTCGCCTCGATGACGACGTTTCCGAGGCGGGGCCCGGCAGGGATCTGGATCTCCTCGAAGTCCAGCTTCCGCGTGCGCTCGGCCTCCGCCGCCATCTCCTCGTACCGCGCGAGACGCGCCTTCGACTTCGTCTGGCGCCCCTTCGCACTCGAACGCACCCACTCGAGCTCGTCCTTGAGGCGCTTGGCGAGCTTCGCGTCCTTCTTGCCCTGGACGTCGAGACGCTCGGCCTTCTTCTCGAGGTACGTCGAGTAGTTGCCCTCGTAGCCGATCAGGCGGCCGCGATCGACCTCGGCGATCCACTCCGCGACGTTGTCGAGGAAGTAGCGATCGTGGGTGATCGCGATGACGGCACCCTTGTAGGACTGCAGGTGCTGCTCGAGCCAGAGCACACTCTCGGCGTCGAGGTGGTTGGTGGGCTCGTCGAGCAGGAGCAGGTCGGGCTTCTGGAGCAGGAGCTTCGCCAGCGCGACGCGACGGCGCTCACCGCCGGACAGCGGACCGATCGCGGCGTCGCCGGGCGGGGTGCGCAGTGCGTCCATCGCCTGCTCGAGCTGCGAGTCGAGATCCCAGCCGTCGGCCGCGTCGATCTCCTCCTGCAGCACGCCCATCTCCGCCAGAAGTGCGTCGAAATCCGCGTCGGGATCGGCCATCAGGCCCGAGATCTCGTTGAAACGGTCGAGCTTGGCCTTGATCGCGACGCCGTCCTGGATGTTCTCCAGAACGGTCTTCGTCTCATCGAGTTCCGGCTCCTGCATCAGGATGCCGACGCTGTACCCGGGGCTCAGCTTCGCCTCGCCGTTCGACGGCTGGTCGAGACCGGCCATGATCTTGAGGATCGTCGACTTACCGGCGCCGTTGGGGCCCACCATGCCGATCTTCGCACCGGGGAGGAACGCCATCGTGACGTCGTCGAGGATGAGCTTCTCGCCGACCGCCTTGCGGGCACGGACCATGGAGTAGATGTATTCGGCCATATCCGCTCCAGTCTAGACGGCGCTCGCACGCCCCGCCGTCGGCCTACCAGTCGATGGCGCGGGTGTGTCCGATCAGACACGTGCCGTCGGAGAGACCCGGCTCCACCACGGTCACGGCCTCGCGTGTGGCGGGTCCCACCTGGCCGATCAGGCATTCCTCGCCCCAGCGCACCGCGAACTGGATGCTCTCGGCGGGATTGTTCACTGTCGACTGATCCGGGGTGACCTGCATCGCCGCCTTGTCGAAGCCGGCTGCGGTGAGCGCGTCGATGTACGCACGCCCCGAGACCTGATCGGGCCCGGCCCACACCGCATCCACCACACTCGTGAACAGCGGCAGGTTGTCTTCGGCCGAGCCCTCCGGAACGAGCGTCGGGGTCGGGCTCGGAGCCGGGGTCGTGGCGGCGGGTGTCGAGATCGACACGGTCGGGCTCGGCTGCGGTGACGGCGTGCACGCCGCGAGCATCACGGCGCCGGCCGCGGCCACGAGGACGAGGGCGGACAGTCGGACGGCGCGGGGCGAGGTCACGGGCCCAGTTTAGGCATCAGAACGGGGTGGACCCGACGCTCACCTCCTCGCTCTCCGCCCCGGGCGCCGCCCACCCGTCATCGTCGACCGGACCCGTGGGGCGGCTTCCATCGAGCCCGGCGGGGTCCCCTGACCGCGCAGCCGTGCGCGTGTAGACGGTCGTGCCCCATCGCAGATCATGACCCACGGCCTCGGCCTCGATCTCCGCAGAGACGCCCTTCTTCGTGTCGGTCTCCCATTCCTGCAGCGAGAAGCGACCGCTCACGACGACCCTCTCTCCCGACCCGATCGATCGGTGGATGTTCTCGGCCAGTCCGCGGTAGGCGCTCACGCGGTACCAGCTGGTGTTCCCGTCGATCCATTGCGAGGTCTGCTTGTCCTGGCGACGTTCGGTCACCCCGACGCGGAAGCTGACGACCGCGTCGCCGGAGGGCATGCGCCGCAGCTCGGGCATCGCGGCCACGTTGCCGACGATCGTGATGCGTTCCTTCATGGTGTGTCTCCTCTCGATCGGGCACGCGGGATGACGCTGCGGCGCCCGGGTGCCCGACGGGCGCCGCAGCGGAGACAACTGTGCCTGGCCGATCCGGTCGCGAATCCTCTCGCGGACCTGGATGCGGCGGACCCGCCGTCCGTCTCGCACTGGGGAGGAGCGAGGATGCGGTGTCGGTGGCCGTCGATAGCGTCGAGACGACGGGAGGGAAGACCGATGAACGCAGGAATGAACACCGCGACCGCTCCGTCTCTGGTCGCCCTCGGACTGGATCGATGGCGCGTGCTCGACGCGGCGGGCGTCGTGATCGGCGTGGTCGACGCGCTCGCGCGCCCTGAAGGAACGCGCTATCGCGCCCGTCGCTACCGGTGGTCCTCTCGGGCCTTCGTCGACGTCGGCGAGTTCTGGCGACGTGATGACGCCGTCGCGGTGCTCCGCCGCGGCTGAGCCTCAGACGACCGCATCCAGCGCACCCTCTCTGAGCGGCGCCGCTCCCCCGATGGTCCGCCCCCAGGCACGAGCGATCCCGTCGACGGCGCGCTCGAGATCGGGGGCGGCTGCGGTGAAGGGGATGCGCAGGTTCTTCTCGAAACCGCCGTCCACGCCGAAACGGGGCCCTGCGGAAAGGAGGATGCCCTCGGCGCACGCGGCGAGCACGAGCGCGCTACTGAAAGGGCGATCGAGCTCCACCCACAACGCCACGCCGCCGTCGACCGCCGGAACCGTCCACTCGGGAAGCTGCTCCGCTAGGGCTGCGCTGACCGTGTCACGTCCGGTTCGCAGCAGATGCGCGCGCTGCGCGATGACCTCGGGCAGATGCGGGAGGAGAAGAGTCGCGACGTGTTGCTCCCAGTCGGGGGTTCCCAGCTCGATGGGAAAGCGGGCCGCGATGAGACGACGGATGAGTTCCTCATCCGCCCGGATCCAACCGACGCGGAGCCCGCCCCAGACCGTCTTGCCGAACGAACCGACGCGGACGATCTGCTCGTCCTGCGGGTCCGCCCCGAACGGGGGCGGCTCGATCGCACGGTCGATGTCGAGATCGGCCGTGGTCTCGTCGACGATCAGCACCGTTCCCGCACGCGCGGCGGCCGTGACGAACAGCTCGCGCTCGAAGCCGGTCATCGAGCGGCCCGTCGGATTCTGGAAGTCGGGCATCAGGTACGCGAGACTCGGGCGGACGCGCGCGAACACCTGCTCGGCGCGATCCAGGTCCCACCCCTCGTCGGGCGTCACGGGGACGCTCACCAGCCGAGCGCCGGCGGAACGGAGCGCTTCGGCCGCATGCGGATACGTCGGACTCTCGATCATCACCCGATCGCCGCGGCGCACCAGGACGGTCGCGAGGAGGTGCAGGGCACTCTGCGCACCGCTCGTGATGAGGATCTGGGCCGACGTCGTCTGAATGCCGCGACGCGTGTACTGGTCGGCCAGCGCAGCACGCAACTCTTCGCGACCGACCACGTCGTAGCCGGGGCGAGCCAGGAGCGCCGTTGTCTGCGCGGCCGCCTCGGCGAACACACCGGCCAGACCGGGCCAGGCCGCAGGGCTCGCCTGCTGGAGATCGACGGCGCGGGGGTCGGACACCGTTCTGGTGGCGGCGCGCTGCGGCGCTCCCTGCGTGACGCTGCCCGAGCCTCGGAGGCTGCGGATGTGGCCACTGTCGCGGAGGCTCCGGTATGCGGCCGCAACCGTGGTGCGGCTGACGCCGAGCACGGAGGCGAGTGCCCGCTCTGCCGGCAGCGCGGTCCCGGCGGGGAGCCTGTTGTCGAGACAGAGCAGGCGGATCCCGTCGGCGAGGGCCTCGTATGCGGGTTCGCTCGTGCGCCATCCACCCAGTCGCGCTGTCAGCGCCCTCGCGCTCACTCGGGAGTCCATGCAAGCCAGTCTATCGAGATTGGTATCTTGGAGAGGAGCCAATTGTGCGATGTGCTTGACGGCATGACCACACGACTGATCCGTCTCGTCGTCGGCTTGGCGATCTACGGCGCCGGAGAAGCGCTCATCGTTCGCGCGGGGCTCGGTGTGGACCCCTGGACGGTCCTCGCCCAGGGCATCTCACTGCGAACCGGGTGGGGAATCGGCTGGATCGTCAATCTGCTGGGACTGGCCGTCATGCTCGCGTGGATACCGCTGCGCCAACGACCCGGTGTCGGGACCCTGGCCAACATCCTCCTGCTGGGAACGAGCATGCAGGTCGTGCTCGATCTCGTGCCCGACGCCGACGGGTTCCCCGCCCAGATCTTCATGCTCCTCGGCGGTATCGTCCTGGTCGCCTTCGCCACCGGTCTCTACATCAGCGCCGGGCTCGGACCCGGCCCGCGCGACGGACTGATGACAGGACTACACACCCGCTTCGGCATCCCCATCTGGATCGCGCGCGGCAGCATCGAACTGACGGTCCTCGGTGTCGGCTGGCTGCTCGGCGGCACCGCGGGCGTCGGAACCGTCGCCTTCGCGCTGCTCATCGGGCCGCTCGTGCACCGGGCTCTTCCGCTGCTGGCACGCCGCCCTCGTGTCGCCCGTCGGTCGGTCAGTGCTGACGGAACTCCGGCCACGCCGAGCCGGGCTTGAGGTGCGCGCGCAAGGCGCCCTTCGCGATCTCCATGCTGGGATAGCTGCCGAGATGGTCGTCCGCGCCGCTCATCGTGACGACGTATTCCCCGGCATCCTTGCGGATGCTGCCCACCACACCGGTGTTCCCGTAAGCCACCCATAGCGCTTCGGTCGTGCTCATGCCGAACCTCCTCGTCCGTATACGCCCGACGCTACGCCGTCCCGCGGTCGGGCACCAGGCCCGTCGCGCTACGCTGGAGGATGCGGCCCCCCGTAGCTCAGCGGATAGAGCAGGAGCCTTCTAATCTCTTGGTCGCAGGTTCGATTCCTGCCGGGGGGACCACCGTCTCCGACTCGTCCGCGTCGGAGCACACGAGGAGGATGTGCACGTGAGTACGACCGATGGCGACCGGCTGGTGTGGATCGACTGCGAGATGACGGGTCTCGATCCTCAGATCGATGAGCTCGTCGAGATCGCGATCGTCGTCACGGACTTCGAGCTCAACGTCCTCGACGAGGGATTCCAGATCGTCATCCGCCCGGATGCCACCGCGTTGGCGAACATGAACGACTTCGTCACCGAGATGCACAGATCCTCCGGCCTCCTCGATGAGATCCCCTCCGGCGTGAGCGTCGCCGAAGCCGAGTTCCAGGCGCTCGAGTACGTGCAGCGCTTCGCGCCGATCGAAGGCAAGGCGCCGCTGGCGGGCAACACGATCGGCACGGACCGCGCCTTCCTCGCCCGTTACATGCCCCGACTCGACCGGTGGCTGCACTACCGCAACGTGGACGTGTCCAGCATCAAGGAGCTCTCGCGCCGCTGGTACCCGCGGGTCTACTTCAACGCACCCGCCAAGAACGGCGGCCACCGGGCCCTCGCCGACATCCGGGAATCCATCCGCGAGCTGGCCTATTACCGCGAAGCCGTGTTCGTCTCACAGCCCGGTCCCTCCAGCGACGACGCGAAGTCCGTCGCGGCGAACGTCGTGTCATCATTTGCCTCTGAGGTGTGAGAGAATCGTTTGGTTGCCCGCGCGAGCGGGAGACATGGTGGCTATAGCTCAGTTGGTAGAGCACCGCGTTGTGGTCGCGGGGGTCGCGGGTTCAAGCCCCGTTAGCCACCCCACTTCTTCCCTCCGTTGCGAGGCAGGGTCGCCTGATGCTTGAGATGGATCACGAGAGCTTCGAACGCCTCGTCGTCGAGGAGCTCGACCGTCTCCCCGACGACATGGTCGACGGACTCGACAATGTCGTGTTCGTGGTCGAAGACCGCTCGGACGAGGATCGGGGCGAGCTGTTCGGGCTGTACGACGGGTGGGCGCTCACCGAGCGCGACCGTTATGGCGGCGGTGAGCTGCCGGATCGGATCGTGGTGTACCGCGAGCCGCACCTGAACGCCTGCGCCGACGAGGAGGAGCTCCGCGACGAGGTGCACACGACCCTCGTCCACGAGATCGCCCACTTCTACGGCATCGATGACGCCCGGCTGCACGAGCTGGGATGGGCATGATGGCGGCGTTCGCAGATCCCGACGTCGACGAGCGGTTCGATCTCGGCGCGGCCGGCGCCCTCGACCCGCACTGGCAGACCGTCGTCTGGAACGACCCCGTCAACCTCATGAGCTACGTCGTCCGCGTCTTCCGCGAGTACTTCGGCTTCTCCCGGGAGGAGGCCACCAGGCGCATGATGGCGGTGCACCACGACGGGCATGCCGTCGTCGCGGAGGGGATGCGGGAGCAGATGGAGCTGCACGCGCAGGCGATGCACGACTACGGCCTCTGGGCCACCGTGCGGCGGGCACCCGGCGCATGAGCGACACGGTCACCCTCTCCTTCACGCGTGTCGAGGCCGTTCATCTGCGAGGACTCGTCGGGCAGTTCGTCGATCTGCTGGCGGATGCGGATGCCGCATCCGACCCGGCGGTGGCGCGCCTGACGCCCTCGGCATATCCCGACGACGCGGCGTCCGCGGATCAGTTCCACGCCGCGACCCGCGCTGACCTCCTGCGCCGGCGGAGCGCGGAGGCGGGCACCGTCCTCGCGGATCTCGCCAGCGCGGGCGAACTGGATCCGTCGGACGACGACGCCTTCGACGAGGCGCTCGCACAGATGGAGATCTCGCTCGAGCCGCGCCAGGTGGCGGCATGGATGCGGACACTCAATGCCGTCCGGCTCGTCCTGGCCGCGCGGCTGGGCATAGACGACGAGGACGATCACCCGGCGGACGATCCCCGCTTCGGCGTGTACGAGTGGCTCGGCTATCGGCTCGAGCTGCTGATCGGCGCCACCGAAGACCCGTGAGTCAGACGTTGACGACGTGCGTCGCGAGGGAGCGCGGGTCGTTCTCGCTCAGGTGATCCCGCTCCTGAGCGGCCCAGCGGTCCCAATGCGGCTCGTACGTCGCACCGTCACGTCGCAGTGCCCGCTCCCGTCTCACGGCGTCCTCCGCCTCCACCCAGACGCGCACCGGCACCAGAGCGGCCGCCGCCGGTGTCAGGACGCCAGCGCCCTCGACGATCAGGGGCGTTCCCGGCGCGACCTCGTGCCACGCTGCCGGCGCGTCCGACTCCCAGTCCCAGCCCTGCCAGCGGCCGACCCTCCCCTGCGCCAGCGGCTCCAGCACGCCGGCGATCGCCGCATCCGCACCCCGACGCAGTCCATCCCATCCGGGATAGAGCCGATCCAGCGACAGGACGACGAATGCGGGCCGTGCGGCGGCGAGCTCGCGTGCGAGCGTCGTCTTGCCCGCGCCGGAGCGACCGTCGATGACCACGAGACGCGTCGGCCCGCACGCGTCGAGGGATGCGGCGATGTCGGCCAGCGAGGCGCCGCCCTGCGGCACGTTACTTCTTGAGGGCGCGGATCACGCGGCTCAGCGCGCGACCGGCGACGAAGACGAACGGAATCGCGACCGCGAGCAGCGACACCAGGTTCGGCTCGAAGCGCAGGTCGTCGCCCTTGCGGATGTAGGCGCCCAACGGAACCGTGTACCCGCCACCCCCGCCACCCTCGTTGCCGCTGTCGTCGGAGCCTCCTCCGAAGCCGTGCCACGACAGCGCGACCGGAATGAAGCGCACGCCGTCGACGTCCTGCTGATCGCCGTAGACGGAGGTGACGCCGAGGGATGCGGACTGCTTACCGAGGTCGAGAACGAAGTTGGCCATGCCCCCACGCTAACGGCAGATACGCACGACGCCTACGCCTTGACTCAGTCGGACCGGGGTGGACGAGGGTGCGAGGGCAGCGATCCGCCGGCGCGCGGCGCTCCGAGCAGCGCCGCGCGGGTGACCGCTCCGCGGCCGAAGCGGCTCGATGCGTCGTCGAGGGCCTCTTCGACGCGTCGCCACTCGGCGTCGTCGTCCCACAGGGTCGCCATCATGCCGGAAGAGCGCAGATTCTCGCCTCGCACCCCGATGAGCCGGACGGGCAGCGAGCGGTCGACTCCCGCGAGCAGACGCAGCGCGGCGTCGCCGATCCGCTGGCCCACAGCCGTCGGCTCGGGCAGGGTCACCGACCGGGACAGGGTACGGAAGTCCGCGAAACGCACCTTGATGGCCACCGTCGCCGCCTCGACATCATGCGCTCGAAGTCGGGCGCCCACCCGGTCGGCGAGACGTCGCACTTCGGCACGGAGCACCGTGTCGTCGTCGACGTCCTCATGGAACGTCTCCTCGTGGCCGATGCTCTTGTCGGTTCGCTCGATGGACACCTCACGCGCATCCTCCCCGCGCGCCAGCTGCCAGACGCGCTCCCCCATCGCCGCACCGAGGGCTTTCTCCAGCACCGACCTAGGGGTCTCCAGGACGTCGCCGATCGTGCGGATGCCTCGGGCTTCGAGGACCTCTGCGGAGCGGGGGCCCACGCCCCACATCGCACGAACCGGCCGGGGCGCGAGGAACGCCGCGGTGTCGGCGGCCGCGATGATCAGCAACCCATCGGGCTTGCTGAGCGTCGACGCCATCTTCGCGACGTGCTTCGTCGCCGCCGCTCCCACGCTGCAGACGAGGCCGGTGTGCTCGAGCACCCGGGCACGCAGCAGCCGCGCGATCGTCCCCGGGCTGCCCCAGAGGCGGCGCGAACCGCGCACGTCCAGGAACGCCTCGTCGATCGACAACGGTTCGACCAGCGGGGTGAATTCGCGGAAGATGTCCATGACCTGCGCCGAGAGCGCCGTGTAACGGTCGAAGCGCGGCGGCACGATCACCGCGGACGGGCACAGCCGCATGGCCTGGGAGACCGGCATGGCGGATCGAACGCCATAACGACGCGCCTCGTACGACGCGCTCGAGACGACGCTGCGGCCTTCGGGCGATCCGATGATCAGCGGCTTGCCCGCCAACGACGGATCGTCGAGCACGGCGACGGCCGCATAGAACGCATCCATGTCGACGTGAAGGATGCCCGCGCCGGTGTCGTCGGCATCGGCTGGCGACACGATGCGCCCGGATCCGTCGCCGCGTCCCATACGATCATTCTCCCGCGGACCGCCGACATCGCGGCCCGCGGGAGAGCCGGGTCACTGTGCGGCGCGCTCCAGCACCAGCTCGCGAACGCGGGCGGCGTCGGCTTGCCCCTTCATCGCCTTCATGACCGCGCCGATGACGGCACCCGCGGCCTGGACCTTGCCGTCGCGGATCTTCGCCAGCACGTCGGGCTGGGCGGCCAGCGCGTCATCGATCGCGGCGATGAGCGCGCCGTCGTCGGAGACGACCGCGAGTCCGCGGGCGTCCACGACCTCCTGCGGCGAGCCTTCGCCGGCGATGACGCCCTCGAGGACTTGACGTGCGAGCTTGTCGGTCAGCGTGCCGGCATCCACGAGCGCCTGGAGGGCGGCGACGTCGGCGGGGGTCACGAGGTCCGCCGCTTCGCGCTCCTGGGCGTTCGCGACGCGCGTGATCTCACCGGTCCACCATTTGCGCGCGGCGGCAGGGCTCGCACCCGCGGCGATCGTCGCCTCGACCTCGACGAGGAGTCCGCCGTTGGCGACGTCTTGGAACTCGAGGTCGGTGAAACCCCACTCGGCCTTCAACCGACGACGGCGAGCCGCCGGCGGTTCGGGAAGCGCAGCGCGCAGCTCCTCGATCAGCTCGGGGGCCGGGACCACGGGCAGCAGATCGGGCTCCGGGAAGTATCGGTAGTCGTCGGCATCCGACTTCGGACGACCCGGCGACGTCGTCCCCGTGTCCTCGTGCCAGTGCCGCGTCTCCTGCGTGATCGTGCCGCCTGCGGCGAGGATGGCCGCCTGACGCTGGATCTCGTAGCGCACGGCACGTTCGACGGAGCGCATCGAGTTGACGTTCTTGGTCTCGGTGCGCGTGCCGAGCTTCTCCGCACCGCGCGGGCGGAGCGAGACGTTCGCGTCACAGCGCAGGTTGCCGCGCTCCAGGCGGGCTTCCGAGATACCCAGAGAGAGGACGATGTCGCGGATGGCCGCGACGTACGCCTTGGCGATCTCCGGGGCCCGGCGCTCGGCGCCGAAGATGGGTCGCGTGACGATCTCGACAAGGGGCACGCCGGCTCGGTTGTAGTCGACGAGCGAGTACTCGGCGCCCTGGATGCGACCGGTCGAGCCGCCGACGTGGGTGAGCTTGCCTGCGTCCTCCTCCATGTGGGCACGCTCGATCGGAACCGTCACGATCGTCCCGTCGGCGAGCTCGATCTCGACCTGCCCGTCGAAAGCGATCGGTTCGTCGTACTGCGAGATCTGGTAGTTCTTGCCGAGATCCGGGTAGAAGTAGTTCTTCCGCGCGAACCGGCTGGACGGCGCGATCGAGCAGCCGAGGGCGAGCCCCAGGCTGATCGAGGAGCGGATCGCCGTCGCGTTGACGACCGGCAGCGCGCCGGGCAGCCCCATGTCCACGGGCGCGACGAGCGTGTTCGGCGCTGCCTGGTGGTTGTCGGGGTGCGCGGGGTTCGGCGCGGCCGAGAACATCTTCGTGTGCGTGTTGAGCTCCACGTGGACCTCGAACCCGAGCACGGGCTCGAACAGCTCGAGAGCCTCGTCGAAGTCCATCAGTTTGTCCTTGGCCATCAGCGGGTCCCTCCCAGCACGGGGGCGCGATCGAGCAGCGGCCCGCCCCACGAATCGACGAGCAGCGCCTCGAGCGCCGCCCCCACGCGGTACAGGCGCGCATCCTCACGCGCGGGCGCGAGGAACTGGATGCCGACCGGCAGGCCGTCCTCGGCCGCGACGCCCGACGGCACGGATATCCCCGGCACACCGGCCAGGTTCGCCGGGATGGTGGTCACGTCGTTCAGGTACATCTGCAGCGGGTCGTCGATCTTCTCGCCCAGGCGGAACGCCGTCGTGGGCGCGGTAGGCGTCGCGATGACGTCGACCTTCGCGAACGCCTCGTCGAAGTCGCGCTGGATCAGGGTGCGCACCTTCTGGGCGCTGCCGTAGTAGGCGTCGTAGTAGCCCGCGGAGAGAGCGTACGTGCCGAGGATGATGCGACGCTTCACCTCGTCGCCGAAGCCGGCTTCCCGGGTGGCGGCCATCACGTCCTCGACCGTGGCTGCGGTGTGCGGGCTCACCCGCATCCCGAAACGGACGGAGTCGAACTTCGCGAGGTTGCTCGACGCCTCGGCGGGCAGGATGAGGTAGTAGGCCGCGACACCGTACTCGAAGTGGGGGGCACTGACCTCGACGATCTCCGCGCCCTGCGCCTCCATGGCCGCGAGAGCCGCGCGGAACGAGTCCGACACTCCCTGCTGGAAGCCGCGGTCGTCGAGTTCACGGATGACGCCGACCTTCAGGCCCTTGAGGCTCTCGCCCATGGCACCTTCACGCGCCGCAGCCGCGAACGACGGCCAGGCGTCGGTGAGCGACGTGGAGTCGTGAGGGTCGTGACCGGCGATCACGTCGTGCAGCAGAGCGGAGTCGAGAACCGTTCGCGTGACAGGCCCGACCTGGTCGAGGCTCGAGGCGAGTGCGATCGCACCGTAGCGGCTGACACCGCCGTAGGTCGGCTTCACGCCGACCGTGCCCGTCACGTGCGCGGGCTGACGGATGGAACCGCCGGTGTCAGAGCCGAGCGCCAGCGGCGCTTCGAAGGCGGCGACGGCGGCCGCCGAGCCGCCGCCGGAGCCTCCCGGGATGCGATCGAGGTCCCACGGGTTGCGGGTGGGGCCGTACGCGGAGTGCTCGGTGGATGAGCCCATCGCGAACTCGTCCATGTTGGTCTTGCCCAGGGGCACGAGGCCGGCGGCCCGGGCCCGCGCGACGACCGTCGCGTCGTAGGGCGACATGTAGCCCTCGAGGATCTTTGACCCGCTCGTGGAGGGCATGTCGGTCGTGACGAGGACGTCTTTGATGGCCAGCGGCACGCCTGCCAGCTCGCCCAGCACCTCGCCGCTCGCGCGGCGGCCGTCGATCTCCGCGGCCGCGGCCAGCGCGCCCTGGTTGACGTGCAGGAACGCGTGGACATCACCATCCACCGAGGCGATGCGATCGAGATGCGCCTGGGTCGCCTCGACGCTGGACACCTCGCCCGCGGCGAGCTTGGCGGCGAGATCCGCCGCGCTGAGACGGATGATGTCGCTCACTGCTCCTCCCCCAGGATCGCCGTCACGCGGAAGCGGTCCTCCGCCGCATCCGGCGCGTTCTGCAGAACCTCGGCGAGAGACAGCGCCTCGCTGTGCTCGTCGTCGCGGAAGACGTTCTGCAGCGGGATCGGGTGGCTCGTCGCGACGACATCGGGGGTCGCGACCTCCGACACCTTCGCGATGTTGTCGACGATCGCGTCGAGCTGACCGGTGAGGCGCCCGACCTCCTCGTCGCTCAATTGGATCCGGGCGAGGACGCCGAGATGGCGCACGAGATCTGGGGTGATTTCCGACACCCCGACAGTCTAGTTCGGCCCCGCCCGGACCCCGGGCGCCCGTAGGCTGTGCCGGGTGACGACCTTCGATCCTCCCCGTCCCTGGGTCCGCAGCTACGCCGACGGAGTGCCCGACGACCTCGAACCGGTATCCGGCTCCCTCGTGGATATCGTGCAGGCCTCGGCACGGGAGTATCCGGATGCGGTCGCACTGCAGTTCTTCGGGCGCGAGACCACCTACCGGGAGCTCGACCGAGCCATCTCCCGCGCGGCGGCCGGACTCCACGCACAAGGCGTCCGCCGGGGCGATCCCGTCGCGATCGTCCTGCCCAACTGCCCCCAGCACATCGTCGCCTTCTATGCCGTCCTGCGCCTCGGCGCCGTCGTCGTCGAGCACAATCCGCTCTACACGGCGCGCGAGCTGCGCAAGCAGTTCGAGGACCATGGCGCCAAGCACGCCATCGTCTGGAGCAAGGTGGCGGCCACCGTGCAGGCCTTCCCGAAGGACGTCCGCGTCTCGACACTCGTCACGGTGGATCTGACGCGCGCGATGCCCTTCACGACCCGGGCCGCACTCCGCCTGCCCATCGCCAAGGCCCGCGAGTCCCGTGCGGCGCTCCACGCGAAGGTCCGCGGCGGTGTCGACTGGGACCAGCTGCTGCGCAGCGAACCGCTTCCGGCCTCGCATCCCGCGCCGGCGGCCGACGACCTCGCCATCATCCAGTACACGAGCGGCACCACCGGCACCCCCAAGGGCGCCAAGCTCACGCACCGGAACCTGCTCGCCAACGCGGCGCAGTCGAGGGCATGGGTGCCCTCCATCCATCGCGGCGAGGGATGCGTCGTCTACGCCGTCCTGCCGATGTTCCACGCCTACGGCCTGACCCTCTGTCTCACCTTCGCCATGTCGATGGGCGCGCGGCTCGTGCTGTTCCCGCGCTTCGACCCCGACATGGTCCTCACTGTGACCAAGAAGCACCCCGCGACCTTCCTGCCGCTCGTGCCGCCGATCGCCGACCGGCTCCTGCAAGCGGCGCAGGCGAAGGGCATCTCGCTCGCGGGAACGCGGATCGCCATCTCCGGCGCCATGGCGCTGCCGCACGAACTCGTCGTGCCGTTCGAGAAGGCGACGGGGGGCTACCTGGTCGAGGGCTACGGGCTCAGCGAGTGCTCGCCGGTCCTGATGGCGAACCCCGTCGCCGAGAACCGGGTGCCCGGGACCGTGGGGCTTCCGCTGCCCGGCACCGAATGCCGGGTCGTCGACCCTGAGAACCCCCGGGTCGACGTCGCTCCCGGCTCCGCGGGCGAGCTGCTCGTGCGCGGACCGCAGGTCTTCTCGGGCTACTACGGCAAGCCGGAGGCCACGGAGGAGGTCTTCGTCGACGACTGGTTCCGCACGGGCGACATCGTCACGATCGACGAGGCGGGCTTCGTCCGCATCGTCGATCGGATCAAGGAGCTGATCATCACGGGCGGCTTCAACGTCGCACCGACCGAGGTGGAGAACGTTCTGCGCCAGCATCCGCAGGTCGAGGATGTGGCCGTCGTCGGCCTCCCCGACGAGCATGCGGGCGAGGAGGTCGTCGCCGCCATCGTGGTCACCCCCGGTGCCGAGGTCGACACCGAGGCGATCCGCAGCTACGCGCGCGGCATCCTGACGCCGTACAAGGTGCCGCGGCGCCTGTTCATCGTCGAGGAGTTGCCGAAGTCGCTCATCGGGAAGGTGCTGCGCAAGCAGGTGCGCGAGCACCTGCTTGCCGAGACGGCCCGCTGAGCGGACTCAGCCCGCGTCGGGCGCCAGCGCGTCGAGTGCCGCTGGTCCCTGCTCCACGAGGATGCGGAACTGCGCGGCGTCGATGATGCGCACGCCGAGCTGTTCCGCCTTCGCCAGCTTCGATCCGGCGCCCGGCCCCGCCGCCACGAAGTCGGTCTTCTTGGAGACGCTGGAGCCGGCCTTCCCGCCTGCCGCGAGGATCGCCTCCTGCGCACCCTCTCGCGTGTAGCCCTCGAGGGTTCCGGTCGCCACGACCGTCAGCCCCTCGAGCACCCCGCCCTCGACGACGGCGGCGCCCGGACCGGGGTGTCCGGGCGTGGACAGCTGAGCTCCCGCCGCCTCCCAGCGATCGACGATCTCGCGGTGCCAATCGACCTCGAACCAGGCGATGACCGCATCCGCGATGATCCCGCCCACTCCCTCGACGGCCGCCAGCTCCTCGCGGCCCGCGGACCGGATGGCCGAGACGGATCCGAACCACTGCGCCAGCGCCCGTGCCGCAACGGGTCCCACGTGGCGGATGTTGAGTGCGACGAGGAAACGCCACAGCTCCTTCGTCTTCGCCTTCTCCAGCTCCTCCAGCAGCGTCAGCGCCTGCGCCGACGGCTGCGGCGTCAGCAGACCGGACTTGCGCTCGGCGGGCGTCGGATTGCGGCGGAACGGTGCGCGCCGCACCGGCTCGCCGGTGGCGTCGTCCAGCTTCGGTTCGCCGGTTTCCGCATCGCGCACGACGACCTCGATCGGAACGAGTTCCTCGAGGGTCAGATCGAACAGGCCTGCCTCCGTGTCCAACGGCGCCCGCGCCTCGCCATCCGCCTGCGTGAGGGCCGCCGCCGTCACCTCGCCGAGCGCCTCGATGTCGAGCGCACCGCGGGAACCGATGTGCTCGACCCGGCCCCGGACCTGCGCGGGACACGAGCGGGCGTTCGGACAGCGCAGATCGACGTCGCCCTCTTTCGCGGGAGCGAGCGGAGTACCGCACACGGGGCAGTCTCGCGGCATCACGAACGCGCGCTCGGAGCCGTCACGGAGCTCGACCACCGGTCCGAGCACCTCGGGGATCACGTCGCCGGCTTTGCGGAGCACGACCATGTCGCCGATGAGCACGCCCTTGACCTTGACGACGTCCTGGTTGTGCAGTGTCGCCTGACGCACGACCGAGCCCGCGACACGTGCCGGAGCCATCACCGCGAACGGGGTCGCGCGGCCCGTGCGCCCGACCGAGACGACGATGTCGAGGAGGCGGGTGTTCACCTGCTCGGGCGGGTACTTGTACGCGATCGCCCAGCGCGGCGCTCGGCTCGTCGCGCCCAGCTCGTCGTGGAGCGCCAGCTCATCCACCTTGACGACGATTCCGTCGAGTTCGTGCTCCACATCGTGACGATGCTCGCCGTAGTGGGCGACGAACCCGAGGACGCCGTCGATGTCGTCGAAGGTCTTGTAGTAGGGACTCGTCGGCAGTCCCCACTCTGCGAGCAGGTCGTAGATCTCGCTCTGAGAGGCCACCGGAGGCGCGGTCCAGGCGCCGATGCCGTGCACGAACAGCCGTAGCGAGGCGAGACGTGCCTGACCGGCCTCGAGCTCGAGGCCGTCCTTCTTGTCGAGTTGCTGACGCAGTCCGCCGCTGGCGGCGTTGCGCGGATTCGCGAACGCGGGGAATCGGCGGTCGGCACTGAGGCGCGCCCGCTCTTCGGTGAGATTGCCGCGCTCACGGGCTTGTTCGATGACGCGTTCCCGCATCCGCGCCTGCAGAGCGTTGAGCTCCTCGAAAGCGGCGACCGGGATGAAGACCTCGCCGCGCACCTCCACGAGAGGGGGGTGACCGGTGCCGCTCAGTCGTTCGGGGATCCCCTGGACGCGCAGCGCGTTGACGGTGACGTCCTCGCCGATCCGCCCGTCGCCGCGCGTGGCGGCCGAGGTGAGCACCCCGTTCTCGTAGCGGAGGCTGATCGCGAGCCCGTCGATCTTCAGCTCGGTCAGCCACCGCACCGGCCGGCCCGCGGAAGCCTGGGCCTTGACGCACCATTCCCGAAGCTCCTCCGGGCTGAAGACGTTGTCCAGACTCAGCATCCGCTCGGCGTGTTCGACGGGCGCGAACATCGTCGTGGATGCCGCGCCGACGCTGAGCGTGGGGGAATCCTGTGTCTGCACCTCGGGGTGCAGCCGCTCGAGCTCTTCCAGCCGGTGGATCCAGCCGTCGTAGGTGGCGTCGTCGACGAGCTCGGCGTCTTCGCCGTAGTACGCATCGCGGGCGCGGAGGATGCGCTCCGTCAGCTCTGCTGCTTCCGCGCGAGCCTCCGCGAGGGTCGTGTCATCGTCGATCGAGTCACCGGCTTGCGTCACGGATCGAGTCTAGGTCCGCCCTCCGACACCGCCAGATCGGTGCGCGGCGCCGCTCTCGCGCCTAGGATGCGGCGACGGAGTCGACCGGCACCGCCGAAACCGTGCGGTCGACGGTGAACTGGCCAAGCACACGCGTGCCGAGATAGAGCACGGCCGTCTGTCCGGGTGCGACACCGTCGAACGGCTCCACCGGACGCACCACGACACCCTCGTCGGTGACCTCGGCATGAGCGGGCACCGGATCGGCGTGGGCACGGATCTGCACCTCGCAGGAGAATGCGGCCTCGGTCGGAGCCGAGCCCGCCCAGCTGAAGCGCGCGCCGGCGATCTCTGCCGTCGCCAGCGCCTCCTTCGGCCCCACCACGACGGTGTTGCTCACCGGACGCACTTCGAGCACGAAACGCGGTTTGCCGTCGGATGCGGGAACACCGAGCTGCAGCCCGCGCCGCTGTCCCACGGTGAACGCATGGGCCCCGTCATGGCGCCCGACGACGGCACCCTCGCGATCGAGGATGTCACCCTGCTCTGCACCCACGCGCTCGGCGAGCCAGCCCCGCGTGTCGCCGTCGGGGATGAAGCAGATGTCGTGACTGTCGGGCTTCTGGGCGACGGTGAGGCCCCGCTCGGCCGCCTCCGCACGCACCAGGGCCTTCGACGGGGTGTCGCCCAACGGGAAATAGGTGTGCGCGAGCTGCTCGGCCGTGAGGACGCCGAGCACGTACGACTGGTCCTTGGCCTGGTCGCTCGCCCGGTGCAGCTCCCGGCCGTCCGGCCCGTCGACGAGCAGCGCATAGTGCCCGGTGCAGACCGCGTCGAAGCCCAGCTCGAGAGCGCGCTCGAGCAACGCCGCGAATTTGATCAGTTCGTTGCAGCGCATGCACGGGTTCGGCGTGCGCCCGGCCCGATACTCCGAGACGAAGTCGTCGATCACGTCGTCGCGGAAGCGCTCCGAGAAGTCCCAGACGTAGAAGGGGATGCCGAGCTTGTCCGCCGCGCGACGCGCGTCCATGGCGTCCTCGATCGTGCAGCAGCCGCGGCTGCCGGTGCGCAGCGTGCCACCCGCACGGGACAGGGCGAGGTGGACTCCCACCACCTCGTGTCCGGCGTCGACGGCGCGCGCCGCAGCAACGGCCGAATCGACGCCGCCGCTCATCGCCGCCAGAATCCGCATCATGCCAGTCTACGAGGACGAGACGGTACGAGCTCCGGCAGCACGCGCACGCTCGGCGGCCCAGGGCAGAGCCTCGAGGAAAGCGTCGACGTCGTCCGGGGTCGTCGTACGACCCAGGGTGATCCGCAGCACGGAACGCGCCGCCTCCTCGTCACGCCCGAGTGCGCGCACGACGTGCGAGGGCTCTGCGATCCCCGCTTGACACGCAGACCCCGTCGAGACCGAGATTCCGCGGGTGTCGAGCAGGAACAAGAGTGTCTCCCCCAACGCACCGGGCACGAGCAGATGCGCATTGCCGGGGATGCGGCGCACGGGGTCGCCGAGCAGCTCGAGTCCCGGCACGAGCGCGCGTGCCCGGCTCACCAGCCGGTCCCGCAGCTCAGCGAGACGCACGGCCTCCGCATCCCGCTCGGCCGCGGCGAGTTCCGCCGCCACGGCGAAGGCCGCGGCACCCGCGATGTCCTGTGTTCCGGCCCGCAGTCCCCGCTGCTGTGCGCCCCCGTGCATCTGCGCACCGATCCGCGCGGACCGAGCGCTGACGAGAGCACCCGTGCCCACCGGACCGCCGACCTTGTGCGCCGACAGGCTCAACGCCACCAGACCCACGCCCGCCGGAACATCACCTCGCCACCGTCGGAAGTCCACGGGAACCTGGCCGAACGCGGCCACGGCGTCCAGGTGCAGCGGCACCAGGGCGGATGCGGCGCGCGCTGCGAGCCCCGCCGCATCGGAGAGGGTGCCGACCTCGTTGTTGGCGACCAGCGCCGTGGCGAACGCGGCACCACCGAGGGCCGACGCGAAGCCCTCGAGGTCGACCTCGCCGAGCGGGCTCAGCCGCACGGGTCTCACCTCGGCATGCTGTGCGTCGACGAGGGCCGCGACCGAGTCGATCGTCGCGTGGTGCTCCCCGTCCGGGAGCACCACCGCCTCCGCACCGTCGGCACGGGTCGCCCACAGACCCTTGACCGCGAGATTCACGGACTCGGTGCCGCCGGAGGTGAACACGACCTCGATGGGATCCGCGCCGACGACCGCGGCGAGCCGTTCTCGTGCGTCCTCAAGCACCCGGCGCGCCGCCTGTCCGCCGCCGTGCACGGAAGAGGCGTTTCCCGTCGTCGCCGCCGCGTCGAGCCAGGCCTCTCGCGCCTCAGGACGCAACGGACTCGACGCCGCATGGTCCAGATAGATGTGCACCCGTCCACTGTCGCACGCGCAAGGTCACCGGGCGTCATCAGTTCGTCATGCGCGGATGGCTAGGGTTGTGGGCATGGTCAGCCCGACAACGACCTCAGCTCCCGCGCTCTCGCAGGTCCTCGACCCCGCTCTCGACGACCTCGGCGTGCGTCTGCACGACGACGGCGGCACCCTGCGCGTCTTCTCGCAGGCGGCCGACTCTCTCGATGTGGTGATCTTCGACGCCGACGATCTCGACTGGGCGACGGCGATCCTGCCGATGCAGCGTCGCGAGAGAGGAGTCTGGGAGATCACCTCCGAGCTCCTGGTCGCCGGCGCACGCTACGCGTTGCGGGCCGCGGGGCCGTTCGGGGCCGGCAACATCTTCAATCCGCAGACGCTGCTCCTCGACCCGTACGGCCGCGGGATCGTCAGCAGCGGCTTCGGCGACTGGCGTTCGGTCGTCGTCGATCGCGGTTTCGACTGGGGCGAGGTGCGAAAGCCGGCCGTCCCGCTGGATCGAACGATCGTCTACGAGGCGCACGTCAAGGGGATGACCAAGCGGCATCCGGGTGTCCCCGCAGCGCTGCACGGCACCTACGCGGGGCTCGCGCATCCCGCCATGATCGAGTACTTCCTCGACCTGGGCGTCACGACGATCGAGCTGCTGCCCATCCATGCGTTCGCCTCCGAGCCCCGCCTGCTGCAGCTGGGACTCGACAACTACTGGGGGTACAACACCCTCGGCTTCTTCGCACCGCACGCCGCCTACGCGACCGACCAGGCGCGCCGCGAGGGACCAGATGCGGTTCTTCGCGAGGTGAAGGGGATGGTGAAGCTCCTGCACCAAGCCGGTCTCGAGGTCGTCCTCGACGTGGTCTACAACCACACCGCGGAGGAGGGCATCGGCGGGCCGCGCTCGAGCCTGCGAGGTCTCGACAACCGCGCCTACTACCGGCAGCAGGAGGACGGAACGTACATCGACGTCACCGGATGCGGGAACTCCGTGAACACGGCGACGGATGCGGGTGCGCGTCTCGTCCTGGACTCCCTGCGCTACTGGGCGCGCGACGTGCAGATCGACGGGTTCCGGTTCGATCTCGCCACCACTCTCGGACGCGACGATCAGCATCGCTTCACGCCGGAGCATCCGCTGCTGCGGGCGATCGCCGACGACCCGGAGCTCGCCGACACGAAGAAGATCGCCGAGCCGTGGGACGTGGGCATGGGCGGATGGCAGACGGGGAACTTCGGCGACGGCTGGCACGAGTGGAACGACCGTTACCGCGACCGCGTGCGCAACTTCTGGCTCTCGGACGTCGACTATGCGCGCCGCGCCTCCACGGCACCGGTGGGCATCGGCGGATTCGCCACACGGCTCGCGGGCTCCTCGAACACGTTCAGTGCCGAGCGGGGTCCGCTGGCGTCCATCAACTTCGTCACCGCTCACGACGGCTTCACCCTCAACGACCTCGTCTCCTACGACGTCAAGCACAATCTCGGCAACGGCGAGCACAACCGCGACGGCGCCGACACGAACCGGTCCTTCAACCACGGCGCGGAGGGCGCGACCGACGACGAGCGGATCCTCGCCACCCGCCGAAAGGCGATGCGCAATCTCATGGGCACGCTCCTGCTTTCGGCGGGGGTCCCGATGATCACCGCCGGTGACGAGTTCGGCCGGACCCAGCGCGGCAACAACAACGCGTACTGCCACGACTCGGCCCTCACCTGGCTGTCGTGGGAGCATCGCCCCTGGCAGCGGGACCTCTTCTCGCACGTACGGCGTCTGATCGAGCTGCGCGCGGAGAATCCGGCGCTCCGCCCCATCCGCTTCGCACGCCTCGACGAGGAGACGCCGTCCGCGTCCGTCATGGAGTGGTACGACGAGCGCGGCGAGACCATGTCGGGCGAGCGATGGAACGATCCCGCGCACCGCACGCTCCAGTACGTCGCGGCGTCGACCCCCGAGTTCGAAGAGTTCAACCGCATCCTGCTCATCGTGCACGGCAACGAGACCCCGGTGGATGTGCGCCTTCCGGTCATCGACGGAGTCAGCCGCTACGTTTCGCTCTGGTCCAGCGCGGAGGAGTCGCCCTCGCTGGAGGCACCCGTCCTGGCACCCGGCGACGTCGTTCCGACTCCCCCGACCTCGATGCATCTCTTCCGCGCCGAATAGCACGTTCGCACCGACCGCGTCACGCCTGTCGTGCCGCACCCGCCCGCGATAGGTTCGCTGTGTGGCCACTCCGACACGATCGCTCCCCGTCCGCACTCAACGAAGCGGAGCCGAGATCCCGCTGCGCACCGTCGCGGCGCCCGCGCCCGCCGACACGCTGACCGGCCGCATCCCGCTCAGCGCGGAACGACCGTCGACGCCCGACCCGCGGTTCGACCCTTCCGCCTTCGCGGGCGAGGTCGTCCCGTTCCGCGTGCGCGCGTTCCGAGAGGGGCACGACCTGATCGGCGTGCAGCTGCGGCTGACCGCGCCCGACGGAAGCGAGTCGCTGCATCGGCTCGACGCCCACGAGGACGGGTTGGACACGTGGGGCGTCCTGGTCACGCTGCTCGTGCAGGGGACGTGGTCCTTCCGTTTCGAGGCGTTCGCCGACCGGTACGCCACCTGGCGCCATGCGGCCGAGCTGAAGATCCCCGCGGGCGTGGATGTGGCGCTGATGCGCGAGATCGGAGCACGCCTCTTCGACGACGCCGCCGCGGAGAAGGACCGCCCCGCCGCAGAGAGGCGCCTGTTGACGGAGAACGCCGCGCTCCTACGCGCGAGCGGCACCGACGAGGAGACCTCTCTCGCCATCGTCCACGACGACCGCATCGCAGAGGCCTTCACCGCCCGCCCGCTCGGCGAGCTCTGGACCCTCGGCGCGACGCACGAGCTCCTCGTCGAGCGCGAGCGGGCGGGCGTCGGCGCATGGTACGAGTTCTTCCCCCGATCCGAGGGAGCGAGGCGCCGGGCCGACGGGGCCATCGAGCCGGGCACGTTCCGCACCGCCGTCGATCGGCTGCCGGGCGTTGCGGCGATGGGGTTCGATGTGCTCTACCTGCCGCCGATCCATCCCATCGGCCGCACCCACCGCAAGGGCCCCAACAACACGCTGAGCGCGGGCCCCGCCGACCCCGGATCCCCGTGGGCGATCGGCGCGCCGGAAGGCGGCCACGATGCCGTCCATCCGGAACTCGGCTCACTGGCCGACTTCCGCGCCTTCGTGGCTGCGGCCGCATCCGCCGGCATCGAGATCGCGCTCGATCTGGCGTTGCAGGCGTCGCCCGATCATCCGTGGGTGACGGAGCACCCGGAGTGGTTCACGACCCTCCCCGACGGAACGATCGCGTACGCGGAGAACCCTCCGAAGAAGTACCAGGACATCTATCCCGTCAACTTCGACAACGACCCCGCGGGCATCCGTGCCGAGGTGCTGCGCATCGTGCGCCACTGGATCGCCCAGGGCGTGAGGATCTTCCGCGTCGACAATCCCCACACCAAGCCGCTGCAGTTCTGGGAGTGGCTGATCCGCACCGTCCGCGACGAGGCGCCCGACGTCGTCTTCCTGGCCGAGGCATTCACCAGGCCCACGCCGTTGCGCGGGCTCGCACAGGCGGGTTTCCAGCAGAGCTACACGTATTTCACGTGGCGCAACTCGAAGGCCGAGCTCGAGGAGTTCCTCGACTCGCTCGCCCACGAGACCGACGACTACCTGCGCCCCAACCTCTTCGTCAACACCCCGGACATCCTCACCGAGTACCTCCAGTACGGAGGGCGCGCGGCCTACCGGATCCGCGCGACGATCGCGGCGACCGCGGCGCCGACCTACGGCGTCTACGCGGGCTACGAGCTGTTCGAGAACGTGGCGCGCCCGGGCAGCGAGGAGAACATCGACAACGAGAAGTACGAGTACAAGCTCCGCGACTGGGAGCAGGCCGAGGCGGACGGCGACTCGCTCGCGCCCTACCTCGCCTTCCTCAACCGGGTCCGGCGCGAGCATCCCGCGCTGCGCCAGCTGCGCAACCTCCAGATCCAGCACAGCGACGACGACGCGATCCTGGTCTACTCGAAGCACCTCGACGGCGCCCTCAGTGAGAGCGGCGAGAGCGACACGATCATCGTCGTCGTGAACGTCGATCCGCACTCCGCGCGCGAGACGACCGTGCATCTGGACACCGCGGCATGGGGCATCCCGGCGGGATCGCCGTACCTCGTCGAAGACCTCGTGACGGGTGCCTCCTGGACCTGGACCGACCACAACTATGTGCGGCTGGACGCGTTCCACGAGCCGGCGCACATCCTGCACGTGAAGGGCCTCGCATGAGCGTCATCGAACCCCGGGTGCTCGACACCGTCGCCACCGGCTCCTATTACGCCCCGCACGACGTGCTGGGTCTGCACCCCGATGGCGCGGCCGGCGGAGTGATCCGCGCCCGGCGGCCACTGGCCGCATCCGTCACGGCCGTCTTCGCCGATGGCCGAGAGACAGCGCTCGAACATGTCCGCGCGGGCATCTGGGAGGGCGCGTACCGCGGCGACGCGGGCCCGTACCGGCTCACCGCCGCATACGAGGGCTCCGCTGCGCACACCGCAGACGACCCCTACCGCTTCTCACCGACGGTCGGGGAACTCGACCTCCACCTCATCCGCGAGGGACGCCACGAGCAGCTCTGGCAGGTGCTCGGCTCCCACGTGCGCGAACACGAGGGCGTGATGGGGACGTCCTTCGCGGTCTGGGCCCCCCATGCTCAGGCCGTGCGCGTCGCCGCCGACTTCAACGGCTGGGACGGTCAGTCGCACAGCATGAGGTCGATGGGCGCGAGCGGAGTGTGGGAGCTCTTCGCGCCGGGTGTGGGCGCGGACAGCACCTACAAGTACGAGATCCTCACGCGCGACGGCCGGTGGATCCTCAAGGCCGATCCGATGGCACGTCGCGCCGAGCTGCCGCCGGCGACGGCCTCGGTCGTGACGGAATCGGGCTACGAATGGGGCGACGACGCGTGGATCGCCGAACGCGCCGCCAGCCAGCCGCTCGAGCGCCCGATGTCGGTCTACGAGCTGCACCTCGGCTCGTGGCGGCCGGGGCTGGGCTACCGCGACGCCGCCGACCCGCTCATCGAGTACGTGAGCGCCCAGGGGTTCACGCACGTCGAGTTCCTCCCGCTCGCCGAGCATCCCTTCGGCGGTTCGTGGGGATACCAGGTGAGCGGCTACTACGCGCCGACGAGCCGGTTCGGCTCACCCGACGACCTCCGCTACCTCATCGACCGGCTGCACGGCGCCGGCATCGGAGTGATCATGGACTGGGTTCCGGGTCACTTCCCCCGTGACGAGTTCGCGCTCGCCCGTTTCGACGGCGAGGCCCTCTATGAGCACCCCGATCCGCGGCGCGGCGAGCACAAGGACTGGGGAACCCTGATCTTCGACTACGGCCGGGCCGAGGTGCGCAACTTCCTCGTCGCCAACGCGCTGTACTGGTTCGAGGAGTTCCACGTCGACGGCCTGCGTGTGGATGCGGTCGCCTCCATGCTCTACCTCGACTACTCCCGCGAGGCCGGCGAGTGGGAGCCCAACATCTACGGTGGCCGCGAGAACCTGGAGGCGATCCAGTTCCTCCAGGAGACCAACGCGACCGTCTACAAGAAGTTCCCCGGCATCGCCATGATCGCGGAGGAATCGACGAGCTACCCGGGCGTCACAGCGCCGACGAGCGCCGGCGGCCTCGGATTCGGCTTCAAGTGGAACATGGGGTGGATGAACGACTCGCTCGTCTACATCTCGCGCGACCCGCTTTACCGCGCGCACCACGAGGGCGAGCTGTCCTTCTCGTTCGTGTACGCGTTCAGCGAGAACTACGTGCTCCCCATCAGCCACGACGAGGTCGTGCACGGCAAGGGCTCCCTTTTCGCGCGGATGCCCGGCGACCACTGGCAGAAGCTCGCGGGAATGCGCCTCTTCCTCTCCTACATGTGGGCCCACCCCGGCAAGCAACTGCTGTTCATGGGTCAGGAGTTCGGACAGATCGCGGAATGGTCCGAATCGCGATCACTCGAGTGGTGGCTGCTCGACCAGCCCGCCCACCGTGAGCTCGGCGACTTCGTCGCCGCCCTGAACGCGACGTACCGCGATACCCCGGCGCTGTGGCAGCGGGACGCGGACGGCTCTGCGTTCTCCCGCATCGGCGGACCCACGTGGAACCCGAACGTCTCGGCGTTCGTCCGCTGGGACGCCGACGGCAGACCCCTCGTCGCGGTCTCGAACTTCTCCGGCGCGCCGCTGCACGACTATGAGCTGGATCTCCCCCTCGCGGGCGTCTGGCAGGAGCTGCTCAACTCCGACGCATCCGCCTTCGGAGGTTCCGGAGTGGGCAACCTCGGAGCGGTGACCGCCGATGCATCCGGGCGCGCACGGATGACGCTGCCGCCGCTCGGAGCGCTCTGGCTGCGTCCCGCCGAGTGACAGAACGGGTTTGGGGCGCGATCGGAGCGTCGGGGCGCGAACATGGCGCCCCACAGCACGAATCGCGCTCCGAACCCGGGCGCCTCGGCCTCAGAACAGGAGTGAGGCGAGGCGTCCGCGCGCGCGGATGACCCGGGGATCCGCGTCGCCGACGAGGCCGAACAGCTCGAGCAGACGCGCGCGCACCGGTGCGCGGTCATCGGCCGGCAGCGCGGCGAACAGGTCGAGCAGCCGCCCGAACGCGTCGTCCACGTGTCCGCCCGAGATGTCGAGGTCGGCCACCAGGAGCTGCGCGTCGATGTCGGTGGGCGCGGCGGCGGCTGCCGCACGGGCCTGCTGCAGGTCCGCGCCCTGCACGCGCTGCAGCAGACGCACCTGGCCGAGGCCCGCGTGGGCATCGGCGTCGCGCGGGTTCTCTGCCAGCGCACGCTCATACGCCGACGCCGCCCGCGCATAGTCGCCGTCTTCGATCGCCGCGAAGGCCTCCGCGTGCAAGGGCGGCAGCGGCGCCTCCTCGGGAGCGTCCGCCGGGCTCCCGGTGCCGGCATCGACCGTCCCCGTGACCCCGTTCTGCGCCGCGAGCTGCAGGAGCTGCGAGAAGACCTCACGGACCTGCTCCTCGGGAACGGCGCCGGTGAACAGCGGAACCGGCTGGCCGCCGACGAGAGCCACGACCAGGGGAATGGACTGCGCACGGAAGCCCTGCGCGATCTGCGGGTTGGCGTCCACATCCACCTTCGCCAGGACGAGACGCCCGGCGAGCTCTTCCACCACCTTCTCGAGGATGGGGCTGAGCTGCTTGCAGGGTCCGCACCATTCGGCCCAGAGGTCCACGACGACCGGGACCGTCCGCGAGAGCTCGAGGATCTGGCCGAACGTCGCGTCGGTCACATCCTGCACGAGGGAGCCGGCCGCCGGGGAGGAGGGGGCGGCATTCGACCCCGGAGCGGGCCGGTTTCGAAGAGCGGAGAGATCGACGGCGCCGCGCAGGACGGCTCCGGGGGCCTGATCGGACATCACAGAACCTTCGCTTCCAGGATGTTGGAGGTGTAACCGAGGAGTCGGATCTTCTCCGAGGAGCCTTGCGCCGGCACATAGAAGAACAGCTGGTCGGCGAACGTCGAGCTCACGCCGGTGGCGGACTCCGACACACCGGTCAGCGCCTGAACGGTGGGATTGTCGGTCAGCTTGATCACGACGTCGCCGCTGTTCGGCGTGACTGTGTCGACTTCGTTGACGGAGACCGCGACGATCGCTCCGCTCTCGAGGGTCGCGAGAGCGAGCGGAGCCTGGCTGCCCGCCTGGGCCGCGAACTCGATCGTGCCGGTCGAGGCACCGGTCTCATTGAACTTGTCCCGGCGTTCCTGGCGGTTCGCGGTGACATTCTGACTGAACAGGTCGGTCTGCTCGTCGAACAGTGCGATGGACGAGCTGTCCTTGCCGTTGTTCAGGACGTCGGCGTACGCCTCTGCCAGCTTGTCCGGCGCGATCGTCAGGAACGACGAGTCCGGCGGAACCTGGGAGGCGCCGATGTACGCGGGAGCGAGATCGGGCATCTCGACCGATCCCAGCAGATCCCCGATGTACGACAGCTTGTAATCGGCCCACTGGTCGGCCTGCGTCAGGAACATGATCGTGGAGACCGGTCCCTGGGCGCCTTCCTTCTGCACGACGGCCATCACCGTGCGCGGCCAATCGTCGAACGCCTGCGGCAGGATGATCTGCGTGGGCTCGGCCGGAATCGGAGGGAGCGCCGCCTCATCGGCGAGAGCGCCGCGCAGGGCGTAATTCGTGTTGCGCTCGGCCAGCGCGGCTCCATCGAGCCGGGTGGCCGCGAGGTTCGCGTCGCGTGCCTCATCGGCGGACGCGACCGTCGTCGAGATACGCTGCAGGATCGCCTGCGCCTGCGCCTCCGTCACTGCAGGCGCCTGCTGATCGGCCGAGTCGACGATTGCCGCGGTCCCGGAGGGCGTCGGCGTCGGAGCCAGATCCGGCCACGCATCCGGAGAGCAACCGGTGAAGACGAGCGCACCCACCACCGCCAACGGAACGGCGAGCAACGGGCGACGCGAGGATCGTCGCGAAGGCGTGGCACTGATCACGCCCTTCGCCCCCGGCTCGACGGCGAGATCGATCGGCTGCGTCTCCGGCAGGGGCGGCGGCGCTTTCCGGCGCGGTCCGCGGGAGCGCCGGTCGTGTCTGATGGCCAGGATGTACAGCACGATCCCCGCGACGAGCGCGACGCCGCCCAGGAGCATGAGCGGTCCTGCCCAGGGCGTCGTCTGGGCGATGTTCCAGGTGATGCTGGCCTCGGCGGGAGCGGCCTTCGTGCCGTCCGAGGCGATCAGCACGCTCATCGAGTCGGGCAGTTGCAGGGGAACACTGACCGCGCGATCGTCGCTGTACTGAGCGAGCCAGAGATCGGACTGCGCGGGATTGCGGCTTCCGGGCGCCGCCTGGTCCCCTTCACCCGCTGTGTCGGCGGCGGCATCCTCCTCAGAGGCCTGGGGCTCGATCAGCTCGGCGTTCAAGACGCCGTCCTGCCCGACGGAGACCTCGTTGTACGTCTGATCGGAGAGCCAGGCACGCATGTCGGAGGTGCGGCCGTAGGCGACGAAGACGCCGTCGGAAGCGGAGACGCGCAGGGTCTGCGTGCCCGGCAGCGAGGTCAGGACGGCACCGTCGACCATCGTGTATGCCGCTCCATCCGCGGCGGGGATCTCGGCGCTCTGCGTGGACGGGCCGTAGAAAACGGTCCGTTGAGCGATGCCTGCCCCGATGAGCAGAGCGGCCAGTACGAAGGCCGCGACGGCCCAGACGAAACGCACGAAATCTTCCTCCCATGCCCGCAGAGCGGAACGATCCGACATTCGAGACTAGCCGAGACGCCTGTGTGTTGCGCGAGAGGGGGTCGCTGCCGACTCCACGGCGGCTCCGCCCGTATCGTGTGTGCAGCACGTTCCGCTCGCCGAGGAGGCACTGTGAAGCTCCACAACCCTTTCCGCATCGCCTTCATCGGCACGCTCGGCGTCGGCCTGGGGCTCCTGCTCATCGGCAGCGTGCAGACCCTGTCGACGATCCTCCTCTACATCGGCACGGCTCTCTTCCTGTCGCTCGGTCTCGAGCCCGTGGTGGCATGGCTGACCAGGAGACGGCTGCCGCGCTGGTCGGCCGTGCTCGTCACCGTCCTCGGTGTCCTCGCGATCTTCGCCGGCATCGTGTGGATGGTCGTCCCGATCATCGTGAGCCAGGTCAGCCAGCTCGTCGAGGAAGTGACGCGGTTCCTTCAGAGCACGTCGTGGCAAGACGTCAAGGACTGGATCCATTCGGTGTTCCCGGGAATCCAGGACAGCACGATCGACGACACCGTGACGAACGTCCAGAACTGGGCGATCTCGAACTGGGGGAACATCACCGGCGGCGTCATCAACGCGAGCCTCGCGTTCCTCGGTGGACTGACGGGAGCCTTCATCGTCCTGATCCTCACGATCTACTTCACCGCGTCGACGCCGAACCTCAAGGCAGCGGTCTACAGCCTCGTCCCCGCTTCGCGTCGTCCGCGATTCATCGAGCTGTCCGAGCAGATCACCGACTCCGTCGGGTACTACGTCATGGGGCAGGTCAGCCTCGGCGTCATCAATGGCGTGCTGAGCGCCATCTTCCTGACGATCATCCAGGCGCCGTTCCCTGCCGTGCTCGCTGTGATCGCGTTCTTCTTCTCGCTCATCCCGTTGGTCGGAACGCTGACGGGCTCGGTCATCATCGTCCTGACCTGTCTCATCCCGGGTCTGGGCTCGCCGACGACCGCGCTCACCGCGGCCATCTGGTACGTCATCTACATGCAGCTCGAGGCCTACCTGGTCTCGCCGCGCATCATGAGTCGCGCCGTGGCCGTCCCCGGTGCGGTGGTCGTCATCGCCGCCCTCGCCGGCGGATCGCTGCTCGGACTTCTCGGCGCGCTCGTCGCGATCCCGGTGGCCGCGAGCATCCTGATCATCTATCGGCAGGTGATCGTCCCACGCATGAACGAGCGGTGATCAGGCGATCGGCCCCTCCCACTCCGTCGGAAGGGGCGCGGCCGCCGGATTGACGATCGCGACGATCTCGTCCAGCACGCGGCGGGTCTGAGCCTCACCCACCCAGAGGTGCTTGCCGCCCTCGACGGCGATCAGTGTCATGTCCGGCACCGAGGTGAACCGGCGTCGCGCCTCGTCGGGACGCAGGTAATCGTCGAATTCGGGGATGAGCGCGACCAGTCGCCGAGGATCTCCTTGCCAGGCGGCGACATCCTCCTCGCTCGCGCGATGCAACGGAGGCGAGAGCAGGATGGCGCCGTCCACGGGGTGCTGCCTGCCGTACTTGAGCGCCAGCTCGGTGCCGAACGACCAGCCGACGAGCCACGGATGCGGCAGCGCGCGGTCGGCGACGAGGTGCATGGCCGCTGCGACGTCTGCCTCCTCGCCGACCCCCTCCTCGAAGTGACCGTCGCTCTTTCCGCGCGGCGAAGAGGTGCCCCGGGTGTTGAACCGGAGCACGGCGAGATCCGCGAGGGCGGGCAGCCGGGCTGCGGCCTTGCGGAGGATGTGCGAGTCCATGAACCCGCCGTGGGTGGGCAGCGGATGGAGCGTCACGAGAGTGGCGACGGGCTCCTTCTCGAGCGGAAGCGCCAACTCCCCCACCAGCTGGAGTCCGTCCGCCGTGCGCAGGACGATGTCCTCGCGTCGGGCCGGAAGCACACTCGCACCACGGATCTCAGCCATCACGCCACCTTCCAACAGTGAGAATGCCAATGCCGACGTGCCGCGAGATCCGCGGCGTCGCCCATGACCCCGTCCGCGCGCCACACCACCAGATGTGCTGTTCCCGCCGGGATGACGCGGTGACAACCTGGGCAGGTGTACTCCTTCACGGCCTGCATTGCCGAGATCGGCTGCACCGTCCATTCACGGCCGCCGCGCATCTCCGTGCGTTTGAAGCCCGCCAGCAAGCGCTGGAACGACTCTTCGGAGCCGGAGTGCTCGGGGCGGCGTCGACGCGATCGCGCCACCGTCACCACCAGTGGTTGTTGATCCAGAACGCGTACGCGCCCGCCCAGCTGCCGTAGCGGCCGACGGCGTACCCGGTACCCCAGCGAAGGTTGTCCACCGGGTCGTAGCCGTTGCCGGGAACCTTGCTGCACGGCAGAGCCTGCACGAGACCGCACGCGCCGGAGCTGCGGTTGGTGGCGTTGGGATTCCAGCCGCTCTCCTTGGAGACGATGTAGTCGACGTAGCCCCAGTCGCTCTCGGCGATGCCCGCCGCAGCCATCCACTCGGACGGTGCTCCTCCGCCCGAATAGAACGGCGTCGAAGGGGATGCTGCCGCCACCTTCGGCTCCGGCGGAGGCGGCGGCTTGGGCTTCTCGAACGCGCTGTACGAGTCACGGTCGAGCGACACGACAGCCCCGGACGCCACGACGAGACTCTGCGCGTCGTCGATCGTGCTCGAGTAGACCGTCTCTGTCTCCGACTGCGCCGGCGACGCATCCGTGAGCGCGAACGCGGCAGGGCCGACGGATGCGGCGGCGAAAGCCAGCGCGGCCACCCCGGCGAACACCCCGACGACCCCGCGGCGCCGCGACCAGCGCGCGTTCGTCGCCGCCCGCGATGCGGGAGCCGACGCCGGAACGGCCAGCGCACGGGCCGACCGTCGGGTCAGCGGCGCCGGGTTTCGGGTGTCATCTCCGGAAGTCACGATTCCCCGATTGTAACGATTTGGTCCTGAGAACGCCATGCGAGCCCGCAGGCCGGGATTCAACCGACCGCCAGCATGATCTCGACGACGGCGTCGAGCACCGCATCCACCTGGGTCTCGCGGTATCCGCCGCGCTGCATCCGAAAGGCGACCGATCGCACTTGTTCGACCGTCAGCCCTGTGCCGTCGGCCAGGTAGCGGGCGATCCGATCCGCCACCAGGTCGACCTCGTCCACACGGTACCCGTAGTGGACGAACGAGACGCGCTCGAAGCGGTGCCGGCGCTCTCGTCCCAGTCGGTCGAGCACGACCTGCGCGTCCTGACGCTGCTGCTGCACCCAGGCCCGTGCGCCCATGCGGGCGATCTTCTGCTGACGCTCCTGCGCGGCGAACGCGTCCTCCACACGGCCGAGTGCGGCATCCACCGGGCCGATCGCGTACCCGCCGCGCACGAGTGCGAACGAGACGTCGCGGACGTCGGACGCCGCGACTGCCGTCTCATCCGGCAGGTCGGATTCGAAGGCCTCCCGGGCGCGGGCGAGAAAGTCGTCCACGGCGACCGGATCGTAGCCCTTCGCCCGCCCCTGCACGCGTGGGAAGGCGTTGTGACGGGACGAGGTGGAGATCGCCGCGGTCTCGTTGCGCTGTTCGAGCGCGGATCCGTCGTGGACTGTCATGAAACCGCCAAAGGTGTCAGCAGGTAGAACAGAGCGAGAGCCGCGGGAGCCGACGGGAGGATGGAGTCGAGCCGATCCAGCACGCCGCCGTGACCGGGGAGCCAGGAGCTCATGTCCTTGATGCCGAGATCACGTTTGAGCATGGATTCGCCGAGGTCCCCCGCGGTCGCCGTGCCCAGGATCACCAAGCCGAAGATGATTCCGGTCCACCAGGGAAGCCCGAGCATCAGCCATGACAGCAGCACACCCGCGATCACCGCAGCGAGAGCGGCGCCCGCGAATCCTTCCCACGTCTTCTTGGGACTGATGCGCGGCGCCATCGGGTGCCGACCGAGGGTCAAGCCGGTCACATAGGCACCCGTGTCCGACGCGATCGCCACGATGAGGAAGGCCATGACCCACCACTCGCCGTGATCCTGGCGCAACAGCACCAGTGCGAGGCTCGCGAGGAACGATACGTACACGGGCAGAAGCGCGCCCGCCAGAACATCGTCCACCACGGCCGAGTAGCGTCGACCGTCCCGCGCGATCATCTGTCCGAGCAGACGCCACACCACGATGAGCACGACCGCGACGAACAGCGACACCCAGTGGAGCCAGAGATCGAGGAAGTACGCCGACATCAGGATCATCAACCCGCCGACGAGCTGCGGGACGACATCGACCTTCCGGCCCGACGCCTGCAGCGCTCGAGCGAACTCGAAGGTCCCCAGCAGCGCGACACCCGCGCCGAAGATCAGGAACGGCCACTTCACGAAGACGAGGGCCACCAGCACAACGGCGCCGATCGCCACACCGATCACGATGGCGAGGATCAGGTCACGGCCGGTGCGCTGCTTGATGCGCTCGTTCGCCTCCTCGAACTCCGCGCGCGCGTGCGCGACCTGCAGTTCGAACTCGTTCCGTCGCGCCCGGATCGGCGACGTCTGGCGTTCCGCCCCGGCGCGATCGCGCCCCGGCGGCACTCCTTGCCCCGGTGCCGCACTCTCTGGTGCGGCCCCGGCGGCATCGGATGCGTCGGACATGCCTTCTCAGACCTCGAGGAGCTCGGCTTCTTTACGCTTGAGCGCCTCGTCGATCGCGTCGACATGCGAACGCGTCAGAGCGTCGAGCTCCTTCTCCGCCCGGACGAGTTCGTCCTCGCCGACCTCGGACTTCAGCGCGTCGAGCTCGTCCTTGGCCTTGCGGCGGATGCCGCGCACGTGCACCTTCGCGTCCTCACCCTTGCTGCGCACGAGCTTGACGTACTCCTTGCGGCGGTCCTGCGTGAGCTCGGGCATCGTCACGCGGATGATGTTGCCGTCGTTCGTGGGGTTGGCCCCGAGGTTGGGCATGTCCCGGATGGCCTGTTCGATCGCCTTCAGCGCCGACTTGTCGTAGGGCGTGACGATGATCGTTCGCGCCTCGGGGTTGTTCAGCGAAGCGAGCTGCGCGAGCGGCGTGGGGGTGCCGTAGTACTCCACGTTCAGCTTCTGAAAGAGCTGCGGGTTCGCACGCCCGGTTCGGACGGTCGAGAAGTCCTCCTTGGCCGCTTCCACGGCCCGTTCCATACGTCCGGCGGTTTCGGTCAGCACATCGGCGATCACGGTAACTCCCTCATGTCCAGCAGCTTTCGAGTCTAGTGGCGGCATCAGCCCCGCACGCGGAGGTCACGCCGTGACGAGCGTGCCGATCTCGTCGCCGCGCAGGGCGCGTGTCACGTTGCCTGCCGGCTCCATCCCGAACACCCGCATGTCGATACGGTTGTCCATGCATAGGCTGAAGGCGGTGGAGTCGACCACCTTGAGTCCCTGGACGAGCGCGTCGTTGTAGGTGATCCGGTCGAGCTTGACCGCCGAGGAATCCTTGTTGGGGTCGGCCGTGTAGACCCCGTCCACGCCGTTCTTCGCGACGAGGACCTCGTCGGCGCCGATCTCGAGCGCCCGCTGGGCCGCGACGGTGTCGGTGGAGAAATACGGGAGGCCGGCTCCGGCACCGAAGATCACGACTCTCCCCTTGGCCATGTGACGCTGAGCGCGACGCGGGATGTACGGCTCCGCCACCTGCGTCATCTCGATCGCGGACTGCACGCGCGTCGCGGCGCCTGCCTGCTCGAGGAAGTCCTGCAGAGCGAGCGCGTTCATGACGGTGCCGAGCATCCCCATGTAGTCCGCGCGACCACGGTCCATGCCACGCTGGCTGAGCTCGGCGCCGCGGAAGAAGTTGCCGCCGCCGACGACGATCGCGATCTCGACCTCGTCGACCGCCGCGGCGATCTCACGAGCGATCTGGCTCACGATGTCGGGGTTGACCCCCAGGGAGCCGGCCCCGAAGGCCTCTCCGGAGAGCTTCAGAAGGACGCGACGGCGCCCGGTCGATTCGTCCATGTGTGCGTCCTCTTCTCGTCGGGTCAAAACTACGGCATGCGAAAGGCCCGCACCGACGACGATGCGGGCCTTTCGAGCGACTTACGCGCCGACCTTGAAGCGGGCGAAGTCGGTGAGGGTCAGTCCTGCGTCGGAGGCGACCTTCGCGACGGACAGCTTGTTGTCGCGCGCGTAGTCCTGGTCGAGCAGGGCGACCTGCTTGAAGAACGCGTTCACGCGGCCTTCGACGATCTTCGGCAGCGCGGCCTCGGGCTTGCCCTCGTTGCGGGAGATCTCGGTGACGATCTCGCGCTCCCTCTCGACGTCGGCCTCGGGCACGTCGTCGCGGGAGAGGTAGGAGGGGTTGGCGAACGAGATGTGCTGCGCGATGCTGCGCGCAGTCTCGGCGTCGTCACCCGAGTAGATCAGGACGACGCCGACCTGCGGCGGAAGGTCCTTGCTGGTCTTGTGGAGGTAGATCTCGGCGTGGTCGCCCGAGAGGGTACGCACGCGACGCAGTTCGACCTTCTCGCCGATGATCGCGGCCTCGTCGGAGATCAGCTGCTCGACGGTCTTGCCGTCCACCGGCGCGGCCAGAGCGGCCTCGACCGAGTCGGCGGACACGGCAGCGGCAGCCTCGACGACCTTGTCGGCGAGAGCGATGAAGCGCTCGTTCTTGGCAACGAAGTCCGTCTCGGTGTTCAGCTCGATGAGCGTGAACCTTGCCGTCGACCTCGCGCGCGGCCACGAGGCCCTCGCTCGTCGAACGGTCCGCACGCTTCGCGTTGCCCTTCGCGCCCTTGAGGCGGAGGATCTCGACGGCCTTCTCGAGGTCGCCGTCGGCTTCCTCGAGCGCCTTCTTGGTGTCGACCATGCCCGTGCCGAGCTGCTCGCGCAGAGCCTTGATGTCGGCGATGGTGAAGTTTGCCATGAGTGGCGGCTCCTTCTGTTGGGAGAGTTCTCGCGGATGCCGATCGGCGCGGCCGGTTCGCGGCCGCGCCGATCGTAGCGGGTCCAGGGGACGCGCTGATTACTTGTCGGTGGCCTCGGCCTCGGCGACGGCTTCGACGCTCTCGCCAGAAGCGGCGGCGACGGCCTCGACCTGCTCCTCGGCGGCAGTCTCGTCCGCAGCGGACTCGGTCGATGCGACGACCGCGTCAGCACCCTCGGCAACGGGCGCGCCCTGCTCGAGGAGCTCGCGCTCCCACTCGGCCAGGGGCTCTTCGGCGCCGGACTCGGGGTTGTGCTTCTGCTGCAGGCCTTCGGCAGCGGCGTCCGCGATGATGCGCGTCAGCAGCGAGACGGAGCGGATCGCGTCGTCGTTGCCGGGGATCGGGAACTGGAACTCGTCCGGGTCGGCGTTCGTGTCGAGGATGCCGATGACCGGGATGCCGAGCTTGGTCGCCTCATCGACGGCGAGGTGCTCGCGCTTGGCGTCGACGATCCAGATGGCGGACGGCGTCTTGGTGAGGTTGCGGATACCACCGAGCGACTTGTGCAGCTTGTCGAGCTCGCGCTTCTTGAGCAGCAGCTCCTTCTTCGTGAAGCCGCTGGCTGCCGGGTCCTCGAAGTCGAGCTCCTCGAGCTCCTTCATGCGGGCGAGGCGCTTGCTGACGGTCGAGAAGTTGGTCAGCAGACCGCCGAGCCAGCGCTGGTTCACGTAGGGCTGGCCGACACGCGTCGCCTGCTCGGCGATGACTTCCTGCGCCTGCTTCTTGGTGCCGACGAAGAGAACCGTGCCACCGTGGGCGACGGTCTCCTTGACGAACTCGTACGCCTTGTCGATGTACGACAGCGACTGCTGGAGGTCGATGATGTGGATGCCGGAGCGCTCCGTGAGGATGAAGCGCTTGACCTTCGGGTTCCACCGGCGGGTCTGGTGTCCGAAGTGGACGCCGCTGTCGAGCAGCTGGCGAATGGTGACGACGGCCATGGCCGTTCTCCTTCTGTTGCGGTTGTTCGCGTCGAACCGATCGGCCGACGAGCCTGGTGCCCGGCACGCACCCACCCGTCCGAGGACGGGACCGTAGGGTGGATGTGCCGCGGGGTGTTGCCGCTGAGGGCACGCGGAGTCACCTCGACATGCGAGGTGCGCCTCAAGTGTATCAGTCGCCGACCCACCCCACGGTGCAGCCGAACGACGTCTCCTCCCCCGCGCTCACGCCCGGGGCGATCCGTCCCCACACGCGTCTCCGCGACCCGCGCAGGTCGCGTTCCCGGGCACGGTGAGGGCATGTCCGCCCGTACCCACGCCCGCCGCACCGCCGCCATCGCCATCGCTCTGCTCGCCCTCACGGCACCGTCTGCCGTGGCGACGTGGGCTCCGGACGTCTCAGCCGCCGCATCGGATGCCGATGCGGCGCACTCATGGACATGGCCGGTCCTCGGCCGCGTGGTCGAGCCTTATCGGCAGCCCGCGCACGATTACGCGGCCGGCCATCGCGGAATCGACATCGAGGCCGGCACCGACACCGTCGTCGCGCCCGATGATGGCGTGATCCTCTTCGTCGGGGTCGTGGTCGACCGCCCCGTCGTCACGATCGACCACGGGGACGGTCTGGTGAGCACGCTCGAGCCCGTCACCACGTCCCTGCCGCCGGGAACGGGAGTGGGGGCCGGCGAGGTCGTTGGCACACTCGCCGACGGCGGGCACGCCGCCCGGGGCGCTCTCCATCTCGGCGCGCGGCGCGACGGCGCGTACATCAACCCGCTGCTCCTGCTGGGAGGGGTGCCGCGCGCCGTGCTGCTGCCGTGCTGCTGATTTCAGCGACCGGTGACGGTGTTGCGCTGACCGTTGTCGGTCACCGTCCCCTGACGGTCCGCGCGCACCGCGTTGTCGTTGCCGGACACGATCAGCGCACCGAAACCCGCCGCCGTCAGGGCGTTGCGATCTCCGTTGAGGGACACCGTCGACAGCGTTCCCGCGTCGACCGTGTTGTCCTGACCTCCCACGGAGAGGTCGGAGATGTCCGATGTACGCAGGTCGTTGCGATCTCCGGAGAGCTGGACGACGCCGAGCGTCGCCCGTGTCGCATCCACGCGCAGCCCTGTTCCTCCGATCATCACACTCCCGCAGTCGCCGGCGAGCACGAAGTCCTGGTCGGCGCCGGAGATCTCCGTCGTCCCGCTGTCGCAGACGAGCTGACCGTCCGCTGCGGGTGACGGCGCCGACGGCGCGGGCGTCATCGGACGGGTGGGGGCAGGGGACGACGCCGACGGCGCCGCGCTCGGCGGCTCCGGCAGAACCGTCTGGCGCGGGCCGGCGACGACGCCGCATCCGGTCACAACGGCCGCTGCGGTGAGGAGGATCGCGATCTGGCCCAGTCGGCGCGGTGTCATGCCTTCACGGTACGCGCCGCGCGGCGTCGGCGTCACGCCCGCGGATGCGCCTGACGGTAGGTAGCCGCGAGCCGCTCGTGCGAGACGTGTGTGTAGATCTGCGTGGTGCCGAGGTTCGCATGCCCCAGCATCTCCTGCACGGCGCGCAGGTCGGCTCCGCCGTCCAGGAGATGCGTCGCGGCAGAGTGGCGCAGGGCGTGCGGACCGGCAGCACGTCCGATGACGGGGCCGACGGTACGGGCGACGAGGTCATACACGCTGCGCGGACCCAACGCGCCCCCTCTCACGCCGAGGAAGAGGGCGTCCGACGGCTGATCGCCGGCACGGGCCGCGAGGACGGGTCGCGCACGGACGAGATACGCGGCGACCGCCTCGTCCGCGGGCGCCCCGTAGGGAACCACGCGTTCCTTGTTGCCCTTTCCGACCACACGAACGGTGCGACGCTCGCGGTCGAGATCCCGGCTCCGCAGTGCGCACAGCTCCGACACGCGCAGCGCGGCGCCGTAGAGCAGTTCGAGCACCGCACGGTCCCGCAACACGACGGGGTCGCCGTCGGCGCTGTCGACCGCCAACGCGCCGAGCATCTCACCCAGGGCGGGCGCGCTCGCGACCGCGGGAAGGGTGCGACCGCGTTTGGGCGCGATGAGACGCAGGCTCGGGTCGGCCTGGATGATCCCCTGCTCGCGCGCCCAGCCGAAGAAGCCCCGGGCGGATGCGGTGCGCCGGGCGATCGTGGCGCGACTGTCGCCGCGGTTCGTGGCCTGCCAGAGCCACTCGCGCAGCTCCTCCAGGTCCGCACTCTCGACCTGTTCGACCCCGGACAGCGCGGCGAAATCGCGCAGATCGGCTCCATACGCCCGCACCGTCGCCGGCGACAGGCGACGCACGTCGGTGAGGTGATCGCACCAGGCGTCGATCGCAGCCGCCAGCATCATGCAGCCAGCTTGCCAGTCACCGCCCCGCTGGGCGTCGCCACCCGCCGTCGACGCCCACGACCGACCCCTCGAGGAGCATCACGCCCAGGATGGCCTCGACCTCGGCGGTCGCGAGCCCGGAACGCGCCGCCAGCTCTGCCGCGTCGCGCCCGACCCTCGTGCTCAGCGCGTCCCGCACGCGCGTCCGCTCATCCGTGCGCGCACCGGGCACCACGAGCGGCCTGGCCATCCCGAGGCCGGCGAGCTCCCGCGCCTCGGCCGCATCCGTCACGCAGACCGCGTCGTACTCACGGAGCAGCCGATGGCATCCGAGGGATGCTGCGCTCGTGACCGGCCCGGGCACGGCGCCCAGGGGGCGACCCAGTGATGCTGCATGCCCGGCGGTGTTCAACGACCCGCTCCGCGCCCCCGCCTCGACGACGATGGTCGCGAGCGAGAGTGCCGCGATAAGGCGGTTGCGCGCGAGGAAGCGCCACTTGGTCGGCGCTGCGCCGCACGGCACTTCTGCGACCACCGCCGCGGTCGCGGCGATCCGCTCCAGCAACTGTTCGTGCCCGGCCGGGTAGGAGCGATCACAGCCGCCGGCGAGGACGGCGACCGTGGAGCCGGAGCGGGTGGCGAGAGCACTGCGGTGCGCCGCGCCGTCGATTCCGTAGGCCGCGCCCGAGACGACCGACACGCCCGCCGCGACCACTCCCGCGGCCAGCTCGCCCGCCACGTGCTCGCCGTAGGCGGTGGCCGCCCGCGCGCCGACGAGCGCGACGGATGGCACACGGAGCGCATCGGGATCGCCGCGGACCCACAAGGCGATCGGAGCATGATCCCCCAGATCGTCGACCGCTTCGGGCCACTCGGGGTCCGTGGGGACGAGGATCGACACCCGCGAGCGTGCGGCCCGCTCGAGAGGGTCGCTCAGGAGGTCGTCCCGCAGTCGCGGACGCCAACGAGCTGCGGCATCCGCGGCAGCACGCGTCGGGGCGCCGGTGATCCGCTGGATCTCCGCGGCATGCGCGGCGACGCGGAGCGCGGCCACGGCGGGCACGCGCGCCAGCAGCGCCCCCGCAAGCGCATCGCCGGGTTCCGCGACGCCGCTCCAGAAGACGCGGGCGGCTCGCTCCGGCGTAGCCCGCTCCCCCAGCAACGGCAGCATCCGCTCGATCGAGGCGTCGACGTTCATGCGGCGATCCCCCGCTTCATGAAGAGCGCTCGCCCGATGTCCTCCCGGGTCGGACCCGCGCGCTGCGCGAGATCGGCCAACGTCCACGCCAGGCGCAGGACGCGGTCGTAGCCGCGCAGGGTCAGCTGGCCGCGTTCGAGCGCGGCGTCGAGCGGCGCCCGCACCTCGGCGGGTGGTGCCGAGGGCCCTTCGCGCAGCCAACGGCCGGGTACGTCGACGTTTCGTCGCCAGGGCGTCCGCGCCAACCGCTCCGCGGTACGCGCACGGGCGTCCGCCACGCGTCCGGCTGCTTCCGCTGTCGAGACGCGCCCGACCGCGGTATCGACGCCCACTGCCGCGACGCGGCGCATCGGCAGATCGATGTCGACGCGATCCAGCAGGGGTCCCGACAGTCGCCCGAGGTAGCGGCGGATCGCGGACGGCGGGCACTCACACGTCGCCCCACGCACCCCGTAGTTGCCGCAGGGACAGGGATTGGTGGCGAGAACGAGCTGGAATCGCGCCGGATATCGCACGCTGACGCCGGAGCGGTGGATGTGGATGTCGCCCCGTTCGAGCGGCTGTCGCAGCGCGTCCAGGACGCTCGCGGGAAACTCGCCCGCCTCGTCGAGGAACAGCACCCCCTCGCTGGCGCGCGCGATGGCGCCCGGCCGGATGACACGGGAGCCTCCGCCGACCAGCGCAGCGACGCTGGCCGTGTGGTGCGGCGCCTCCAGCGGCGGGATGCGGGTGAGGGAGGTCACGGCCTCGCCCGACAGCGATCGGACCGATGCCACAGCGAGCGCCGCCTCGCGGTCGAGCGGCGGAAGGATGCCGGGCAGGCGCCGCGCGAGCATCGTCTTGCCCGCCCCCGGCGGCCCGCTCATCAGTAGGTGATGCCCGCCGGCGGCTGCCACCACGAGTGCCTCGACCGCTTCGCGCTGGCCGATCACATCCGACAGATCCAGCAGCTCACGATCCTCGTCCTCTGCCGGGGCACGCGTCGGCGGGGGTACGTCGGGAACGATCACGTCCGCGCCGTGCCGAGCGGCGACCTCGGCCAAGGTCGCGGCCGGCAGCACCTCGATGCCCGTCACGAGCTGGGCCTCCTCACCGTTCGCCGCGGGCACGATGATCCGGCGACGCCCCGCACGCGCGGCGGCCACGACTGCGGGAAGCACGCCTGCAACGGGTCGCAGGCGACCGTCCAGCCCCAACTCGCCGATGTGCACCGTTCCGGCGACCGACGCCGCATCCATCCCGCCGTCCGCGGTCAGCGCGGCGATGGCGATCGCGACGTCGAAGCCGGACCCGTGCTTGGGCAAGCTCGCCGGTGACAGGTTGACGGTGAGACGGCGTCTGGGCAACGGGAGACCGGAGTTCGCACATGCGTTGTGCACGCGCTGCACCGCCTCGCCAAGCGCCCGGTCCCCGAGTCCGATGATGCGGAATTCGGGGGTCTGCTGACTGACGTCGGCTTCGACCTCGACGAGAGAGCCCTCGAGCCCGTTCAGCGCGATCGACCACGTGCGAGCGACGGTCATCGCACATCCCGCAGGTGCTCGACATGACCGGTGCCGGCGTCCATCCCCAGGACGGACACGGCGTCGATACGCACCGCGCGCCCTCGCGCCTCGTCGGGATGCGCGATGCACCAAGCCACCGCGAGTCGCCACAACCGGGCGCGCTTGCGCGCGTCGATGGCTTCGAGGGGGTGCCCGAAGCGCTCGCTCGTACGTGTCTTGACCTCGACCACGACGATCTCGCCGGCTTCCGCCGCGACGATGTCGATCTCACCCAGAGGGCAACGCCAGTTGCGGTCGAGAATCCGGTACCCGCGGTCGGTCAGAAAGGATGCGGCGCGGTTCTCACCGTCTCGCCCCAGGTCGTCTTTCGCTGCCATCGCCCCAGCGTGTCGACCCTGCGGAGCCGCCGTTCACGCCTGACCTCGCATCGGGGAGAACCCGCCGCGGCCCCGGGGGTGAGGAGATCTGCTCAGTTGTCGAGCGAGAGCTCCTCGGGAAGCTGGAAGTCTCGGCGCGAGAGCTCCTCGACGTTCACGTCCTTGAACGTCAGCACGCGTACGGCCTTCACGAAGCGGTCGGCGCGGTAGATGTCCCACACCCACACGTCGGTCATCGAGATCTCGAAGTAGAAGTCGTGCTCGGTGTCACGGCGCACGACATTGACGTCGTTGGCGAGGTAGAAGCGGCGTTCGGTCTCGATCACGTACTGGAACTGCGAGACGACGTCGCGGTACTCCCGATACAGAGCGAGCTCGAGTTCGCGGTCGTAGTCTTCGAAGACATCGTCATCCATGGTGCGTCCATTCTACGGCTGCGGTCCGGGTCGGCGCGGTCTCAGAAGAGTGTGGGCGCCGCGGCGATCTGCCACGAGGCGCGATGATGCGCGTGAAGCCCGTGTGCGGCGATGGCGGCACGGTGCTCCGGGCTCGCGTATCCCTTGTTGCGTTCCCACAGGTACGCGGGCGCATCCGGATGCAGCGCGACCATGTGCGCGTCGCGGGCCACCTTGGCGACGACGGATGCGGCCGCGGCGCTCGCGCAGTCGCGGTCGCCCTTGATCACGGTGCGTACCTCGTACGGCGTCGAGCCCGCGGGCGAGATGTAGTCGTGGTTGCCGTCGAGCAGGACGACCGCACCCGTCACATCCACGCCCTGCGAGCGAAGACCGTCGAGAGCGCGGTGCGCGGCGAGACCGAGCGCCCGCGTGATCCCCACGGCGTCGATCTCTGCAGCGGACGCCCAACCCAGAGCGCTCGCATCGACCCACGCCGCGGCGGTCCGAGCCACATCCGCTCTGCGCGCCTCGGGGATGAGCTTGGAGTCGCGCAGCCCCTCCGGGATCCGGACACGGCGGGTGCGCGGCGCCATGACCGTCGCACCGATCACCACGGGGCCGGCGAGAGCTCCCCGCCCGACTTCGTCGCACGCGACGACGACGCGCTGCTCGGCCCACAGGCGCCGTTCCAGACGCAGCGTCGGTTGGACCGGACTCACTGGCCCTCCGGCCGCGGAACGTCGGCGAACACCTCGTGATGGAAGTCGATGCCGCCGAAGCGGTCGAACGGCCAGGTGATCAGGAAGGCACGTCCGACGACGTTGTCGATGGGCACGAAGCCGCGCCCGGGCTGATCCTGGTTGTACCGCGAGTCCTTGGAACGGTAACGGTTGTCCCCCAGCACCCAGAGCGACCCCTCCGGCACCGTGACATCGAAGTCGAGTGACGAAGCGGGGGCGCCCGGATCGGGCAGCAGGAGATATGAGGACTCATCGATCGGCGCACCGTTGACGGTGATCTGGCCCAGGTCGTTGCAGCACACGACATGATCGCCGGGCAGACCGATGATGCGCTTGATGAGGTGGTCGTCGCTGTCGGGCGCCGCGAGGCCGACGAGCGAGAGCACCCATTCGATGCCGTCGACGATCGGCCCCTGACTCGGAGCAGACACCGTCGAGCCGAGCCAGCCGCCCGGGTCGCGGAAGACGACGACGTCACCGCGCTCGTATCCGCCGAAACGGGGCGTCAGCTCGTCGACGAGGATCCGGTCCTGCTCGATCAGCGTGTTCTCCATCGACGCCGACGGGATGTAGAACGAGCGCACCAGGAACGTCTTGACGAGGAACGACACGAGCAGCGCGATGAGGATGATGACCAGCACGTCGCGGAGGAAGATCAACGCGCCGCGCCGTCGGCGGGGCCGGGATCGGCGGGGCAGCGATGCGTCGTCGACGGAGGGGTTGTCGGTGCTCATGCAGTTCCTCGAGATACAGGCGGCACGAGCCGCACTCTAGCGTCGCACATCCGGACGCGGCCGCGGACACGACGAAGCCCCGACGCCGGAGCGGTCGGGGCTTCGTGAAAGAACGCGATCAGCGGTCGCGCTTCTCCTTGATCTTCGCCTTCTTGCCGCGGAGGTTGCGGAGGTAGTACAGCTTCGCGCGACGCACGTCACCGCGCGTCACGACCTCGATCTTGTCGATGATCGGCGAGTGCACCGGGAAGATGCGCTCGACGCCGACCTGGAAGCTGATCTTGCGGACGTTGAAGGTCTCGCGCACGCCGTCGCCCTGGCGGCCGATGACGACGCCCTGGAAGACCTGGATGCGCGAGCGGTTGCCCTCGGTGATGTTGACGTGCACCTTGACGGTGTCGCCGGGACCGAAGTCCGGGATGTCGGAGCGGAGCGAAGCCGCATCGACGGCGTCGAGGATCTGCATGAGTGATCTCTTCCTGCAACCGCCACAGGTCGGCTGCGAAACTGGTGTTTACGAAAGTTGGAGCGGTGCCCGCACCGCGCGGGATGCGCGGCTGTCTCCCCTGAGGCAGAGACCGGTCAGGGCACAAACAACTATTCTGCCATGCTCCGCTGCCGGCGCCAACTTCAGGCGTCGCGGTGCAGCGTCTCCTCGACCACGATGACCTCGTGCGCCGGAGCGGATGCGGCCGGTGCGGGCTTCGTCGGCGGGATGTAGGCGGTGCCGTCGCTCGTGTGCAGCACCGCCGCGCGCGGGCGCGCCTCGCGCCACAGCTGCCAGAGCTGCAGCCAGATGTTCGCGACACCCACCAGGACCGTGAGCACCATGATGGGCGCCCACCACTGCTGCACGAAGAGGCCGAGCACGATCGTCAACGCATGCCAGAGGCCGTAGCCGGCCACATCCCACCAGGACAGCGCTCGCTCGGCGCGGGCTGTCGGTCGCAGACGCGTGAACAGCGTCAGCAGGAGTTGGCCGAAGAACACCGAGGGGATGGCGATGAACAACACCCACAGCAGGGCCCAACCGCCCGCGCCCGTCACCGTCCAGCCGACGAAGAGCCAGAGCGGCAGCAGAAAGGCGGACGGCAGAAGCCAGTGGAAGCCGGCACGACGAAGCCACATGTCTGCATCGTACGCGGCCGCTCGGGACGAGCGCCGGGCGTGACCGACACTCGGGGCAGACGCCCAGCGGGGCAGGACGGTCGCGCCCACGACACACGTCCGGCGGCCGGGAGAGAATGGAGACGAGAACGAAGGAGCACCATGATCGAACTGCGCACGCCGGCTGAGATCGAGCAGATGAGACCGGCCGGACGCTTCGTCGCCGAAGTGCTGGCGACGCTTCGGGACGACACGAAGGTCGGCACGAATCTGCTGACGCTCGATCGCAAGGCGCACGACATGATCCGCAAGGCGGGCGCCGAGTCCTGCTACATCGATTACCACCCGTCCTTCGGAGCGAGCCCCTTCGGCAAGGTGATCTGCACCTCGATCAACGATGCCGTCCTGCACGGGCTCCCCTTCGACTACACGCTGCGCGACGGGGACCTCGTCTCGCTCGACTTCGCGGCATCCGTCGACGGCTGGGTCGCGGACTCCGCGGTCTCCTTCGTGGTCGGAGTCCCTCGCGACGAGGATCTGCGTCTGATCGAGACCACACGCGTCGCCTTGGATGCGGCGATCCAGGCGGCGACGGTCGGCAACCGCGTCGGCGACGTCTCGGCCGCGATCGCGGCCGTCTCGCACGGCGCCGGGTACTCCATCAACACCGATTTCGGCGGTCATGGCGTGGGCCGCGTGATGCACGGTGATCCGCACGTGCCGAACGACGGAAAGGCCGGCCGCGGCTATCCGCTTCGCGAAGGACTCGTGGTCGCGCTCGAGCCATGGCTGCTGGAGACGACCGATCGGCTCGTGACGGACCCGGACGGCTGGACGCTGCGCAGCGCAGACGGGTCCCGCGGGGCGCACACCGAGCACACCGTGGCCGTCACAGCCGACGGCCCCGTCGTCTTGACCGACCGCGGGTTCCTCGGCGTCGACTGATCCCGGCTCAGTCGGCGAGCAGGTCGGGACGCCGCTCACGCGTGCGTTCCACCTGCTGCTCACGGCGCCACTCGGCCACGCGGCCGTGATGTCCGCTCAGGAGCACATCGGGGACGACCAGACCGCGCCAATCGGAGGGCTTCGTATACGAGGGGTACTCCAGCAGACCGTCCTCGTGCGACTCCTCGACGAGGCTCTCGGGGTTGCCGACGACACCGGGAACGAGACGTCCGACGGCCTCGATCATCGCCATCGCCGCGACCTCGCCGCCGTTGAGCACGTAGTCACCGAGGCTGGCGAGTCGCACCTCGCCGAGCGTGGCCGCGTAGCGGAAGACGCGTTCGTCGATGCCCTCGTACCGGCCGCAGCCGAAGACGAGGTGGTCGCGACCGCTCCACTCACGGGCCGTCCCCTGCACGAACCGCTCTCCCGCCGGCGACGGGAAGACGAACGTCGGCGCAGACGTCGCCTCCTGTGCGATCGCGTCGAGCGCGAGACCCCAGGGTTCCGGCTTCATGACCATGCCCGCTCCCCCGCCGTACGGGGTGTCGTCGACCGTGCGATGCCGGTCGGTCGTGAAGTCGCGAAGGTTGTGGACCCGGACATCGAGGAGCCCGTTGCCACGGGCCTTGCCGAGGAGGGAGACCTCGAGAACGTCGAAGAACTCGGGGAAGATCGTGATGACGTCGATGCGCACGTCAGTCCTCGCGGGTCGCGGCCGTTTCGTCGTCAGGGGCGGGGTCGTCGTCGGCGGGAAGCTCCTCGAAGAGCCCGGCGGGCGGCGTCACGACCACGCGGCCCGCGGTGGGGTCGACCTCGGGCACGATCGCCTTGACGAACGGCACCAGCACTTCGCTCTCGCCCACGGCGACCGCGAGCAGATCCTGCGCAGGAAGATGGTCGACACGGGCGATCCGCCCCACGACGACACCGTCGCGGACGACGTCGAGGCCGACGAGCTGGTGGTCGAACCAGGCGTCCTCTTCGTCGGGTGTGCTCTGCTCGTCCTGGTCGATCCAGAGGATGGCGCGCACGAGAGATTCGGCCGCGTCACGGTCGTCGACGCCCTCGAAGAATGCCACCGGGTGCGTGTTCATCCAGCGGAACTCACGCACGGTGACGGTCTTGCCGAACCACGGCGACGAATCGGGGACCTGGAGGGTGAACTCCGCCCCGGGGACGAACCGACCGTCCGGGTCGTCCGTGTACAGCTCGAGTTTCAGCGCGCCCTTGAGACCATGGGCCTTGACGAGGCGGCCGACACGAAGCTGGGTCTTGCCGGGGCGCGGCGCGGACGCGCGCGCTCCGTCGGCGGATGCGGCCGCCATCAGTCGTCGGCGACGTCGACGCGCACGCGGCTGCCGTCGGCGAGGGCGGTGACCACGGTCCGCAGAGATTTGGCGGTGCGACCGCCGCGCCCGATCACGCGACCCCGGTCATCGGGGTGGACGTGCACCTCGAGCACGTCGCCGCGCGGCGACGTGGACGAGACGATGCGCACGGCGTCGGGGTTGTCGACGATCCCCTTGACGACGTGTTCGAGCGCGGCAGCCAGCACGATGATTACGCCTCGGTGCTCTCAGCAGCCTCGTCGGCGGCCTCGGCCTCGACGGGAGCGGGCTCCTCGGCCTTCTTCTCGGCCTTGGGCTTGATGACCGACTTCTTGGCCGCGTCGACCTCGAAGGGAGCCTTGCCCTCTGCGTACTTGACGGTGCTCACGGCGTCCTTGTCGCCCTTGAAGCGACCCCAGTCGCCCGTGAGCTTG